>CAMAPP010000032.1 GCA_945860095.1 Rhizobium sp. Q54 | reverse complement strand
AGCCCCGGAAACCGCGACGCCGCCATTGCCGCCTTCCGGTTCCGCTTCGCTCCACCTACAGCCGGCAATGGCGAAGGAGACCACAATGCACTAACATTTCAGCCGGACCACTCGATGGGGGCCGATCACGGGCGATGCGACCGGTGCATGGGCGGGCGAGCGGGTGGACTGGGCCGCCGATTTCCAGCGTGCCTTTGGGCGCGAGGCGCCGCCACCCACCCATGTGGCGATCTCCGCTGACACGGATGACGGGCGCGGCCGCGCCGCGGGTGCGGTGGCCGGCTTGGCGTTCGCCGAGTGAAGCGTCTCCAAGACAGCCCGGACCAGGTCTTTGCCCGTCTCGCGCTGCGCGCCGAGGCCGAAGCGTGGCAACCCGAAGAGGCATTCGACTGGTCCCGTCCTATCGTCACCTCCCTGCTCTGGCCGCGCGGGCTGGAACGGCGCTTGCTGGCCCAGCTTCGTCACGGCGAAGCGGCCACTGGCGCGCTTTGCCGCCGCCTCTGCCACGAGATCCCGGGTCAAGGCGCGGCACGCTTTCTGGCGGCCCAGGCGGCCGATGAGGCCCGGCACGCGGCGGCCTATGCTGCCTACGCCGCCCGAATGGGTGAGGAGGGCGCACCCGATGCCGATTTGGACGAGATTTTCCGCGCCGCGTCGTCCTGGTCCGGCCATCCCCTGGCCCTCGTCCTCGCCTTTAACGTGGTGATCGAGGGCGAGGCGCCCCCACGCCTGAGCGCGGCAGCGCGGCTCAACGCCAGTCGTTGAGCGCCCAATCGTAGCCGGTCGCGTCGATGGCGCGGATGGGCGCCAGCGGCTCGGCCAAGGGCGGCGCCGCATAGCGGCGCAAATGCGCGAGGACGCCCGCCTCGCCGCCGCCGAAATCGTCTTGGAACCAGACATAGATGCTCGAGACGCGAAGGCGCCCGTCCACGACGCGGGCCCCGCGCGGATGGTTGACGAAACCGCGCGCGCCCTGTTCCAGCAGCGTCTCCGTGTTCGCCGCGGTGAAGGCCTCGCCCAAGAGATCGGGGCAGCCGATCGAGGCGCAATTGAGCGCGTAGTGGATGCGCGCGTCCTTCCAGATGGGACGCAGGATTCGGTGCTCGATGTCGTCGAGGGAGAGGGCGATGCCTTCGACCTCGAACAGCTTCTTCCCCCATGGCCCCGTCGAGAACAGACTCGGCGAGATGTCGATGTCCCGGATCGAGGCGAGCGGATAGCGTTCGACCACCAGGCGCACCGTGGCGGCGTTGTAAAGATTGATCCAGAACGCGCGCTGCTCCTCGCGCGAGAGCGCGCTCACCCGCGCCGCGGCCAGCGCGCGCACATAGCCGTCGAGCGCGGCCTTGTCCGCCGCACTCACCCGCCCATACGCCACGCGTGCGACGCCATCCGGCGCGCCGGCACGGTAGGTATCGAGAAAGCGCTGCCAGGGCCCATGGTCGAGCGTGGTCTTCGCGTTCGCGTCGTGCGCTTCCCAGCGTGGCCAGGGCTTGGCCGAAGGCGCCAACCACGCTTCGAGCGAGGCACGCGCGGGTCCCGCCCAGAGGACGAGGACGAACAGCGAAAGAAGGGCGCGTTGGAACACCGCATGGGCCCTCCGTTCGGCCCGGCCTAGAGATGGCGGATGGCCGTGCGCGACGCCAAGGCCTGCGCGATCACATCTGCGTCATCGCCCCCCCTTCATCGCCACACGAACGGGCGTGCGCGAGGGCGATCAGCCCGCCGGTTTGAAGTGCGGCGTCTCGAGCGACCAGCCCTTGGCCTGGCCGAAGATCAGCGCCTCGCCGGCTTCCAGAACGCGGTTGTTGTCGGTTAGCCACGCGACGGTGATTACCGGCTCATTCAATTTCACCAAGGCCGCGCAAGAGCGGAGCGCCGAAAACGTCCTAATTATCTATGACTGTCAGGTGGCCGTCAGGCGCGCGCGCGCCGCATTGACGCGCCGTTCGGCGCGTTCCTAGACTTCGCTATCGGGGGACTTCGCTATCGGGGGAGGCGCCGCATGACGACCAATCGCAGCTTTCCGGCCCAGGGCCGGCCGTGGTCGGAGGTGCAATCGGCGATGGCCGAGGCGCGCAAGGGCGATCTGCCCTGGCGCGCGCCGCGCATCTTCAAGCCCGCCTATTTCGCCGGCGAGGACCTGGTCCAGGTCGCCAACGCGGCCTACGACATGTACATCTCGGACAACGCGCTTTACGGCAACACCTCTTACCCCAGCCTCGGCCGTTACGAGGAAGACGTCGTCGCCATGATGCTGGAAATCCTCGATGCGCCCGAGGGTGCGGGCGGCAGCATCAGCTCGGGCGGCACCGAGAGCAATATGATGGCGGTCAAAACCGCGCGCGATTGGGCGCGCGAGGCCAAACCCGGCGCGACCGCGCCCGAAATCGTCGTGCCGCGCACCGCGCACCCCTCGCTTGAGAAGGGCGCGCAGATGTTCGGCGTCAAGGTCGTGCGCATGGCGGGCAGCGTCGATTGGCGCGCCGATATCGCCGGCATGGCGGCGGCGATCACCCCCAATACCATCATGCTGGTGGGCTCGGCCCCGCCCTACCCTTACGGCACCACGGACGATATTTCCGCGCTGTCGCAATTGGCCGAGCGCCACAAATTATGGCTGCACGTCGATTCCTGCCTCGGCGGCTTGATCCTGCCCTTTGCGCGCCGCTTGGGCAAAGAGGTGCCCGATTTCGATTTCGCGCTGCCGGGCGTCACCTCGATCTCGGTCGATATCCACAAATTCGGCTATGCCAATAAGGGCGTCTCGGTCCTGCTGCTGCGCGACAAGACGCTTGAGCGTTTTCAGCGCACCACTTTCGATGCCTGGCCCTCGGGGCTCTATTCCACGCCCAATATCACCGGCTCGCGCTCGGGCGGCGCCATCGCCTCGGCCTGGGCGGTGATGAACTATCTCGGCAAGGAAGGTTATCAAGAGCGCGTGCGCATCATCCTCGGCATTCGCGACCGCATCATCGCCGGGATTTGCAAGGTTCCCGGGCTTTACGTCATCGGCAAGCCCGATGCGTATAATTTCGCCTTCGCGTCGAAGGAATTCGATATGAACGCGGTCGCGGATGCCATGGAGGATCGCGGCTGGGTGATGGGCCGCGCGGGCGAGCCCGCCTCCATCCAGCTCATGGCCAATCGCGCGCACGACGAATCGGCCGAAGATTTCGTCGCCGATTTGGCGCTCGCGGTCGCCGATGTGCGCGCGGGGCGCGCGGTTTCGCGCGGGGTGAAGGCGGTTTACGCGACTTAAGCTTGGGCGTAGGCCGCGCGGTACAGCGCCTCGAATCCCGCCGCGTCGGGAATCCGGGGATTGCCGCGCGTGTTGTCGTTCGCCTCGGCGGCTTTCGCCATATCGGGAATGCGCGCGGGATCGTGCTTGGCCTTATCGAGGTACGTCGGCAGGCCGAGCGCGCGGGCAAAGCCCTGCACCGCGTCCGCCGCATGGCCCGTCCGCGCCGCCTCGCCCAAGGGCGCCAGGGCTTGGGCGATGGCGCGCAATTTCTCGGGCGCCGCATCGGCGTTATAGCGCAGCACCGGACCCGCCATGATGGCTAGCGTCACGCCGTGGGGCAGGCCGAATTCGGTCGTCAGCGGCAGGCCCATGGCGTGCACCAGGGCGCAGCCCGTGTTCATGGCCAGGCCCGCCTCCATCGCGCCCAGCAACATCTGCTCGCGCGCTTCCATGTCGGTTCCGTTCGCGACCGCGCGCGGCAGGTGGCGCACGATCCGCCCCATGGCCGAAAGCGCGAACATATCGGTCTGGGCCATGGCGTAGCGGTGGTAATAGGCCTCGATCGCGTGCATCAGCGCATCGAACCCGGTCGAGGCCGTGAGGCCGGGCGGCATGGACACGGTCAGATCGGCATCGAGCAGGGCGAGATGGGGCATGGCGGTCCAGCCGCCGCAGAATCCCTTGTAATTCTCGTCGGTGTTGGTGACGACGGTCCAGCCGCACATTTCCGCCCCCGTGCCGGAAGTGGTCGGCAAAACGATGGTCGGCGGGTTGCGCTTCTTGTTCTTGATGGCGTAGGGATCGGTGACGTAACTCGAGACGAAATAATCGCGAATGGAGCCCGGATTGCTGGCGACGATGCCGATGGACTTGGCGGTATCGAGATTGCTACCCCCGCCCACGCCCACGATCACGTCGCAGCGCTCGGAGCGGTAAACCTCGAGCCCGCGATCGATTTGGACATCGCTCGGGTTCACGTCGCTGTCGGTGTAGAGAACGTAATCGAGTTTTTGGGCGCGAAGCGACCGGGTGATGGCGCCGAAGGCCGGGGTCGCGGCCACCACGGGGTCGGTCACGACCATCGGCCGCTTGCCGCCGAGTTGTTCGACATAGCCGCCGAGATCGCCCGCGCAGCCCCGGCCGAAGACCACGCGTTCGGGCCCGGAAAATAAACTTCCCTTGAACGACAATTCGCCCTCCCCGGCTCGCGTGGCGCGCCGATCCTAGCGCCCCGCCGCGCGTGGCAGGCGTGAAAAAACGGCGAGGTTTAGCGCCTTCCCGCTTTCCGAAACGGACCGCCTAGCCCTTCGCCTCGAACGTGCCGGCGGTGGTGCCGCCATCGACGACGTAAACCATGCCATTGGTATAGCTGGCCTCGTCCGACGACAGGTGCGCGACGACATTCGCGACTTCTTCCGGTTGGGCGAAGCGCCCCAAGGGCGCGCGGCGTTCGTAAAAGGCGCGGCTTTGCACGCCGGGTGCGGCAAGCAATTGATCCGCCATGGGCGTATCGACAAAGCTCGGGCAAACCACGTTCGCGCGTACGCCCTGGGGGCCGTGGTCGAGCGCCAAGCAGCGCACCAGGCCGATGACCCCGTGCTTGGAGGCGCAATAGGCGGCAAAGCCCGTCGAGCCGCGCACGCCGGCGTCCGAGGAAATCGCCACGAAGGCGCCCTTGCGGTGGACGAGATGGGGCATGGCGTGGCGTGCGACCAGATAGGTGCCGGTCAAATTGACCGCGAGCGTGCGGTGCCAATCGTCCTCGGGCGCCGAAACGACATCGCCGATGCGCGCGATTCCGGCCGCGCACACGGCGGTGTCGAGCCCGCCGAATTCGCCGACCGTGCGTCCGATCGCGGCTTGAACCGAATCCGAGGACGATACGTCGCAGGCGAGCGCCGAGGTCCGCGCGCCGCGCGCTTCGAGTTCCCGGACGATGGGTTCGAGCTTGCGCGCGTCGAGATCGACGAGCGCCACGGCCGCGCCGCGCGCGGCAAGCCGAAAGGCGACCGCCCGCCCGATGCCCGATGCGGCCCCGGTCACGAAGGCGACTTCGTCGGTTTGCATGATGTCCATGGCTTTTCCTTCTTCCGCGACGTGCTAGCTTCCGCAGCCGAACAAGCGAGCTTCGAGGCACCCATGACGGATACCGCCGCCGCCGTCGTCAAGCGACAATTCGACGCCTATAACGCGCACGACCTGGGCGCCTACATGGCGTGCTTTGCTCCCGGGATCGAAATG
Organism: Rhizobium sp. Q54; assembly: GCA_945860095.1. GTDB lineage: Bacteria > Pseudomonadota > Alphaproteobacteria > CADEGL01 > CADEGL01 > CAMAPP01. The sequence continues at coordinate 21,327 of CAMAPP010000032.1, read as the reverse complement.
TTCGCCTTCGGGGAATCGAAGCCGTTTCTGTCGGGCCACGACGAAGTGCGCGCGTTTTATGCCGCCAAGCGTTTCAACATTCGGGCCTTGCGCGCGGAGCTGCACAACCAAATCGTGCTCGGCGACACCGTGGTCTATCTCGAATCCCTCATCGACCTCGAACCCGGCAAGCGCCAGACCGCGATCGCGATTCACAAGGTCGAGAACGGCCTCATCGCGCGCATGTGGTTCATCCGGAGCTAATAGGCGCAGTGCGAATTCAGGCTGACCCCGGCCGCGCCCTGGCGTAATCTCGGGGGCGTAATCTTGACCCCGATTATTCGCGCCGATCATTCGCCCCATTCGCTTCGGAGAGCATCATGCAGCCCTTGATCGAAGGCACGGCCGGCACGCTTTCGCTTGATACCCTGCCCGCGATCACGGTTCTGTTCGCGGGCATCCTCGCCTTTGTTTACGTCGCCTTGACCGCGCGGGTGATCGCGGGCCGAGTGCGCCATCGCCTGGCGTTGGGCGATGGCGGGCACAAGGATTTGCAACAGGCGATCCGAGCCCACGGCAATTTCGCCGAATACGTGCCCTTCGGTCTTTTGCTGATGGCCTTCGTCGAGATGGCGTATTACGCCTCGTGGGTGGTCTGGAGCTTGGGCGGGCTCTTGCTCGCCGGGCGCGTCATTCACGCCATCGCGCTTTCGACCAATCCCGGTCCGGGGACATTGCGCGTCATCGGCATGGTCGCGACCTTGCTGGTGCTGAGCGCGGGTGGCGCGCTCAGCATCCTCGCCTTCGTCGATATCTGAGGGCCTCAGCAGTCGAGCGCGGCCGCGAGCGCGTGAAAATCCTCGACCACGATGTCCCAGGCGCGCGACGGCGCTAGGTTCCGTTCTTGCCCCGCGCCGTGTTCGGTCGGCCGGGCGACGAAGGCGGTGTGGAATCCCAAGGGGCCGGCGGCTTCGAGATCGCCGTTATGCGCGGCGACCATCAGGCATTGCTCGGGCTTGAGGCCGAGCCAATCGGCCGAACCCAGATAGGCTTCCGGTTGGGGTTTGTAGGCGCGCGCGGGTTCGGCGCCCAAGACGGCGTCCCACGGCAATCCCGCGTTTCGCGCCATGTTGACGATCAGCGCCGTGTTGGCGTTCGAGCAGGTGGCGAGCACGAATCTGCGCTTGAGCCGCCACAGCCCGGGCACCGCGTCGGGCCAGGGATCCAGGCGATGCCAGGCGGTATTCAGCCGGTCGATCTCGGCCTCGGCGAGGCCCGAGATGGCGTGGCGCGCGAGCAATGGGACGAGGCTTTCGCGGTGCAGGGCGTCGAGCCGGGTCCAAGCCCGGGTGCCGGCGCGAATCGGCGCCATCTGCGGGTCGTAGAGCGCGCGCCAATCGTCGGCGAAACGCTCGGGGTCGAGGGCGATTGCGTTGCGCTTGGCGAATTGCCTTAGCTCGCGCACGAGCGAGCCGCGCCAATCGACGACCGTGCCGAACACATCGAACAACAAGGCCTTGATGTTGGATCGATCCATCCGGCCTAGTCCTGGACCGTCCGCTCGCCGGATCGCATTCGCTCACCAGATCGCATAGGTCTTGCGCAGGGTTTCGCTCACGTCCCAGGTGCCCAAGGTGTCGCGCGGAAAATACACCGCATCGCCGGCCTTGATCTCGATCACCTGGCCCGAATCGGCGTGGAAGCGTGCGCGGCCTTGAACGAAATGCATGAACTCGGCATCGCGAATCTGGCGGCGGAAGCGGCCGGGAGAACACTCCCATACGCCGATATCCGGTTTCTCGCGGCTTTCCTCGCCGCGCAGGGTGGGCACGGGTTCGCCGACCGGCTCGCCGACTTTTCCCCAATCTTCGAGCGAGGAAGACGGCACGGCGGCCGCCTGTTTGATGTGCGTGATCATCCGGCCCCACCCTTTTCCGGCGTTATCTCGGCAAATGGGCGATACCATGGCGCACGCGCGCTCGCCAGGGCGCAGGATTGGCGGCGGCGGGCATGGCAGCCTAAATTGCATCGAGTTGCGGCGCCGGAAATTGCGGCCCGGAAAATGAGTTATCGTGAACGCGGCACTGAAAAACGGGATTCGCCATGGATTTGAATGCTCTCGCCACCCCCGCCCTGATCCTCGACCGGCGCATCATGGAGCGCAATATTTCGGCTATGTCCGCGCGCGCCAAGCGGCACGGCGTCGATTTGCGCCCGCACATGAAAACCTCGAAATCGGCCAAGGTGGCGGAACTGGCAACACGGGGACATTCGGGCGGCATATGCGTCTCGACGATCCTCGAGGCCGGATATTTCGCCGCGCACGGCTTTCTGGATATCAGCTATGCATTTCCCATCGTCGCGGCGAAAATCGACGCCATTCATGCGATCGCGGCCAAGACATCGGCCCGAATCCGCCTGTTGAGCGACGATATGGGCGCGCTCGACGCCGTATCCGCGCGCGCTTTGGCCTTGGGCGCCGCCTTCGATGTCCAAATCGAGATAAATTCGGGGCAGAATCGCGGTGGAATCCACCCTGATTCGCCTGATTTGATTGCTCTGGGCCGCGCAATCGCGGGTTCGAAGGCCTTGCGCCTCGCCGGCGTTCTCACCCATGGCGGCCATAGCTATGATTGCCGCAGCGCGGCCGAATGTCGGGTCGCGGCCGAGCAAGAACGCGCCGCCGTCGTAAAGGCGGCCGAGAATCTGAAGACCGCCGGACTGCCTTGCCCGGCCGTCAGCCCCGGCTCGACCCCCACCGCGGTTCATGCCGAACGCCTGGACGGGGCGACGGAAATGCGGCCGGGGAATTATGTTTTCTTCGACCTTCACCAAGTCGGCATCGGGGCGTGCACGCCCGAGGACATCGCGGTCACGGTGCTTTCGACGGTCGTCGGCCATAACCGCGCCACGGGACGAATTTTGATCGATGCGGGTGGCTTGGCGATTTCCAAGGATGCGGGCGCGAACGACCAACTGCCCGGCACGGATTACGGCTGGGTGTACGGCCTTGACGGGCGCGCGCGAATGGGGGATTTGCGCGTGAGCCGCCTGAGCCAGGAACACGGCCAGATCGAGGGCCACGGCCCCGCCCCCTTCGACCGCCTGCCCATCGGCGCCAAGGTGCGGATCGTGCCCAATCACTCGTGCATGACCGCCGCCGCCTACGGCCATTACGACGTCGTCGATGGCGGTACCGAAGTGATCGACCGCTGGGACCGGGTGAACGGCTGGTAGACGTTCAGCCCCACTTCCAGAAATCGGGGCCCTCGGCCAGGAGATTGCGCGCCAAGACCATTTTGTGCACCTCGGAGGCCCCGTCCACCAAGCGCGCACAACGCGCGTAACGGTACATCCATTCGAGCAGGGTATCGCCCGAATAGCCCTTCGCGCCCATGAGCTGAATAGCGGTATCGACGGCCTTGTGCAGCACGTCGGCAACGGCGACCTTGGCCATCGAGACTTCCTTGCGGGCGAAATCACCTTGGTCAAGCTTCCAGGCCGCATGCATGGTCAGGAGCCGGCCGATGGCGATATCCATGGCCGCCTCGCCCAGCATCCACTGCACGCCCTCGTGATCGGCGAGTTTCACGTTGAACGAGACGCGCTCCTTGATGTAGGGCGTGCAGATCTCCAGCGCGCGCTTGGCCATCCCCAGCCAGCGCATGCAGTGGGTGAGCCGGGCCGTGCCGAGGCGAATCTGCGTCACCTTGAGCCCGTCGCCGACTTCCATCAGGCGATCGTCGTCCGGAATCTCGAGGCCGTCGAAGATCACCTCGCAATGCCCGCCATGCTCCTCGGGCCCCATGATCGGGATGCGCCGGAGGATGCGCCAGCCGGGCTGATCCTTGTGAAACATGAAGGCCGTCAGACCCTTGCGCGCGTTGTCCGAGGTCTTGGCCAGCACGATCAAATGGGCCGCGACCCCGGCGCCCGTCGCGAACCATTTATGGCCGCGGATCACCCATTTATTGCCTTCGCGCGTGGCGGTGGTGCGCATCGCAGATGGGTCCGAGCCGCCGCCCGGCATCGGTTCGGTCATGAAGAAGGCCGAGCGGACCGCCCCGTCAACGATGGGTTGCAGCCAGCGCGCCTTCTGGGCTTCGGTCCCGACCTTCTCGAGCAGGATCATGTTACCGTCGTCGGGGGCCGCGCAATTGAAGCACAGCGGACCGAAGATCGACCGGCCCATTTCCTCGTAGCAGGTCGCCATGCCCACGACCGGTAGGCCCTGGCCGCCGCGCGATTTCGGCATCTGCAGCGCCCATAGTCCCGCCGCCCTCGCCTTCGTGCGGAGCGGTTCGAGGTATTCGTCCTTGATGTTCTCGCCGTCGTCGTAGGCGTCCGGATTGAGTTCCACCGGCATGACATATTCATCGACGAAGCCATGGATGCGGCGCCGATAATCCTCGATCGCAGGGGACAGAGTGAAATCCATTATTAGCTCCCACGCTGAAGGTATTGGAGATTTTTGTTCATTCGTACTTCTGCACAGCTTTTTACTTGGCGTGAGAATTTCCGAATAACACATTAATAAAACTTATAAATTCCGGAGTTACTCACAGGATTTTCACAATGCGGCGTGGATCGTTAGAGCGAACTGCATAGGTGCCCGCCATCGACCACGATGGTGCTGCCCGTCATGTAGCGCGAGGCATTCGAGCACAGTAGCAGAAGCGCGCCGTCGAGATCGTCCGGTTGCCCGATGCGTTTTTGCAGAATGCGCGAGATCAGAGAGAGCCCGCCCTTGCCCGACCAGAACGGGCGGTTCATTTCGGTTTCCACATAACCCGGACACAGAACGTTCACGCGAATGTCGTGGCGCGCGAGCTCCATCGCCATGGTCTTGGTCAAGTGGATGAGTCCCGCCTTTGCCGCCGTATAGGCGGGCACTTGGCCGATCGGCCGCAGGCCCAATACCGACCCGATATTGACGATATTGCCGCCTTGCCCGCGCGCGACCATCGCCTTGGCCGTCGCCTGCGCGGCCAGCCAGGCGCCGCGCAAATTCGTATCGACGACTTGGTCCCAGTCTTCCTCGGTGTAGTCGAGCATCGGCTTGACGATGGCGATGCCGGCATTGTTGAGCAGCACGCTTACGCCGCCCAGGGCTTCATCCGCGGCCGCGATACCCGCGCGGACGGCGTTGCCATCCGTCACGTCCATGACGATGGCGTGGGCGGTGCCGCCCTTGGCTTCGATTTCCCGCTTCAATTCGGCGAGTTTGTCGAGGCTACGGGCGGCGATCGCCAATTTTGCGCCACCTGCGGCCAAAACACGGGCGAAATGGAGCCCCAGGCCGCTCGATGCGCCGGTGATGAGGATGCGCTCGCACGAAAGATCGAATGTTTGGGTCATCTTGCCGTCGCTTGGTTGATCCAGCCGTGAAACCGGGGCTTAACACTTTCCTAACCTTGCGTGCCCAGGATGGGAAGCCGAAAAGTCCACAAAAAATCCACCGGGAGTAACCACGTGCGGGAAGACCTGGTATTGGGCGAATCGTCCGCCCCCAAGCGCATATTGTCCGCTCCGGGGCAGGTTTTGTTGCACGGCCGGGATGCCCGGCGGCTGACCCGCACCACCGAGCATTTGACGGCCGAAGGCTTTGCCGTCTCCGCATGCGCGCTCACGGCGGACCTGTTCGAACGGCTGGTCGAGGAACGCCCCGATATTCTTGTCATCGAAGGTGCAAGGGGCGATGCCGATGACCGCCGCTTGATCGCGGCATTGCGTTCGGATCCTGCGACCGCGCATTTACCCATCGTGGCTTGGGCGAGCGACGGGCTCGATTTTTCGGCGCTGGGCGGCGGTCCCGAGCTGTTCGACGACGTGATTTCCCGCCCCGTTGCGACGTCGGTTCTGGCGGCTCGACTGCATCCCTTGATCCGGCTCTCGACGATGGGCGCCGAATGGCGCCGGCGGCAACTGACCTCCGAACTTCTCCATTTGCCGCTCAAGCCCGCTTTCGGTCTCGAACTCGAACTCCTGCGCACGCGCCATATCCTGGCGGTGACGGACGACGAGCGCATGGCCGGTTCGCTCGGGGTCGGTTCGGTCGGCGCGCCCTCGATGGTCGATTGCGGCGATCTCGATGCCGGCGCGTGGGAACGCCTGTTCGCCGGGTCGTATGACGGCTTGGTGTTGGGCGGCGCGACCGATCGGGATTTGGCCATCATTGAACGTATTCGCGCCCATGGCGAATTGTTCGACTTGCCGATCGTCGTTCTGAACGGCTCCGCCAAAGACCGCGGACATGAGGAAATCTATCGCGCGGGCGCCAGCATCGCCCTGCCCGCGGGGGCCGCGGCGATCGAGGTTCGGTTTGCGCTTTCCGCGCTCGAACGCCGGCGCCGGCAGCGCGGGGTCATGCGCAGCGCCCTGCGCGATGCGTTGTCGGGAATGCCCAAGGACGAATTGACCGGCTTGCCCGATGTGTCGTTCCTCGACACACACGGCACCATCCTGGCGCGCGCCTCGCGTGGCCGATCGATGGCGGGCACCCTGTTCGAACTCGACAATTTGCGCCATACCGCCTACGCCCTCGGGCCTCATGCCGCGCACGCGCTGATGCGCCAGGTGGCTGGCTGGATCGCCGGCATGGTTCGCGCCGAAGACACGGTCGCGCGCTGCAGCGAGACTGAAGTCCTGATATTCCTGCCTGGAACGGCCATCGATGCCGCCGATCTCGTGGCGCGGCGCATCGCCGCCGTCCTGCGGCACACCGATTTCGGCCTGCCCGGGGTCGAAGCACCGGTTCGACCCTGGCTCAAATTCGGCACCGCCACTTTCGCCGATGTCGAAAGCTGGGGCCATCTCGCCGACCGCGCGCGTGCCGCGCGCCATTGACCCGACCGCGCGTGCCGCGCGCCGTCGACCCGGCCAGACCCCCGGCCATCGCGTTCGGGGGGGGCGACGGGTAAACTGCCGGACATGCGCATCGACATCGTGTCCGATACCATTTGCCCCTGGTGTTTCATCGGCAAGCGACGCCTGGAGCGCGCGCTCGCGAGGTGGCCGGGGGAGAGGGTCGAAATCGGCTGGCGGCCCTTTCAACTCAATCCCGAGATGCCGTCCGCCGGGATGGACCGCCACGCCTATCTCGAAACCAAGTTCGGCGGCGCAGAGCGCGCCCAGCGCGTCTATACCCCGATCATCGAGGCGGGTTTGGGCGAGGGCATAGCCTTCGCCTTCGACAAAATACGGCGCACGCCCAATACCCTGCTCTCCCACCGCTTGATACGCCATGCCGGCGATAAAGGCCGCCAGGGCGAGGTCGTCGAGGCGCTGTTTCGCGGCTATTTCTTGTCGGGCCAGGACATCGGCGATGTCGAGATCGCGACCGAAATAGCGGTATCGGCTGGCTTGGGCCGCGACGAGACGCGGACCTTCCTCGCGTCCGACGCGGAGTGCGAGGACGTCGCGGCCGAGGAATCTCTTGCCCGGAGCCTCGGTATCCAGGGCGTCCCGTGCTTCATCATCGACCGTAGGGTGATGGTGTCGGGTGCCCAGCCCGCCGACGTGCTCGCCCGGGCCTTCGACCGCGCCGTCGCGGATCGGGCCGAGGCGGGCGTAGCCTCCTAGACCGCCTTCGGGGCCGCGATCTCGGCCAATTCCCGCACCAGCGCCTGCAGGCCGACGATGCGCGCCTGGGGCTGATACCATTCACGCCGGAAAACCAGACGATGGTCCGGGCGGAGCTTGGCCGAGCCCTGCTCCTTCTGCATGAGCGCCACCAGGTTTTCGGGATTGGCGAAGTGGTTTTGATGAAACCCGACCACGGCGCCCTTCGGGCCCGCGTCCAATTTTGCCACTCCGGCTGCAAAACAAAGCTGTTTTATTTCAACTACGAGAAGAAGATTTTTAACCTCACCCGGAAGCGGCCCGAAGCGGTCGATGAGTTCGGCGGCGAAGGCGTCGATTTCCGCCCGGTCGCGCAAGGACGCAAGTCGCCGGTACAGCCCCAGGCGCACGCCCAAATCGCGGACATAGTCCTCGGGTATGAGGACCGGAGTCCCGACCGTGATCTGGGGCGACCAATCGTGGACTTCGGTGGCCACCTCTTCGCCCGCCGCGCGGCGTTCCGCGACCGCCTCCTCGAGCATGGTTTGGTAAAGCTCGACCCCGACCTCCCGGACGTGACCAGATTGTTCGTCGCCCAAGAGATTGCCCGCGCCGCGAATGTCCATGTCGTGGCTGGCCAGGCTGAAGCCCGCGCCTAGGGTGTCGAGAGTCTGCATGACGTGCAGGCGGCGTTCGGCGCCCGCGCGCATGAGCTTGGCCTGGGGGATGGTCAGATAGGCGTAGGCGCGGGTCTTCGAGCGTCCGATGCGGCCGCGCAGCTGGTAAAGCTGGGCCAGGCCGAACATGTCGGCGCGATGGATAATGAGGGTATTGGCGGTCGGAATGTCCAAACCCGACTCGACGATATTCGTGCTCAGCAGCACCTCGAAGGAGCGGTCGTAGAATTGCCCCATCACGTCTTCGAGGGCGGTCGGCGCCATTTGGCCGTGGGCGATGCCGACGCGGACTTCGGGAACCAATTCCTTGAGCCGCTCGGCCACGCGCGGCAGGTCCTCGATGCGGGGGCAGACGTAAAAGCTCTGCCCACCGCGCAAATGCTCGCGCATCAGGGCCTCGCGCACGACCACGGGATCGTAGGGCAGCACGAAGGTCCGCACCGCCAGGCGATCCACGGGCGGCGTCGCGATCAAGCTCATGTCGCGCACGCCGGCGAGGGCAAGTTGGAGGGTGCGCGGAATCGGCGTGGCGGTCAGGGTGAGCACGTGAACATCGGCGCGCAGCTCCTTGAGGCGTTCTTTCTGCACGACGCCGAAATGCTGTTCCTCGTCGACGACGAGAAGGCCCAGGTTCTTGAAGGCGATGGTTTTAGCGAGCAAGGCGTGGGTGCCGACGACGATGTCGATCTTGCCGGCAGCGATCAGTGCCTTGTTCTCGGCCGCCGCCTTCGCGGGCACGAGGCGCGAAAGCTGGGCGACCCGCGTCGGCAAACCCTTGAAGCGCTCCAACAGTGTCGCGTAGTGCTGTCGGGCCAGCAGCGTCGTCGGCACGACGATGGCCGCCTGAAAGCCTGCGTTCACCGCGGTGAAGATCGCGCGCATGGCGACTTCGGTCTTCCCGAAGCCGACATCGCCGCATACCAGGCGGTCCATCGGCCGGCCCGAGGCGAGATCGTTGAGCGTGTCGTCTATGGCGCTCAACTGATCGTCGGTCTCGGGATAGGGAAAGCGCGCGCAGAACTCGCCGTACAGCCCTTCGTGCGGCCGGATCGAGGGAGCCGCCCGCACGAAGCGCGCGGCTGCGATGGCGATGAGCTTTCCCGCCATTTCGAGAATGCGCTTGCGCACGCGCGCCTTGCGCGCCTGCCAGGCGGCGCCGCCGAGCTTGTCGAGGGCTGCCGTGCCCTCCTCCGAGCCGAAGCGCGACATCACTTCGATGTTCTCGACCGGGACGAATAATTTGTCGCCGCCGTCGTAGATCACCAGCAGGCAATCGTGCGGCGCGCCGCCGACATCGATCGTCTTAAGGCCGTCGTATCGCCCGATGCCGTGCTCAACGTGGACGACGAGGTCGCCAGGCGCCATCGCCGAGGCCTCGGCGATGAACTTGTCCGAGCGGCGACGGGGTTTGGCGGCCCGGATCAGCCGGTCGCCGAGAATGTCTTGCTCGGTCAGGACCGCTAGGCCCTCGGCGGCGAAACCGTTCTCGACATCGAGCACTGCCATGGCGAGCGCGCCGGGCGGCAGGGTTTCGACCGCCGGCCAGTCGGGGGCGAGCGGCGCCTTGGGCAGGCCGTGATCGAGCAGCAATCCGGCCAGGCGATCGGCGGACCCGGCGCTATAGGCCGCAATTAGGACGCGAAGCCCGGCCGCGCGATGTCCGGCGATGGCCTGGCCGACCGCCTCGAACAGATTGCTGTCGGCGCGCGTGCGCGCCTCGGCAAAGCCCGGCAATTTTCGCCCGCCGGCATCTCCGGTGCCCGCGGCACCCGGTGGCGGCGCGAACGGCGAAAACGTTCCGCCCGCGCGTTTGGACAGAAGGGTGTCCCATTCCTCGCGCGTAAGATACAGCCGCTCGGGCGGCAAGGGCCGGTAAACGGGACCGCCCGCGAACTCGTCGCGCCGGCGTTTGGCGCCGCCGAGGTGATCGCGCCTTGCGGCATAAAACTCGGCGATCTGCTCGAACCGGCCCCCGGCCAATTCGTGACCCTGATGATCGACGGTCACGGCCGCGTTCGGCAGATAGTCGAACAGGGTCTCGAGAACGTCGTGGAACAGGGGCAGCCAATGCTCCATGCCGACATGACGCCGGCCGGCGCTGATCGATTCATAGAGCGTGTCGCCCTCGGTCGCAGCGCCGAACAATTCGCGATATCCGGTGCGAAAGCGCGCGACGCTCGCGGGCGTCAAATTGACCTCGCCCACGGGTTTGAGCGCCACGCCCTCGACCGCGCGGGTGCTGCGCTGGCTCAGCGGGTCGAAGCCCCGCAAGCCCTCGACCACGTCGCCGAAAAGATCGATGCGGACGGGTTCGAGCACGCCGGTTGGATACAGATCGATTAACCCGCCGCGCAGCGCGTATTCGCCGGGCTCGCGCACGGTTTCCGCGCGGCCATAGCCATTGGCCTCTAGAAAATCCGTCAATTGTGCCACATCGAGCTTGCCGCCCTTGGCGATGGCAAAACTCGCATTGTGGAAAGATGCGCGCGCGGGCACGCGCTGGAGGGCTGCGTTTAGCGTGGCGACCACGATGCGCGGCGCCGCCGGGCGCGTCTCGGCGAGGCGCGTCAGCACGTCCACACGGCGGCTGGCGACCTCGCCGTTCGGCGATACGCGGTCGTAAGGCAGGCAGTCCCAGGCCGGAAATGCCAGAACCTCGACGCCCGGCGCGAAGAAGCGGACGGCGTGGACGAGTCGGGCCATGCGCGCGTCGTCGCGCGCCAGGTGCAGGACGTCGCGGTCGGGCCGGGTTTGGGCCAGCTCGGCCAAAATGCGCGCATCGAGGCCTTCGGGCGTGCCGGCGATCTGAAGCCGCTGGCCGGCCAGGATCCGCGTTAGGGGACGGGCGCTCATGAGCGGGAATTGGCTGCGGTGCCGTGGAAGGCGCGCAGGCGTTCAAGCAATTGGGTCTCGTCGTGTTCGCTCGCCCATGAAGGGTCCGCGCCGTGCATCAGGCAATCCAGCAGCGCCGGGTCGGGCGCTTCGAGCAGGCGCTCGAACGCCGCAAGATCGCCGTCGGCCATCGCCGGCACATGGCGGGACGCGAATTCGCCCAGGAGCCGGTCAAGCTCCTTGGTGCCGCGGTGATGGCTGCGGTACAGCGCCCGCTTGCGCCGTATCTCGAGTGGAACGGTCATTGTATCGATCACCGCGATGCGTAGGATGGGCGGGAGGCGCCCGCAGTCTGATAAACTCAGATATTCCAAAAGGTTCATGCGCCCGCAAGAGTTGAATTGCCTGTTTGCGCCGGTCGCGTCCTTGCCGGGCGTGGGGCCGAGCATCGCCAAGCTGCTCGCCCACCTCGTGGGCGAACGGGTCGTCGACGTGCTGTGGCACCTTCCGGTCGGTATCATTGACCGGCGCTTTGCGCCCATGGTGGCCGACGCGCCGGAAGGCGCCATCGCGACCATCACGGTGCGCGTCGATTCCCACCGGCCCTCCCCGCGCCATCGCCCGCGCGTGCCCTATAAGGTCCGCTGTTCCGACGAGTCCGGCACCCTCGACCTCGTGTTTTTTAACGCGCGCGCCGACTATATCGAAAAAAACCTTCCCATTGGCGCCCAGCGTGCGATCAGCGGCCGCATCGAGCATTTCGAGGGGCGCGCGCAGATGACGCACCCCGATTACATGGTCCCCCTCGAGGACATCGACAAGCTGCCGCGCCTGGAGGCCGTGTATCCGCTGACGCAAGGTCTTTCCTTGCGCGTCTTCGGCAAGATCGCCGCCGCGGCGGCCGCGCGCGCGCCCGAGCTCAAGGAATGGCTCGATCCTTCTTGGCTCAAGGTGCAGGCGTGGCCGGCCTGGCGCACCGCCGTCCGGACCGTCCATGCGCCGTCCGATCACGGGGAATTGGCGCCGACCACCACCGCGCGCCGCCGCCTGGCCTTCGACGAATTACTGGCCAGCCAATTGGCCCTTGCCCTGGTGCGTGCCCGTTCGCGCGGTTTGCCCGGCCGTCCCGTCACGGGCGATGGCCGATTGCGCGCGCAGGCTGCCCGCGTCCTGCCTTACACCTTGACCGGGGCGCAAAAACGGGCGGTCGGCGAAATCGCCGCCAACATGGCCAAGGACGAGCGGATGCTGCGCCTATTGCAAGGCGATGTCGGCAGCGGCAAGACGGTGGTCGCGTTCCTGGCCATGTTGATCGCGGCGGAATCCGGGCGGCAGGCCGCGTTGATGGCGCCGACCGAAATCCTCGCCCGCCAGCATTTGGCGACGATCCAACCCCTGGCCGAAGCGATGGGTGTCGAGATCGTGCTGCTGACCGGGCGCGAAAAGGGCAAGGCGCGCGAGGCGGCGCTCCAAGGTTTGGCCGATGGGCGCATCGCGCTCGCGCTGGGGACTCACGCCCTGATCGAGGAGGATGTGGCATTTCGCGATCTAGCGCTCGCGGTGATCGACGAGCAGCATCGTTTCGGCGTTCATCAACGCCTCATGCTTTCAGGCAAGGGCCGCGGCGTTCACGTCCTGGTCATGACGGCGACGCCCATCCCGCGGACCCTACAGCTGGCGGCTTACGGCGATATGGATGTATCGCGCCTCGACGAGAAGCCAGCCGGCCGCAAACCGGTCGATACCCGGACCATCCCGCTTGGGCGCCTCGAAGACGTCGTCGAAGCCGTGGGCCGTGCCGTTTCCTCGGGCGGGCGGGCCTATTGGGTGTGTCCCTTGGTCGAGGAATCCGAGCTCGTCGATCTGGCCGCGGCAACCAAGCGCCACGAGGAATTGGCCGCGCGCTTCGGGAAAAAAGTCGGCCTGCTCCACGGCCGTCTCAAGTCCGCCGAGAAGGACGCGGCCATGGCAGATTTCGCGGCCGGCCGGACGAGCATCTTGGTGGCGACCACCGTGATCGAGGTCGGCGTCGACGTGCCCGAGGCCAACATCATCGTGATCGAGGGCGCCGAGCGCTTCGGTCTGGCTCAGCTTCACCAGTTGCGCGGGCGAATCGGGCGCGGCCCGGCTTCCTCCACCTGTCTTTTGCTTTACGGCGCGCCGCTGGGCGAGACCGCGCGCGCGCGCCTTGGCATCATGCGCGAAACCGATGACGGCTTTCGCATCGCGGAGGAGGATTTGCGCCTGCGCGGCGCCGGCGAGATGCTGGGCACGCGCCAGAGCGGCCTGCCGGCTTTTCGCCTGGCGGACTTGGCCGCGCACGCGGATTTGCTCGAAGTGGCGCGGGACGACGCGCGCCTGATCCTGGCGCGGGACGGCGAGCTCGAAAGTCCGCGCGGTCGGGCGTTGCGAACGCTTTTGTATCTGTTCGAGCGCGATGTGGCGGTGCGCTATTTGCGCTCGGGTTGAACGGACGCGCCTTGGGCGATGCCGCCCGAGACGATCAATTTCAGGCCCTCCTCGACCGGCATTTGCAGGGCGATCGCGTCCTTGCGCGGCACGAACAGAAGATATCCCGATGTCGGATTTGGCGAGGTCGGAACGAACACGCTCAACAAGTCCTCGCCCGCGCGCCGGATTTCCTCGTTCGGCGCGCCGGCCACGAAACCGAGCGTCCAGGCGCCCCGGCGCGGAAATTCGATCAGCACCACCTGGCGAAACGCTCCGCCGCGCTGGCGGACGGTCGTCTCGATCACTTGTTTCACGAAGCCGTAGATGCCGCGCACGAAGGGCATGCGGGCGACCAAACGCTCGCCGATCGAGACCACGAAACGGCCGACGATGCCGGCGGTCAGCCAGCCGACGAGGATAAGCGCGATCACCGCGGCCAAGAGCCCGAGGCCCGGAACGGCGATGGGCAGATGGCTTTCGGGATTGTAGCGGTCGGGTACCAGCGCGCGCACATGTTGGTCGAAAAACGTGATGATCGACCAGGTTAGATAAAGCGTGACGCCAAGGGGCGCCGTCACCAGCACGCCCGCGATAAAATAGCCGCGCAGCCGGGCTCCGGGGTGCCAATTGCGCGGCGACAATTGCGCGAGGATGGTCAGCTCTTTTTCCGGCTCCGTCATGGCCCAAATGTATGTCGAATGGGCGCGCTTGCAACCGCCTGATTGGATGTGGCGGCAGGGTCCCTTGGAAGCGCCTTGCGCGCCCGCGCCCGCGCCATCATCCTATTGCCCAGGGAAGGCTGCGGGCAGGCAAAATGGCGCTTCTGGACAAAAGCATCGCGGATTTGGCGCAAGCGTTGCGCGACGGCAGAACGTGCGCGGAGGAAATCGCCGGCGAGGTGCTCGATAGCCAGGCCCGGTACGGCCGCGCGCTCGGCGCCTACGTGACGTTCGACGCGGCGCGCGTCCTGCGCGAAGCGCGGGCCGCGGACAAGGCGCTCAAGGCCGGATGCGCGGCGGGGCCGCTTCACGGCATACCGGTATCGGTCAAGGACCTGTTCGGAGTCGCGGGCTATCCGACATACGCCGGAACGCCGCGCGCCTTGCCCGCCGAATGGACGCGCGAAGGCACGGTGGTGCGCGCCTTGCGCCGCCAGATGGCGGTCGTCACGGGCAAGACGCATACCGTCGAATTCGCCTTCGGCGGCATCGGCACCAATATCCATTGGTTGACCCCGCGCAATCCCTGGGGGGGCTCTGCGCATCGGATTCCAGGCGGCTCGTCCTCGGGCGCGGGCGTGAGCCTCGGCCAAGGCTCGGCGCTGATCGCCATCGGCTCGGACACCGGCGGTTCCATTCGCTTGCCCGCGAGTTTTACCGGCAGTGTTGGTCTCAAGATCACCATCGGCCGCTGGGCAATCGACGGGGCGGTGCCGCTCTCGCCCAGCATGGATACGCCAGGCCCCCTCGCCCGTACGGTCGCGGACGCCGCCTATGCCTTCGGCGCGCTCGACCCCGCGCACGGCGATGCCATGGCGTTCGCGGCCGAAATCGCGCGTACCGAGCTTTCGGGCGTGCGCCTCGGCATCTGCGAGGAGTTCATGTGGGAGGATTTGGACCCCGGAATCGGCGCGGCAGCCAGGCGGGCGCTCGCCGAGGCGACGCGCAAGGGGGCGAAGCTCGTGCGTATCAAATTGCCGGAGTTCAAGGCGGCCTACGAGCTGCACCTCAAGGGCAGCGTGTTATCGGTCGAATTCAAACAATTCCTCGACGACAAATTGCCGGAGTGGAAAGCGACGCTGGCTCCGATCATCCAGCGGCGCGTCGAGGACGGCGGAGCGATTCCGGGCGTGGAATACGTCCGCAGGCTCGCGTTCTGCCGCGACGCGAGCGCGTCCGCCAATGCGCGTCTTGGCGAGGTCGATGCCATCGTCATGCCGACCAGTCCGCTGTCCCCGCCCACGGTCGGCGAAGTGGCGAAGGTGGACGATTATGTGCGCCTCAACCGGAGGAGCTTTCGCTACACCTGTCCAGGGAATCTCCTGGGTCTGTGCGCGCTGTCCATCCCGGTGGGGTTGGACGCGGCAGGCATGCCCGTCGGCCTGCAACTGGTTTCGCGCAGCTTCAGCGAGGAACGTCTTTTGGCCGTGGGCGGCGCGCTCGAACGCGCGCTCGGCAATGCCCGCCAACGCCTCGGCCGGCCGCCACTCGGCAAGTTGGCGCGCTGAACGCTTAAGCAAGGCACAAGGAGACCGACATGGCACGCCACATGGAGCGCCCCATAGCCGAACTCGCGCGTGATTTGCGCGCCGGCGCGCTATCGGCCTTGGCCCTCGCCGAGGAGGCGATCGCAAATCACGAGCGGCGAGGCAAAAAACTCGGCGCCTACAAACTTTGGAAGCCGGCCGAGGCGCGGCGGGTCGCGCGTGCCGCCGATGACGCGTTCAAGCGCGGCTTCGATTTGGGCCCGCTTCAGGGCATCCCCGTGTCGGTCAAGGATCTCTATGCGGTCACCGGCTGGCCGACCTATGCCGGCACGCCCAAGCGCCTGCCCCGCGAATACGAGCTCGAAGGGCCGATCATCGCCAATCTACGTCGTCAAATGGCGATCTTTCCGGGCAAGACCCACACCGTCGAGTTTGCCTATGGCGGCGTCGGCACGAATATCCATTGGGGCACGCCGCGCAATCCCTGGGACGCCAAGCGCCCGCGCATTCCGGGCGGATCGTCCTCGGGCGCGGGCGTGTCCTTGTGCGAAGGCTCGGCGCTCGTGGCGCTCGGCAGCGACACGGGCGGCTCGGTTCGTATTCCCGCGAGCCTCACCGGCAATGTCGGCATCAAGACGACCGCCGGGCGCTGGCCGCTCGGCGGCATCGTGCCGCTTTCGCCCATTCTCGATACCGCGGGTATTTTGACCCGCAGCGTGGCGGATGCGGCCTATGCCTTCACCGACATGGATCCCTATTCCAAGTGCCTGCCCGATATCCGCAATGTCGCGGGCTTGCGCATCGGCGTCGCCGACCGGTTTTTCTGGGATGATTGTTCGCCCGGCATCGTCGAAGGCGTGGAGCGCGCGCTCAAGGAACTCGAACGCGCGGGCGCCAGATTGGTTAAGTTTTCCTTGCCCGGCGTGAAGCCCGTTTACGAGTGCTTCCGCGAAGGCGGCATCGTTTCGGTCGAGTTCTACGCGAACCTGCTGAATAAGCTGCCGGCCTGGATAAAGACGCTCGATCCCATGGTGGTGCAGCGCTTCGCCAAGGCGCGCGAGATGACCGCGGCCGAATTCGTGCGCCGTTGCCGCTTGTTCGAGGACAACGCCCGGATCGCCAACGCCCGTCTGCACGAAATCGATGTGCTCGTCTCCCCGACCACGGCGATCACGCCGCCGACCCTCAAGGATGTCTCGACGGTCGCGGGCTATGGGCCGCGCAATCTCATGGTGCTGCGCAATACCACCATCGGCAATTTGCTGCGGTTGTGCGCGATCACGATGCCGGTTGCGCGCGACCGGGCGCGGATGCCCGTGGGCATGCAGCTCATGGCGGCTGGAGGCGACGATGCGCGCCTGCTGGCAGTCGCACTTGCCTGCGAGCGGACGCTTGGCGACGGCGTGCGGCGCATCGGCCGTCCGCCGATGTGCCGCTGACGGCCACGCTTGGATTTCACCCATGCCCGTCATAGCTGATCTCACTCTCTGGGACATAGCCCAACGTTTGCGCGCGGGCACGCTGTCGGCCGTGGCCTTGGCCGAAAGCGCGATCGAGCGCCATGCACGCTTCGGCACGGCCCTCGGAGCGCATAAGATGTTCCTGGGTGACGCGGCGCGCCGCGCGGCGGCGGCGGCGGACGGCGCATTCGCCGCGGGCGGAGATTTGGGCCCGCTTCACGGCATTCCCGTTACCGTGAAGGACCTGTTCGGGATGCGCGAGTACCCGATTTTCGCCGGCTCGCCGCGCGAATTACCCGAGCGCTTCCGCGCCGAAGGCCCGATCGTGGCGGCCTTGCGCCGCCAGATGGCGGTGATCACGGGCCGCACGCACACCACCGAATTCGCATACGGCGAGTTCGGCTACGGCACAAACACCCATTGGGGCACGCCGCGCAATCCGTGGGACGCGCAACGCCACCGCGTGCCCGGCGGCTCATCCTCGGGTGCCGCCGTGTCGCTGTGGGAAGGGACCTCGCTCCTCGCGCTCGGCTCGGACACCACCGGTTCGGTGCGCGAGCCGGCTTCGCTCACCGCGACCGTGGGTCTCAAGATCACCCATGGCCGCTGGTCGTTGGACGGCATCGTGCCATGCAGCCCAAGTCTGGACACGCCCGGACCGCTCGCGCGCACCGTGGCCGATATCGCCTACGGTTTCGCGGCGCTCGATCCCTACGGTGACATGGCGCGCATGAAATCGGCCATCGACGACGCGGAACTATCCGGCGTGCGCATCGGCGTGGCCGAGGATCATTATTGGAGCCAGGGCACGCCGAGCGTGATCGCGGGCGTGAAGCGCGCGCTCGACGAGTTGGGCCGCGCGGGCGCGCGCTTCAAGCCCGTGGCCCTGCCCGAGGCGCGCGAGGCGCAGACCATCTTCGACGGCGGCGATCCGTGCGCGGCCGAGCTGTATGCGTTCCTTTCGAACGAGTTGCCGGATTGGCTCGGCTTGCTCAACCGGACCTTGCGGCCGCAAATCGAGGCCGGAGGCCGGATGACGGCCGCGGACTATCTCCGCCGCTGGCGATTGGCCGCGCGCATGGCGAAGCTGTTCGGCGCGCGGTGGCAGGGCATCGACGTCATTGCCTTGCCTTCGCAGGTGACGACGCCGCCCGTCGTCGACGATCTGGTCGCGAGCCCCGACAAACGCGGCGATCCCAACGAATTGCGCAACTCCAACTGGGCGAGTCTTTTGGGTTTGTGCGCGATTTCGATCCCCGTGGCGCTCGACGATTCGGGAATGCCGGTCGGGCTTCAACTGGTGGCGCCGCCCATGGGCGAGGAGCGCCTGCTGGCGATCGCTTGCGCGTGCGAACGCACGCTTGGCACGGCGCGCCGACGTCTCGGCACGCCGCCCATGACGCCCGATTGAACCCGGGTTCCGAGGACAGGTTGCACGCCATGGCGGGACGACGAATCGGGGGACTTCGCGCCAGTCTTTTCGCCGCGGTGCTCTGTGCGGGTTCGCTTGCATGGTCGGCGGATGCCGGCGTCACCATCGCATTGGGTTTGCCCATCGATTGCGAACCCGGTCGGACGTGCTGGGTGCTCAATCACGTCGATCTTGATCCGGCGCCGCACGGGATTCGGGATTTTGCCTGCGGCCATCGGACCTATGATGGCCATGACGGCACGGATTTCGCGCTCAAGGATTTGGGGGCGATGGAAAGGGGCGTGGCCGTGCGTGCTTCCGCCGCTGGAACGGTCAAGGGTGTGCGGGACGGCATGGCGGACGCGAACGTGCGCGATATCGGGCGCGAGTCACTCGGCGGCAGGGATTGCGGCAATGGCGTCGTGCTCGATCATGGTTTCGGTTGGGAAACACAGTATTGCCACATGCGCCGGGACAGCGTGCAGGTGAAGCTGGGCCAGAAGGTCGAAACCGGCCAGGCCTTGGGCCTCGTAGGCATGTCGGGGTTCGCCGAGGTTCCCCATGTGCATCTGACCGTCCGGCGCCAAGGAAAGCCCGTGGATCCGATGACGGGCTCGCTCCCGGGCGAGGCCTGCGGGGGCGGTCCGGGGGCGCTCTGGACGACCGAGATCGCCGCCAAGCTTGCCTACGAGCCCATCTTGTTGTTGAACGCGGCGTTCAGCGCGACCGAGCCCAACCGTCGTCCCGGCCGCCCGCTCGCCGCCAATCCGCAGCCGGTCACGCGCTCGGCGCAGTTCATGTATGTCTGGGTGGACGCCTTCGGCGTCGAACCCGACGACGAGTTGATGTTCAAGGTCGTGGCGCCTGGCGAGCAGCAATTGTTCGAGCACACCCTCAAGGGCGGGAAAATTCGGCCGTATTGGTTCCAATGGATGGGGGTCAAGCGCGTCAGCCCCCAATGGACCATTGGCGCCTACCGCGCGGAAATCACCCTCACGCGCGGCAAGGACGACAAGCGGATCGTGCGCAAGATCACGGCCGGGGCAGTGGTTTATTGATCCGCCCACCTGGGCGCACGCCTTCGGCGTCCTTTCCACTCAACTGATTCAACCGATCGCACAATTTCACCGTTCACACGATTTCACCGATTTTCCACCGATCGCATACGGGCCGCTTTTCTAGAAGGTCACCACGGCGCGAATCGATTCGCCGCGGTGCATCAGATCGAAACCTTCGTTGATCTTGGCGAGTGGAAGGGTGTGGGTGATCATCTCGTCGATCTTGATCTTTCCGTCCATGTACCAATCGACGATGGTCGGCACGTCCGAACGGCCCTTGGCGCCGCCGAAAGCCGTGCCTTTCCAGATTCGCCCGGTGACGAGCTGAAACGGCCGCGTGCTGATTTCCTCTCCCGCGCCCGCCACGCCGATGATGACCGAGACGCCCCAACCCTTGTGGCAGCATTCGAGCGCCTGGCGCATTGTCTTTACGTTGCCGATGCACTCGAAACTGTAATCCGCCCCACCCTTGGTCAAGTTCACGAGATAAGGCACGAGATCGCCTTGCACCTCCGCCGGATTGACGAAATGCGTCATGCCGAAGGCTTCGGCCAGAACGCGTTTCTTGGCATTGAGATCCACGCCGATGATCATGTTGGCGCCCGCGAGACGTGCGCCTTGAATGACGTTGAGGCCGATACCGCCGAGGCCGAAGACCACGACATTGTCGCCCGGACGGACCTTGGCGGTGTTGATCACCGCGCCGATGCCCGTGGTGACGCCACAGCCGATATAGCAAATCTTGTCGAACGGCGCGTCCTCGCGAACCTTGGCGAGCGAAATTTCGGGCACGACGGTGTAGTTCGAGAACGTGGACGTGCCCATGTAGTGAAAAATGCGCTCGGAGCCCAGGCGAAAGCGCGAGGACCCGTCCGGCATCAGGCCCTGACCCTGCGTCACGCGAATCGCCTGGCAGAGATTGGTCTTGCCCGAGGTGCAGTAATCGCACTGACGGCATTCGGGCACGTAAAGTGGAATGACGTGATCGCCCTTCTTGAGGCCGCGCACGCCCGGGCCGACATCAACCACCACGCCCGCGCCCTCGTGTCCCATGATCGCCGGAAACAGCCCCTCGGGGTCCCGGCCCGACAGGGTGAAAGCGTCGGTATGGCAAAGGCCGGTCGCGCGGATTTCGACGAGGCACTCGCCCTCGCGCGGACCATCGACTTCGACGGTTTCGATGCTCAAGGGGGCTCCGGCCTTGTGGGCGACTGCCGCGCGGCTACGCATGGGGTGCTCTCCTTCCCGGGGGCGGTTTTGGTCTCGTGTCCATCTTGGCATCCCGGCGAAATCGTCTCAAGTCAATGAGTTGGCGCCGTTGCGCCGCAACGGGCATCGTGGGACGATATTGGCGCAGTTCGGGGGCGTGGCGTGACCGCACGATTTGACGCAGCCGGCAAGATTGATCGAGCGTCCATTGGCGGCGATCGTCGGCTCGTCGTGCGGGCGCGGTTTGCCGGCGCGTTGCTGGTGGCCTTCCTCGCTGGCGCCCTCCCCGCCTCCGCCTCGCAAGAATCGGCGCTCGAAGCCTACCGGCGCGGCGATCACGCGGCGGCGGCGGCGTTGTGGCGGCCCATGGCCGAGCGAGGCGATGCGCGCGCGCAATACAGCCTTGGCTATCTGTCCCACGCCGGCCAGGGTATGCCGCTCGACAAGGCGCGGGCTAGGGATTGGTGGCACAAGGCCGCCCAGC
>CAMAPP010000031.1 GCA_945860095.1 Rhizobium sp. Q54 | reverse complement strand
ATCGGCGATGGCCTTGGCCATGGCCATCGCAATATTGAGAAAAAACTGATCGTTCGCCCCGACAAAACGCAGGATCGCCGCAAGATCCGCCCGGTCCTCCACGACTTCCGCAAGCGCCGGGCCCATTTCGCGCACGAACAGACTGGTGCAGGCGACATTGCGCTGATGCATCTCGTCGCCCATGGCCAAGCCGCGCGCAATCAGCGGCTTCAACGCGAGCCCCCCGCTGCGACGCAAGGCCGCGCCCAAGGCGGGTCCCAGCCTGGCCGCGATCCAGCGCAGCCGGTCGAGCACGCTCGCATCGTTGCCGCCAAAGCGCATGACCTTGCCGAGGCCCTCATTGAGCGTGCAGTACGCACGATTGCCGAAGGCGCGGTTCTCCACCACCATCACCGGCATCGAACGGGTGATGATCCCCGTCATGGGGCCGACCGCGCCGAAGTGGTGGTTGGGCGCGAAACGGATAGCACCGGCATCCGCCAGACGTTCAGCCGAGACCAGATCCGGCGCCCAGCCTTCGAGCACGATCGCACCTTGAATGGCGCCGCGCATCGGCCCGCACATGTGCGGCCATTCGATGGGCGGCCCGGCGTGCAGGATCATCCGGTCCCCAAGACCCGGCACCGCCTCGCCCGCCGGGCGAACATCGAGCAATACCGGATTGCACTTGGCGAGGCGTTCGAAGGCCAAGGCATTGGCTGCGTCCACGTCCGGATCGGCCAGCAACCGCTCGAGCGCCGCCTGGAGTTCGGGTGGCAGATTCGGCGGAGGCGACCAATCGACATCCGCGACTTCCACCCCCGAGCCGGCCAAATCGCGGGCAAAGTCCGACAGGCCGATATTGACGACTTTCAGAGGTCCGGCGAGCAATGAAGCAATGGACATCGCGCAGGTGCGGCCCGTTCCGGGTGGGAATGGAAGGCGAAAGCAAGGTTAATACCGGCCCGCCCGCGGCGCCAGGGTGGGATGGGCAGTCGTCGAGACAGGGTTGCCGCGGAAATCCGTATTGGGCTGTCGAACCGGATATGCGATTATGAGCGTTGCGTTGCGATAGGCTCGCTGAATGACCTGGCCCGCCGGGGCAGATCGGTCGGCGCATCGACGGTGCGTCCCTTGGCTTCAATGTTCCCAAACCCATGATGATGCTCTTCTCCCGCTCGTCGAAAGCCTTGCGCGCGGCAGCAGAGCGGATTCGCATTTTTCCCAATCCCTGGCTGATTCTCGTTCTCGGCGCAGCCGTCACGTTCGGAGCGTGGTGGGAGACGCGGCGCACCATCGAGCAAAACGCGCACGAGGCCTTCGCCGTCGAGATCGGCCAAGTTCAGTCCGCGATCCTGAACCGCATGCATGCCTATCGGCAGATGCTGACCGCGGGCGCGTCGTTCGTCGCGATCAAGGGCCAGGTGTCACGCGACGAATGGGCCGCCTTCATCGAAAAACTGGGCATCGCGGAGCAATATCCAGGCATGCAGGGCACGGGCTACGCGCAATATGTCCGCCACAAGGACAAGGCGGCGTACATCGCCGCCATTCGCGCGTCGGGCCTGCCCGAATACGACATTCGCCCGCCCGGAGAGCGCGCGGAGTACGTGGTCATCCTCTACAACGAGCCTTTCGTCGGCAGGAATCAAAAGGTCCTCGGCTTCGACATGTACGCGAACGAGGTGCGCCGCGAGGCCATCGAGCGCGCCCGCGATCTGGCGTTGCCGGCGATGAGCGGCAAGGTCGTGCTCGCCGGCGAAAAGCCGGAGGCCAAGTCGCCCGCCGCGATCTTGAACGTGCCGGTGTACGAAAAGAACCGGCCACTGGCGACCGTCGCGGAGCGGCAGGCGGCCCTTCGCGGCTTCGTCTTCGCGCCGTTTCGCATGCACGACTTGATGGCGGGCATCATCGGGCGCGAGAAGCCGAGCATCCGCTTCGCCATTTTCGACGGCGCGGCCGAGGCGGCCGAGACCTTGATGTACGACAGCGCCGCCACCGTACCCGGACAGCTGACCGCATCGGACTCGCGCTTCCAGCACATGGCCAGCGTGGAAATCGCCGGTCGAACCTGGAGCATGCGATTCACGGGCACCGCCGAATTCGACGCGGCGGTCGATCGCGACAAGCCGCTCATCGTGCTCGGCGGCGGCCTCGTCATCAGCCTGCTCACGGCCGCCGTCGCCGCGGCCGCGCGCCGGGCGCGCCACGAGGCGCAGCGCTTCCGCGACTTCGCCGAACTCGGCTCCGATTGGTTCTGGGAGCAGGACGAGGCCCGGCGCTTCACCTATATCTCGCCGCGCTTCATCGAATTCATTGGCGTGCAGTCCGGCGAGTTCATCGGCCGCAGCCGGCGCGAAATCGTCGGGCGCTACATTCGCCCCGGCGAGGACATCGAACGGCATTTGGCCGCGATCGACCGCGGCGAGCCGTTCCAGAACGTCGAGATGACGGCCATCTCGGCCCGCGGCGAGCAGATCGCGCGCTTGAGCGGCAAGCCGATCATGAGCCAGGACGGCCGGTTCGCGGGTTATCGCGGCGTCGGCCACGACGTGACCGAGGAAAGGCGGCGCGAGCGCGAACTCGAAGCCGCGCGCGTGGCCGCCGAGAGCGCGAGCCGCGCAAAATCCGACTTCCTCACCATGATGAGCCACGAAATCCGCCCCCCCATGACAGCCATCATCGGCATGGGCGGACTGCTGCTTGACACCCCGCTCGCGCCCAATCAGCGCCAATACGCGGACACCATCCGCACCGCGGGCGACACCCTGCTGAGCCTGACCAACAATATCCTGGACCTGTCGAAACTCGAGGCGGGCCAATTGGACTTCGAGGAAAGTCGATTCGACCTGGTCTCGCTCGCCCAGGGCGTCGTGGACATGACCAAGTCCATAGCCGGCCGGAAAACGCTCGACATCCATCTGCAAATCGATCCGGCCGCGCCGCGCTGGTTTCTCGGCGATAGCGGGCGAATTCGGCAAATCCTGCTCAATCTTGCGGCGAACGCGGTCAAGTTCACCGATCGAGGGTCCGTGACCATCCGCACCGGCGCGGTTCGGCGCGCGGACGCGCGGCACGATGTCCGCATCGAGGTAATCGACACCGGCATCGGCATCGAGAGCAACGACATCGAGCGGCTGTTCCAGCCCTTCACCCAAGGCGATGCATCGATTACCCGGCGGTTTGGCGGCACGGGTCTCGGCCTCAGCATCGCGCGCGAACTCGTCGTCTGCATGGGCGGTGATATCGGCGCCGCCAGCGAGCCCGGAAAGGGCAGCACGTTCTGGTTCACCCTGCCGCTGTTGAGCGCCGACGGGCCGCGCGCCACCGAAGCGACCGGCGCGATGCGCTCCCCGGACGCGGCCGCACGGCGCCTACGCGTATTGATCGCTGAAGACAATTTGAACAGCCAGAAATTCGTTCAAATCGTCGTCGAGACCGCCGGCCACCGCGCCGATACGGTGCTGGACGGCAAGGATGCGGTGCGTGCCGCCGCCGAGAACGTGTACGACGTGATTCTGATGGACGTGCAGATGCCCAATCTCGACGGCTTCGAGGCCACGAGACGGATTCGCGCCATGGGCGGCGGCGCCGCTACCCTGCCGATCATCGCCATGACGGCCAGCGTCCTACCCGAGGTCGTGGCCAAATGCCGTGAGGCGGGCATGAACGATTACATCGCCAAGCCGTTCCAGCGCGAGACCTTGGAATACCGCCTCGCGCGCATCGCCGCGTCCCTTGCGCTACCCGAGCCGCCCTGACGCCGCCTAGCGCGGCAAAGAGCCTCGCAGCCGAAATGCCGCCGCAATAGGCGCCGATAAACGGCCAGTTGAAAACCTTGGTCGGCGGCGCGCGCCAAGGCCAGGAGAAAACCGCCGGCCGCGCAAAATAATAGACGGTGCGGGCGTGCGCCTCGGAGCTTTCCATGCCGAGGAGCCACACCCTCCCGCAAGACAGCCGCGGAGAATGACGGCGAATACGGGCAACGCGACGTCGAAGATCGTATTTATCGGCCATGCCATACGGCGACAGCTACGTGATCGAGCGCATGCTGGCGTCACGGCGGATCGTCCCGGAAAGTCAAGAACAGGGCCATGACCCAACGCGCAATTACCGACCCCGTAATCCCAGATAAAGAAGAAGTTCGCGCCGAATGGACAAGCCGGGCCCGCTATTGGGATCGCTGGGCCGATCAAGTCGCCGACATGGCGGGTCGTTTCAACGCGCCCCTGCTCGACGCGCTCGAATTGCGCCCGGGCCATAACGTGCTCGATCTTGCCTGCGGCACGGGCGAACCCGCCTTGAGCGCCGCGCGGCGGGTCGCGCCGGGCGGCCTTGTTGTCGCGACCGACCTGGTGCGGGCGATGCTGGACAGCGTGCGCCGGCGCGCCGGCGATCTCGGCATCGCCAATCTCGCCTGCGAACAGGCGGACATGGAACGCTTGCCCTTTCCCGATGCGCGGTTTGACCGCGCGACGTGCCGTTTCGGAATCATGTTCGTGCCCGACGCCATAGGCGCGCTGCGCGAGGCGCGGCGAGTCCTCGTCCCCGGCGGGCGCATCGGCCTTCTCGTCTGGGGGCCGATCGAGGACACGACGATCATGACGGCGATTCGCGCGGCTTCGCGCAAGGTGCTCGGGGTGGATGGCCGGCAATTCGACCATCCGTTCCGCTTCGGGGCCGACGGTGCCTTGGACGCGGCGCTGCGCGCGGCGGGCTTCCACGCCGTGGCGGAACGGGCGTTGAGATTCGCGCCGGAAATACCGGCAGACCGGCCATTTTGGCAGCCGATGCTCGAAATGACGCTCGGACCCAGGATTGGCGAGGCCGGCGCGCAAGCGCGCGCCCAGCTTGACGGCGAAATACGCGCCCAGCTCGCGGGAAATCTCGACGGCGGCCGGTATCGCCTACAGGTCCATGTTCGACTGGCAACGGGCGCGGCGTAGAACGGGATCGGCGTGAAACTGGATCGGCACGCCCGGACCCGCTTCTTCCGAGCGAGACCTCGCTCTCGTTCCGATCGTTCCGCATCGGCCATGATGCGCGTCCCCAACGCGGCACCCTTGGTGCACGTGTTCGAGACGATTCCCGTTCGAGACGATCATGGCCCGGAGCCGTTAACGCCCCATTAGGCAGGCGCGTGCTACATGCCGCACGACAAGGCGGCGGATTCACGGGCAACAGATTCACGGGCGGCGGATGCACGATGGCGAAACTCGACGGCGATCTCGAAACATTCGTGAAGAACCACGCCGCCGTTCTGGAGTCGGGTCTGCTGGCCTTGCCCGGACTTACGCGGGGACAAACCGAACCGAACACCCGGGCGCTGCGGTTCAGCTTCGGGTGTTTCGGCATTCCGTTCACCGCCAGCGTCGAGCGCGACGGCGTTCGCGGGATTCTGCGTTTCGACGGCTTTCTCGGCCCCATGCCTTACTCGATCGAGGCGCCGCACGCGCGCGCGCGCATTCGCGATGTGCTGACGCGCGCGCGTGGCGCGGGAACCGCACGGCTCATGGTCGATGGCGACCACCATCTTCGAATCACGGGAACCGCCGATCTTTCCCTACCAGTTCGCCCGAAGGACATTCTCGGCGAGACCGCCGCGGCGTTCGCGAGTCTGAAACCCCATATCGACGCTCTATCGGAATGCTTGCCGGCGGCGGAAGCCGAGCGCTTGGCCGAAGCCGAGCGCCGACGGGGCGAGGGCGGCGCCAAAACCGCGAGCGACCGCGCGGCCTAGTTGCGCCTGGGAACGGCGATGTCCTTGGCCTTGGCGGCGCGCGCGATCCGCCCGCCCGGCAACTTAGCCTCGAGAAAAATCCGGTGCTTGCCCTCGGCCAAGCTCCCGCTCGGCACGAACACCCAATCGCCGCGCTCATCGGCCATCGTCTTGCCCAAGACCGCCTCGCCGTCGAACACGGTGATTTCCGCAAGCGCCGGACCGCGTCCGGCCAGCATGGCGTCGCCCGCCGCGTTCACCCGCACCACATCGACGCTTGGCGCCTCCGTCATGCGGGGCCCCGGCACGGCCGGGGTGGGCATCGGCATGTCGGCGCCGTGGCGCTGGTCGAGTACAAACGCGCCTGCAAGGGACGCGGCGCCAATCAAGGTCACGATGGTCAGACGTTTCACTTTGAAAGACCCGATTTTGCGCGCACGCTAGACCCTGCACCCATTCGGCGCAATGCGGGTTCACGGCGCCCTGGGCGAGTCCTTCTTGGGCTTATGCTTGATCGGCTTCAGCGACTGCAAATAGATGGCGATGGCCTGGCGATCCTCGTCGGCGAGCTTGCCGGTTCCGTTGCGGATCACTTCGGCCATCAGGCCGCCGGTCGAATCGCCGTCGGGCAGCAAGCCCGTATCGAGAAAGTAGACGAGATCCTTCGTGCTCCAACCGTCGATGCCCGTCTCGGGGTCCGGCGTGATGTTCGGCACGACCTTGCCATCGGGGCCGTCCTTGGTTCCAGCGAACGCCATGGCGGGAACGATCGCCCCCCACCAATCGCGCTTGGTGTGACATTCCCCGCAATGACCGAGCGCCTCGACCAAATAGGCACCGCGATTGGGGGCGCCGACCGCATCGGACGCGGGCACGAACGCTCCCGGCTTGAAATTGAGCCATTTCCAAGCCGCCATCGCCATGCGGATATTATAGGGAAACGGCAATTCGTGGGCCTTGTTCGGCGTCGGAGAGGCGGGAAGCGATTTGAGATAAGCAAAGATCGCGCGCGCGTCGTCATCGGCGATCTTGGTGTAGGACGTGTAGGGAAACACGGGATAGAGATGCGCCCCGTCGCGGCGGATGCCGAGGCGGAGCGCGCGCAGAAACTCGGCCTCGGTCCACTGACCGATGCCGTGCCGGGGGTCGGGCGTGATATTGGGGCCGTAAAATACGCCCTTGGGCGTCGCGAGCTTGCGCCCGCCCGCGAACGGCACGGCGTTCGGCCCATTGGCGGTATGACAACTTTGGCAACCCGCCGCGCGGGCCAAATATTCGCCGCGCGCGACCAACTCGTCGCCCCTCCCGGCCGCCGGCAGGGCGAACAACGCGACTAACAGGATGGCAAAACGCGCCAGCATCGTGCTTGCCTCATGCAAAGCGGCGCGCAGGGCAATCCGCGCGCCGCCATCGCCGTAAAATACGAGCCAAAATTTATTCGCGGAAATCCTTGTGGCAAGCGCCGCAGGTGCCGCCGACCGCCTTCATCTGCTCGCCGATCGCCGCCATGTTCGGATTGGGCGCGCGGGCGAGTTCGGCAAGCTTGCTCGCCTCGATTTCAAACGCCTGCGCCTTGCCGGCGAAATCCGACCAACTGCTCCAGATATTTGCCTTGGACTTGGTCGGCCCGGTCGTGCCGGTGTTTTCCTGGAAGGCTTCGCGCGAGAGACTCGACAGCCAAGCGAGGGATTCGGCGTTCGCACGCAAGTGATTATTGCCGAACTTCACGTCGCCTTTCATCATTGCCGACAGATTGCCCATCGCCCCACCCACGCCGCGCATGACGCCTTGGCGATACTTCACCGAATCCGCCGGCGCGGCGGTCGCCTGAACGGCCAACACACCCGCGCCAAAGAGCGCGACCGCGCCTAAAATCTACAACTTCCTCATCGCGCTCCCCGTTGTTTTGCATGGGCCAGGATTTTGCTTGGCCCCGACCGCAGCCGATTCCGCAGCACACGACTCGTCTTTAGAAGGTTAGCAATGATATCGGTCAATTGCATGCCCGATTAGCGTATTTTTGGAAACATTCTGTTGGGGTGATTTTGCCTGAAAACCTTGTCTCCACAAGGCCTTGACCCAAGGCCTCCCGCCCTCGACCTTCATGAGATGAAAAACATCCGCGCCATCTGCCTCTATTGCGGCTCCTCCAGCTCCGTGCCCGAGGGTCATCGGGAGGCCGCGCGACGCTTCGGCCGCATCGTCGCCGAAGCGGGCGCGAGCCTAGTTTATGGCGGCGGACGGGTCGGCTTGATGGGCCTGGCGGCGGACGCGGCGCTGGCGGCGGGCGGCCATGTAATCGGAATTATTCCGCGGCTGTTGATGGATGCCGAGGCGGGCCATGGCGGGGTGAGCGAGCTTCATGTCGTCGAGACCATGCACGAACGAAAATACAAGATGTTCACGCTCTCGGACGCGTTCGTCGCGCTTCCGGGCGGGCTCGGCACGCTCGATGAAACCTTCGAGATGATCACCTGGCGCCAGCTCCGTCTTCACGACAAACCGATCGTCATCGTCAACGAAGCGGATTACTGGGCGCCCTTGCTCAAGCTCTTCGGGGCCATGGAGCACAACGGCTATACCCAACCCGCCCATCGCGCGCTTTTCAGCGTCGTCGGCGGCGTGGACGCGGTTCTGCCGGCGCTCGAACGCGAGCCCGAACCCACGCTCGACCCCGCGACCAAGTGGCTGTGACGAACGTCGGAGCGAAATCGCATCGCTTGGGCGGTTTTCCGGCGATGCGAATCTCGCGTCCATCGTTGCGATGGCGGCCGTTGCGATGGTGGCCGCGTTTCGCGCCGCCACGGGGCGTTCATGATCTAAGGCGCGCGCCCTCGGCCATCTGCCAGAACACCAGACCCGGGACGCCAAGGATCACGTCGCGACCGCGGCGCAAAAGGGACACGGCAAGGCCGATTTCAGGCGAAAAACCGAAGGCGGACGCGAGAAGGACGAGAGCGCCCTCCTGTACGCCGAGCGCCGCCGGCACGAGGAAGGCGACGCTGCGCACCAGTTGAAGCACGCTTTCGAGTACGATCGCCTCGGGCACCGAGATGGGCGAGCCGAGAAAATGGAGCGCGAGCCAAATCTCGCCCGCGCCCGCGAGCCACGCCGCAAAACGCCAGAACGCCGCCAGCGCCAAGGGGCCGCGCCGCGCATAGACCGCGCCGATTTCGCGGTCGAGCGCCGCCGGATCGGCGGCGCGCACGGCGCCGGGACGCAACCGGCGAACCAATCCCATCGCGATTCGGCCCGGCCCTGCCTGCTGAAAGCGCACGAAAGCGAGCACAAGCGCCGTCAATACCCCAAGGCCGCCGCCAAGCGCCCATAGCACGTAGCCATGGTCGTTCGCCGATACGACCGCGAGGCCTATAAGGCCGACGAGGGCGAAAGGCACCTGGGTCAACGCGCCGAGCGTCACGTCGGCAGTTCCCACCGCCCCCGCCGCCGAAAGCGAAACCCCGCCGCGCGCCGCCAGACGCGCGCGCGCGAACTCGCCGCCCAATTGCGCCACGGGCAAAAGATTGTTTACCGCCTCGCATACCCAACGCAGCGCGCACGCCCTGGCAAGGCCCGGACGAAGGCCGCGCTCAAACAGCAGACGCCATGCCTGCGCGTCGATCGCGAGCGGCAAGATGTGGCAAGCCACGATCGCCGGCAGCGCCCAGCCGCCCGAAACCAGCGCCGCCGCCACGTCGTCCGCGCCGACATACAGAATTACGGCCGCGAACAGCAGGATACCCAACGCGAACGCGCCGTACGCCATGCCCTTCATGCAAGCGGCCGATTCATGCGCGGGACCGATTCATGCGCGTGGCTGCGGCGAAGCCGTCCGCGCGCCCAGGGCGTCCACCCGGTGCGCCCGCCCAAGGCAGGCATCCCCGCCCCCGCGTCATCACGCGCGTTCGCGTCCCGCAATCTCGGAATTCTTGGCGTCATGGGCGGGAGAGTATCGACGCACGCGCCCGCGGCCAAGGCGACCGGGGCGGCGCTTGCGCCAGGCCCTTCGGATGCTATCTTGCCGCCCGCCCGTCCAGGGCGCCCAAGCCGTTCCCCGGCGTTGCGCCGCAAGCCGTTCGTCCCGAGGAGAGCGACACATGGCCAAGATCAAGGTCAAGAACCCGGTCGTCGAAATCGACGGCGACGAAATGACCCGCATCATCTGGGCCTGGATCAAGGAACGGCTGATCCTTCCCTATCTCGACATCGACCTCAAATATTACGATCTCGGCGTCGAGATGCGCGACAAGACCGACGACCAGATCACGATCGATTCGGCCAATGCCATCAAGCAATACGGCGTGGGCATCAAATGCGCGACCATCACCCCCGACGAGGCACGGGTCGAGGAATTCAAGCTCAAGAAGATGTGGCTTTCGCCCAACGGCACCATCCGCAACATCCTGGGCGGCACGGTGTTCCGCCAGCCCATCATCTGCAAGAACGTGCCGCGCCTGGTTCCGGGCTGGACCGCGCCCATCGTCATCGGCCGTCACGCCTTCGGCGACCAGTATCGCGCGACCGATATCAAGATTCCGGGCCCCGGCGCGCTCAAGATGGTATTCACCCCCGAGGGCGGCGGCGCGCCGGTCGAATATCCGGTGTATCTGTTCAAGGCGCCCGGCGTGGCCATGGCCATGTACAATCTCGACGATTCGATTCGCGATTTCGCGCGCGCCTCGCTCAACTACGGCCTGTCGATGGGTTGGCCCGTCTATCTCTCGACCAAGAACACGATCCTCAAAACCTATGACGGCCGGTTCAAGGATATCTTCCAGGACATGTACGAGCGCGAGTTCGCCGAGAAGTTCAAGGCGAAGGGGCTGTGGTACGAGCACCGGCTGATCGACGACATGGTGGCGTTCTGCCTCAAATCGTCGGGCAAGTTCGTCTGGGCCTGCAAGAACTATGACGGCGACGTGCAGTCCGACACGCTGGCCCAGGGTTACGGCTCCCTCGGTCTCATGACCTCGGTGCTGCTCTCGCCCGACGGCAAAACGGTCGAAGCCGAGGCGGCGCACGGCACCGTGACGCGCCACTACCGCGAACATCAGAAGGGGCGTGAGACCTCGACCAATCCCATCGCCTCGATCTTCGCCTGGACGCGCGGCCTCGAATTCCGCGGCAATTTCGACGGCACGCCGGACGTCGTGAAGTTCGCCGCGACGCTCGAAAAAATCTGCGTCGATACGGTCGAGGCCGGGCAGATGACCAAGGATCTCGCGCTGCTGATCGGCCCCGAGCAGGGTTGGTTGACGACCAAGCAGTTCCTCGACGCCCTCGCCGCCAATCTCAAACGCGCCATGGGTTGAGGGCGCGCGGCGCCGCCGGCTCAGCGCCCGAGCGCGCGCATCGCTCTGTCGAGGCCGGCGAGCGTCAACGGATACATCCGGTCTTCCATCAATTCGCGAATCATCCCGATCGATCCGGTCCAATCCCAATGCGCTTCCGGCACGGGATTGAGCCAAACCGATTTGGCATAAATCGCCATCACGCGGCCGAGCCATGCCGCGCCCGCCTCCTCGTTCCAATGCTCGACGCTGCCGCCGGGCTGGACGATTTCGTACGGGCTCATCGAGGCGTCGCCGACAATCACCACCTTGTAGTCCGCGCCATAGGTATGCAGGACCTGCCAGGTAGGCAGGCGCTCGGCATGGCGGCGGCGATTGTCGCGCCAGACCGATTCGTACAGGCAATTGTGGAAATAGAAATATTCGAGGTGCTTGAACTCGCTGCGCGCGGCTGAAAACAACTCCTCGCACAACCGCACATGGGGCGCCATGGAACCGCCTACATCCAGGAACAGCAGAATCTTCACGGTGTTGCGGCGCTCGGGAACGAGCTTCAGATCGAGCCAGCCCGCGTTGTCGGCCGTCGCGCGGATCGTGTTGGGCAGGTCGAGTTCCGTCGCCGCGCCCTCGCGCGCGAAACGGCGCAGTCGGCGCAGCGCCACCTTGATGTTGCGGGTGCCGATTTCGACATCGTCGTCGAGATTGCGGAACTCCCGCCGGTCCCACACCTTGACCGCCCGGCTCTGCCGGCCCTCGTCCTGACCGATGCGCACGCCCTCCGGATTGTAGCCATGGGCGCCGAAGGGCGATGTCCCTGCCGTACCGATCCATTTCGAACCGCCCTGGTGGCGTTTGGTCTGCTCGGCGAGGCGCTTGCGCAGCGTCTCCATGAGCTTCTCCCACCCACCCAGCGATTCGATCCGCTTCTTTTCTTCCTCCGACAGATTGCGCTCGGCCAGTTTTTTCAGCCATTCGGCAGGAACCTCGCCGAACAGCGATTCGATGCTGGTCTCGAGGCCCTTGAAACAATGGGCGAACACCCGGTCGAACTTGTCAAGATTGCGCTCGTCCTTGACCAGGGTCGCGCGCGCGAGGAAATAGAAATCCTCGACGTCGAAGCCCACGACGTCCGCCCGCAGGGCCTCGATGAGCGTCAAATATTCGCGGAGCGAGGCCGGGACGCCCGCGCTTCGGAGCTCGAGGAAGAAGCGGACGAACACCTCAGTTCCGCCCGTCCCGCCGCGCCATGAACGCCAGGCGTTCGAGCTGGTGAACGTCTTGCTCGCTTTTCAGCAGCGCGCCGTACAGCAACGGCAGAAGCGTCTTGGTGTCGCGGCTGCGCAGAACCTCGGGCGGGATATCCTCGGCCACCAGGAGTTTCAGCCAATCGAGCAATTCCGAGGTCGAAGGCTTTTTCTTGAGTCCCGGCACCTCGCGCACCTCGAAGAAGGCGGCGAGCGCGGCCTTGACCAGCGCCGATTTGATGCCGGGGAAATGCACATCGACGATTCGGCGCATCGTGGCCTCGTCGGGAAAGCGGATGTAGTGGAAGAAGCAGCGCCGCAGGAACGCGTCGGGCAATTCCTTTTCGTTGTTCGACGTGATGACGACGATCGGGCGCTGGCGCGCCTTGACCGTGGTCTGGGTCTCGTAAACGTGGAACTCCATGCGGTCGAGTTCGAGCAGCAGATCGTTGGGAAACTCGATATCGGCCTTGTCGATCTCGTCGATCAGCAGGACGGGGCGCTCGTCCATCTCGAAGGACTGCCAAAGCTTGCCCTTGATGATGTAGTTGGCGATATCGTGCACGCGCGCGTCGCCGAGCTGGGAATCGCGCAGGCGCGCGACCGCATCGTATTCGTAGAGACCGTGCTGGGCCTTGGTGGTCGATTTGACGTGCCACTCGATCATCGGTCGGCCGAGCGCGCGCGCGACCTCTGCCGCGAGCACGGTCTTGCCCGTGCCGGGCTCGCCTTTGATCAGCAAAGGCCGCTCAAGCGTGATCGCGGCATTGACGGCGACCAGCATGTCGTCGGTCGCCACATAACTGTCGGTGCCCTTGAAACGCATGGGAACTCCAGCCGGAGGACGTGAGGCGCGACGTTAGTCGGCAATGGCGGCCGCGATCAAGCGTCCGGAATCCGGCCCGAAATTACGCCGAGGACGCCTCGCCGCGGCGCGCCGCCGCCACCCGCTCGATCGATGCGCGAATATCCGGATACTCGACCGTCAGGCGGCGGAAATCGGCGACATCGAGCACGAGAAAGGATGATTCCGCGACGGTCGTGACGGTGGCGGTACGCGGAATGTCGTGCACGAGCGCGATCTCGCCGAAATATTGGCCCTTGCCGAGACGGACCGGGTTCGGCTGCACATCGACCTCGACCGCGCCGTCG
Source organism: Rhizobium sp. Q54 (assembly GCA_945860095.1). Classification (GTDB taxonomy): domain Bacteria; phylum Pseudomonadota; class Alphaproteobacteria; order CADEGL01; family CADEGL01; genus CAMAPP01. The sequence goes on along the minus strand of CAMAPP010000031.1, from coordinate 13,465 downwards.
AGGATGAAGAACATCGCCCGCGCGGGCTCGCCGCGGCGCACGACGACCTGGTGTTCCGGCACGATCTGGGGCTTGAGCACGCGCGCGATCTCGGCGATCCGGCTGGAGTCGAGGTCCTTGAACAACGCCACCTCGGCGACCGTCTTCCAGGTCACGATGAAATCGTGCTTGCGCAACTCGCGATAGAAGCCATTGGCCAGGATGCCCACGGGGACCGCCACGGTTGACAAGCCGACGACGATGACGGCGCCGCCGAAGACCCGGCCCCAGGCGGTAACGGGCGCCATGTCGCCGTAGCCGACCGAGGCGATGGTCACGATGCCCCACCACATGGCGGCCGGGATCGAGGTGAACACCTCGGGCTGGGCGTGGCGTTCGAGCAGGAACATAGCACCCGAGGATACGAGCAAGACGGCGATGAGCGCGACGAGCGCCGAAACGAGCGCGCGCGCCTCGGCGCGGAATACGGTGGCGAGCACGCGGAGGCCGGGGAGCAGACGCCCGAGCTTGCAGATGGCCAGAAGCGAGACGAACTGGGCCGCCGCCTCGGGCATGGCCTGCGCGGTCCATAGCCAAAAGGGCGCGATGGCGGCAAGATCGGCGAGTCCCAGAAAGGATCCGGCATAGCCGAAATAAGCGGTCGCCGCCCCGCCCCGGCACATGGGTGCCGCGGGCGCGGACCACAGGCGCGCCAGATACTCGATACTGAGAACGAGCGCGCCGGCGAACCACAGGGCATGCGCGCCCTCGGCGATATCCGAGCGCAGGGCCGGAACGCTGCGCACCAGGACCGCAGCCAAAACCGCGAGCGTGGCGGCGACCGGCACGAAGTCCAAAATCTTCCGCGCCGCCCGGTGCTCGCCCGCGCCGTTGAGCCAGTGCCACGTCGAGGACGCAAGCCTATCCGCCATTTTCGCCCTCGTTCGCCTTCGCCCTCGTTCGCCCCTAGGGGGCCGAAGCCATGCGCCGCGCGGCCTCGCCGATGGCATCGAGCGCCGCGTCGGCCCTGTCCCCGTCCGGCCCGCCGCCCTGCGCCATATCCGGCCGGCCGCCGCCGCCCTTGCCGCCCAGGATTTCCGAGCCCGCGCGCACGAGCTCGACCGCGTTGAAACGCTTCACCAAGTCGTCGGTCACGCCGATGACGAGAGAGGCGCGGCCGTCCTCGACCGCAATCACGGCGACGATGCCCGAGCCCGCCTGGCGCTTGAGTTCGTCGGCCAGTCCCTTGAGCTCGCGCGCGGGCACGTTCTCGGCGCGCCGGGCGATGTATGTGACGCCGGCGATGTCGCGCGCCGCGGGCGAAGCGCCGCCGCCGCCGGCGGCCATTTTGCGCCGCAGATTCGACACCTCGCGCTCCAATTGACGCTTCTCGTCCAGGATTACTTGGATGCGACTCAGCACTTGGTCAGCTGGCACGCCGACAGCCGCGGCAATCGACGCGACAAGTGCCGTGTTCGCACTCAGATATTGGAAGGCCTCCGCGCCCGATACCGCCTCGATGCGCCGCACGCCGGCCGCGACCGCGCCTTCGGACGATATCTTGAACACTCCGATATCGCCCGTGCGCCCGACATGGGTGCCGCCGCACAGCTCGACCGAATAAGGCGTTCCACCCTCTGCGCCCATGGCGAGCACGCGCACCTCGTCGTCGTATTTCTCGCCGAACAGCGCCGTGGCGCCTTCGGCGATCGCCTCGTCGGGCGTCATCAGGCGTGTGGTTACTTCGCCATTGGCGCGGATCTGCCGGTTCACGTCCGCCTCGACGCGCGCGAGTTCCTCGGGCGAAATCGGCTTGTGGTGCGAGAAGTCGAAGCGCAGCCGGTCGGGGGCAACCAGCGAGCCCTTCTGCGTCACATGACCGCCCAGATTCCGGCGCAGGGCCGCGTGCAGCAAATGGGTCGCCGAATGATTGGCACGCAAGGCCGTGCGCCGGACGCGCTCGACGCGCAATTCGGCGGCGTCGCCCACGCGCAAGGCCTTGTGCGCGGCCTTGCCGCGATGGACGTGGAGGTCGCCGAGTTTTTTCAACGTATCGGTTACGGCGAATTCCGCGCCCGAGGACGTGAACAGCGCGCCCGTATCCCCCATCTGGCCGCCCGATTCGGCGTAAAACGGGGTTTGGTTCAAGACCACATCGGCCTCGCGCCCGATGGGCGCCTCCTCGACCATCTCGCCGTCAACGAGGATCGCCAGAACGCGGCCCTCGGCGATCTCGGTATCGTAGCCGAGAAATTCCGTGGCGCCGGTTTTCTCGCGCACTTGAAACCAGACCTGTTCGGTCGCTTGCTCGCCCGAGCCCGACCAGGCCCGGCGCGCTGCCTCGCGCTGGCGTTCCATCGCGCTCTCGAAGCCCTGGGAATCGACCGCCCGGCCTTGGCCGCGCAGGATGTCCTGGGTCAGATCGAGGGGAAACCCGAAGGTGTCGTAGAGCCGGAAGGCGATCTCGCCCGGAAGCGCCTGATCCAACTTAAGGTTGCTCGTCTCGTCCTCGAGCAATTTGAGACCCCGCCCGAGCATATCCTTAAAGCGCGATTCCTCGAGCTTGAGGGTTTGCGCGACGAGCGCCTCGGCGCGTCCGAGTTCGGGATATTGCCCGCCCATCTCGCGCACTAGATTCGGCACGAGACGCCACATCAGCGGCTCCCGGCAGCCAAGCAGATGAGCGTGGCGCATGGCGCGGCGCATGATGCGCCGCAGGACGTAGCCCCGCCCTTCGTTCGAGGGCAGGACGCCGTCGGCAATCAAAAATGCCGAGGCGCGCAAATGATCGGCGATCACGCGGTGCGACACGGCGTGCGGGCCTTCCGCCGAGGCGCCGCTCGCGGCCGCCGAGGCCTCGATCAAGGCGCGCATGAGATCGATGTCGTAATTGTCGTGCTTGCCTTGCAGCACCGCCGTCACGCGTTCGAGCCCCATGCCGGTATCGATGGACGGGCGCGGCAAATCGACGCGCTTGTCCTTCGTCACCTGCTCGTACTGCATGAAAACAAGATTCCATATCTCGATATAGCGGTCGCCATCGGCATCCGGGCTGCCGGGCGGGCCGCCCGGAACCTTGTCGCCGTGATCGAAAAATATTTCCGAGCATGGGCCGCACGGCCCCGTATCGCCCATTGCCCAGAAATTGTCGGACGTGGCTATGCGCACGATCCGGGAATCGGGCAGGCCGGCGATCTTCTTCCACAGCGCGTGCGCCTCGTCGTCTTCGGAATACACGGTCACCCACAGCCTGTCCTTGGGCAGACCGTACTCCTTGACGATCAGGTTCCAGGCCAGCTCGATCGCCACGTCCTTGAAATAATCGCCGAACGAGAAGTTCCCCAGCATCTCGAAAAACGTATGATGGCGCGCGGTATAGCCGACATTCTCGAGATCGTTGTGCTTGCCGCCGGCGCGGACGCATTTCTGCGCCGTCGCCGCGCGCTTGTAGGGGCGCTGCTCGGCGCCGGTGAAGACGTTCTTGAACTGCACCATGCCGGAATTGGCGAACATGAGCGTCGGGTCGTTGCGCGGCACCAAGGGCGAGGACGGCACGACCTCGTGGCCATGGCGGGCGAAATAATCGAGGAACGTCCGGCGGATATCGTTGGCGGTTTTCATCTCTCGCTCTCGCGCGAATGCCCGGTCGGCGCGCGCCCGCCGCACGGCTTGGAAGACCCCGGCGCCCCCTCCACGGACACGCCAAAATCCCCGTCAATTCCATGGTTTATAGATGGGGTTTATAACCGGGCCGGCGGCCGTGTCCAGCCACGGTGTTCGGTCGCCGCCGCTTCCGGTGACGCCGGACCGGAAGCGGTCCCATTCTCTGCAACCGACCCTGGCTGCCCGCGAAGGAGCGGACAGTCCTGCCCAGCCAAAAGGGCCCGCTCCTGACGACGGCGGCCTGCTTTAGACGGCAAGGGCGGAGCCGCGAGGCCCCGCCCTTGCCGCTAGGCGTGGGAGGGAGCCCCGCCTTAAATTATCGATCGGCCTTGGATCATTCGGCCGTGCTTCAGTCGGCCGCCGCCGCGCCGCCCTCGGAATCCTCGGGCGTGCCCATCATGGCATTGGCGACAAGGCCGGCATTGGCGCGAATCTCGGCTTCGATTTTGGCCGCCATTTCGGGATGGGCCTTCAAATAGGCCTTGGCGTTTTCCCGGCCCTGGCCGATGCGCTGGCCGTCGAAGGAGAACCAGGCGCCGGATTTTTCGACCACATTGGCCTTGGCCCCGAGATCGACGAGCTCGCCCATCTTGGAGATGCCTTCGCCGTACATGATATCGAACTCGACGACCTTGAACGGCGGGGCGAGCTTGTTCTTGACCACCTTCACGCGCGTTTGGTTGCCGACCACGTCCTCGCCCGACTTGATGGCGCCGATGCGGCGGATGTCGAGGCGCACGGAGGCGTAGAACTTGAGCGCGTTGCCGCCGGTGGTGGTTTCGGGATTGCCGAACATGACGCCGATCTTCATGCGGATCTGGTTGATGAAGATGACCATGGTGTTCGAGCGCGCGATCGACGAGGTGAGCTTGCGCAGGGCCTGGCTCATCAGCCGGGCGTGCAGGCCGACATGGCTGTCGCCCATCTCGCCCTCGAGCTCGGCGCGCGGCACCAGGGCCGCGACGCTGTCGATGACCAGCACGTCGACCGCGCCCGAGCGTACCAGGGTGTCGGCGATCTCGAGCGCCTGCTCGCCCGCGTCGGGCTGCGAGATCAGGAGCTCGTCCACATTGACGCCGAGTTTCTTGGCATAGGACGGATCGAGCGCGTGTTCGGCGTCGATGAAGGCGCAGGTGCCGCCCGGCTTTTGCGCCTCGGCGATCACATGGAGGGCGAGCGTCGTCTTGCCCGAGCTTTCCGGACCGTAAATCTCGACCACCCGCCCCCTGGGCATGCCGCCGATGCCGAGCGCGATATCGAGCCCCAGCGATCCCGTGGACACCACGCCCATTTCGGCCGACATCGGGCTCTGGCCGAGCTTCATGATCGAGCCCTTGCCGAAGGCCCGCTCGATCTGTGTCAGGGCCGCATCCAGTGCCTTGTTCTTGTCCATGTCGCCCTTGTCGACCAAACGCAACGCCGCTTCGCTCATGTCTCTCTCCCTTATTTCACATGCGCCCGGCGGCAAGCCAATATTTCCGCCACGCGAATCCAATGCCGGCATTGTACCTGGTTTGTTCTGTTCTTCAAGCGTTCTCATGAAGAATAATTATTTTATCTTATTTTCAATGAGTTAATATATTACAAGTTCAACGTGGCACCCCGCGACACGGCCTTGACGCTCCGCACCAAGCGGGCGGAAGCTCGGCCTCAACCTCCGGACAAAGATCATGAAACTCGACCAGATTCTCGCTCCCGGCGCCAAGTTCGAGCCCTATTGGTGGGAGGCCGCGCCGCGCCCGGTATTGCCCGAAATCCCGGCGCCCTCGACCATCGACGTGGCCATCGTCGGCTCGGGCTATACGGGGCTTGTGGCGGCGCTGACGCTTGCGCGCGCCGGGCGTTCGGTTGCCGTGTTCGATGCCGAGGCCGCCGGCTGGGGGGCGAGTTCGCGCGCTCAGGGTCATATCGGCCTCATCAAGCGGCCCTTCGCCGATCTCGAGGCCCAATGGGGCCGCAAACGCGCCATCGCCCTCCTTCAGGAAGGCCAGGCGGCCATCGCCTTCGCCAAGGACCTGGCCCGGCGCGAGAACATCGCCTGCCATCTGAACACCAACGGGCGCTATATCGCCGCCGCGACGCCCGGCCATTACGAGGCGCTCGCGCGCGAGGTCGATACTCTCAAACGCGAAATCGGCTTCAATGCCGACATGGTGCCGCGCGCCGAGCAGCACCGCGAAATCGGCTCGGACCTCTATCACGGCGGCGAGGTGCGCCACGACGAGGCGTTCCTCCATACCGCGCTGTTCCATCAAGGCTTGCTCGACCGCGCGCGCCAAGCCGGCGCCGTCATCGTGCCGCATACGCGCGTGACGGCGATCGGGCGCGAAGGTGCCGCGTTCCGCGTCGCGACCTCGCGCGGCGAATGCCGGGCGGGCGACGTGCTGATCGCCACGAACGCCTACACCGACGGCGTGGCACCCGATCTTCGCCGCCGGGTGATCCCCATCGGCGCCTATGGCTCGGCGACCGAGCCGCTATCGCCCGAACGCCTGGCCTCGCTGCTGCCCGGCGGGCGGGCGGGCATCGACACATGGAAGCTGTCGCATTCCTTCCGGCCCTCGCCGGACGGCTCGCGCCTCATTTTCGGCGGACGGGTGTCGATGCGCGAAACCGATCCCAAGCGCAGCGCGCCGAAGCTTTATCGTTTTCTGATGAAACTCTTCCCCCAGCTCGAGGGCGTGAAGATCAGCCATAGCTGGACCGGCAAGGTCGCCTACACCTTCCAAACCGCGCCCCATTTGGGCGTGCGCGACGGCGCGCACTACGCCATGGGCTTTTGCGGCTACGGCGTGGCGCTCGGGCCCTATCTCGGCTTCAAGGCGGCGGGCAAAATCCTGCGCCGCAACGACGCGCACTCGCCCTTCGAGGACCTGCCCTTCGAAACCCGGCCGTTCTATTACGGCAATCCGTGGTTCCTATCGGCGACGGTCGCCTGGTATCGCTTTCTCGACTGGCGGGCGAGCCGCGCCTAGTCGCGCGAACCCAGCACGTCCTTCACCTTGCTCGCGAGCTGATTGAGGCTGAACGGCTTGGGCAGGAAGTGGATGTCGGAGGATTGGTCGAGGCGCTTGCGGAACGCCTCCTCGGCATAGCCCGAAATGCAGATGATCTTGGTGTCGGGCGCGCGCAGGCGGAATTCCTTGATCAGGGTCGGCCCGTCGAGCTTGGGCATGACGACATCGGTGATCAAGAGATCGATGGGCGTATTGGTCGCCTTGGTCGCCGCCAAAACCTCGAGCGCCGATTCGCCGGTCTTGGCCTCGAGCACCGTATAGCCCTTGTTCTTGAGCGCGCGCACGCCAAAGATGCGCACCGGGTCCTCGTCCTCGACGAACAAGACCGTGCCCGCGCCTGACAAATCGGCCTTCTGCACCTCGCGCGTGGTCGCGGTCTCGACGGCCTCCGCCCCTTGCTTGTGGCGCGGCAGGAAAATACGGAACGTCGCGCCCTGTCCGGGCTCGCTATCGACGAAAATGAACCCGCCGGTTTGCTTGATGATGCCGTACGCGGTCGAAAGCCCGAGGCCGGTGCCCGAGCCGACTTCCTTGGTCGAGAAGAACGGCTCGAAGATGCGCCCGAGGACTTCCTGGGAGATGCCGGTGCCAGTGTCCACCGCCTCGATCAGCACCCAATTGCCCCGCGGCAGCACGGCCTCGTCGTGGAAAGTCGACTGGTCCTCGGTGAGGTTCGAGGTCCGGATCGTCAGCGTGCCGCCCGCAACCATCGCGTCGCGCGCGTTCACGGCCATGTTGATAATGACCTGCTCGAACTGGCCCTGGTCGCAGCGCACCAGACCAAGATCGCGGCCGTGCACCATGCTGAGTTCGATGTTTTCGCCGATCAGCCGGCGCAACAGATGGGACAGCTCGGCGAGCACGTCGGTGACGTTCAGCACCTTGGGTTGGAGGGTCTGCTGGCGCGAGAAGGCGAGCAATTGGCGCACCAGGTTCGCCGCGCGATTGGCGTTTTGCTTGATCTGCATGATGTCGGCGAAGGACTGCTCGCCGGGACGGTGACGCAGCAAAAGAAGATCGCAAAAGCCGATCATCGCCGTGAGCAGATTGTTGAAGTCGTGGGCGATGCCGCCGGCGAGCTGCCCCACGGCCTGCATTTTCTGCGACTGGGCGAACTGCACCTCGAGCATTTTTTGGTCGGTGGTGTCGAGCGCGTGCAGGATGAGCGCGCCCAATTCAGCGTCGTCGTGGCCCATGCGGCTGGCATAAAGCGACAGCACCCGCTCGCGCGGACCCGCCAGACGCACGTCGAGGGCGCGCATGCTCTCGCCGCCCGAGGCGGTCTTCTCTAGGCGTTCGGTCAGGGCGGCACGGTCGGAGGGCGCGACCAATTCGGCGAACGCCTTGCCGACGATCGCCGCGCGTTCCCGCCCCGCCATGGCGGCGAACAGGGGGTTGCACTCCCCAACACGGCCCTTCGCGTTCAACAACGCGATACCGACGGGCGCGTCCTCGTAGAACGAGCGGAAGCGGCGCTCGGAGCGGTCGAGGGCTTGGCGCATCTCGCGCTCGGGGCGGATGTCGCGCACGACCGAGCGCGTGCGCAACTCGTCGCCGCGCTCGATGGTCTGGCTGACCTCGGTCTCGATCAGCGTGCCGTTATGTCCGCGAAACACCACCTCGCCCCGGAGCGCGTCCGTGGTCCCGCCGAAGGGATCGTGGGATGGGGTACCCGCTTGCGGAGGGACCGCCAGCACGTCGTGCAGGGTCCGGCCGGCGATGATCTCGTCGGGTGTCGATTCGAGCCAATCGGCGAAGGTGTGGTTGACGAACAGGAAGCGTCCCGAACCATCGACCGAATAGAAACCGACCGGCGCATGCTCGAAGAAATCGTAAAGCTTGCGCTGGCCGTCGGCGATGATTTGCTCCATTTGCCGGCGCGCGGTGATGTCGTTGATGCTCCAAAAGACGTAGCCGGGCCGCTCGACGATCGGATTGGCGGAAATCGAGACCCATTCGATTTCCCCGCCCACGCCTTCGACCGACAATTCCGCCTGGGTGCGGTTGCCGGCCTTGGCCGAAGCCAGCATGCGCTGGAAAAGCTGCGCCGAGAGCGGGTCCTTGCCGAAGCGCGCGCGCAGCGCGTCGGCCGCCCGCTCGACCGGACACGCGAAATGTTTGAGGTAGGCGAGGTTGGCGCGCACCGTCTTGTCGTCCGGCCCGGTGATGAGGCGCGGACTCTCGGCCGATTGGAACGCGGCATCGAGCATCGCCGTGTCGATCTCGGAAGCGCGCCACAAGCGCCGCAGGCTGCCCAACATGGTCATGCTTTGTCTCCGCAAGGCCCCGGCAGCCGGGAGCCGGCCTGGATATCAACCGTCAGTTTACCACGGCGGCGGCGGCCGCGCGCCGCCCGTTCCAGCCGTACGATTTGCGCGTTCATCGCCGTGCCGGCGCGGTTTTTTCGCGCAGGCGCATGACGTAACCGATGACCTGGGCCACGGCCATGTAGTGCTCGGCCGAAACCTCATCGTCGATGTTCACCGCGTCGTGCAGCGCGCGGGCCAGGGGCTTGTTCTCGACCACCGGAATGCCGTGCTCGGCCGCAAGCGCCCGGATGCGCAGCGCCAGGAAATCCACGCCCTTGGCGACCACCTTGGGCGCGGCCATCTCGGCCGGCTTGTAGCTGAGCGCGATGGCGTAGTGGGTCGGATTGGCGATCACCACGTCGGCCTTGGGCAGGTTCTGCATCATGCGTTTCTTCGCGCGCTCGGCGCGGATCTGACGGATGCGGCTCTTGATGACCGGGTCGCCTTCGGTCTCCTTGTATTCTTCCTTCAAATCCTCGCGCGACATCCGCAATTGCTTGCGCAACTCGAAGCGCTGGTAGAGATAGTCAAGCCCGGCCACGACCGCCATGACGGCGAGCGCCGCGAACAGCATGCGGAACGTGGCATTCTGGATGTGGCCCAACAGCGCGCCGAGTTCCAGCGACGAGTACGTTTCGATATCGACCAAGGCCGGCATCACCGCAGCCACCGCGGCCGAGCCGACGGCGGTGATCTTGAGCAATCCCTTGGCGAATTCGATCAGCGACCGGGCGCCGAACATCCGCTTGAATCCGGCGATCGGTGAAATCCGCTCGAGCTTGGGTTCGAGGGCGGCGGCGGACACGAACGGCCCGTGCTGGATGAAGTTACCCAGGAACGCGGCGCCGAGGAGCGCCAGGATCGGCACGGCCAGGGCCGCGCCCACGCCGCCGAGAATTTCGCGCAGGAACGGCGCGGCATTGGCCAATTCGAGATCGTAAACGTGCGGCGAGGACAGGAACGGCGTCAACAACCGCATCAAGTCCCGCGCGAGATTCGGAACCAAAAGGGTGACGACCGCGAGCCCCGCGAGCAGCATGAAGAAATGCCCGACATCGCGCGACGTCGCGATCTGGCCTTCCTTCTCGGCGTCCGCGAGCCGCTTTTGCGTCGGCTCCTCGGTTTTCTGCAAATCGCCGCTGTCGCCCGCCATGGCCTATTGCACGACCGAAATCTCTGCCAACACGTCGCCGAGCGACTGGATGAACCAGCCCATGACGGTTCCCAGGGCCGCCGCGAGCACCAGCATGCCGAGGGTGACCTGCAGCGGAATAACGAGAAAAAACACCTGGATTTGCGGCATCAAGCGCGAGAGCACGCCCATGCCGATGGAAAGCAGCATTCCCAACACAACCAGCGGCGCCGCCATCTGGAAACCGACCAGGAAGGATTTTCCGACGAGGCGCGAAATGGCGCTCGAGAAGTCGTCCACCGGCGGCAACGCGCCCGGAGGGAAGGTCGCGTAGCTGTTGACCACGCCGCGAAGCATCACATGGTGCAAATCGGCGGAGAACAGCAGGACGAGCGCCAGGATCATCAGGAAATTGGTGGCGATCGCCACCTGCCCGCCCTGGCTCATTTCCGGCACCATCGCGTTGGCTAGGCCGGTTTCCGTCGCGATGATGGCGCCCGCGACCTGAATGGCCGACATCATGAAGCGCACGACGGAGCCGAGAAAGAAACCGACGAAGATTTCGGCCATCAGCGCGAAACCAAGCGCGAGGGGATTGGCCGCCAAGGCGGGAAGAGCGGGCGCCACGACCGGCAGCACCACCAGAGAAACGCCGAGCGCGATACCCAAGCGAATGCGCGGCGAGACCTGCGCCTCGCCGAAACCGGGGAATAGCATCATCGCGGTACCGAGGCGCGAAAACACCAGAAAGAACGCGTACAGATTGAAACCGAGCGCGGCTTCCAGCATCGGACGGGCTTTGCCTCAGCCCCCGCCGGCGATGCGCGCGGCAAGCTGCTCGGTGAACGTCGCCAACGTGGCGAGCATGAACGGCAGGAACAGGATCAGCGCGCCGCACACCACGACGACCTTGGGCACGAACGACAAGGTCATTTCCTGCATCTGCGTCAGCGCCTGAACGAGGCTAATGGCCAAGCCGACGACGAGCGCCACCAAAAGCACGGGCGCGCCGATTTTCAGCATGACGAAAATCGCCTCGCGGGCGACGTCAAGGGCGTCGGAGGATTCCATGTTTAGAACAAGCGGCTGCCCGGGATCGCGCCGTGCTTCATGGCGCTAGATCGGCATCCGCGAGATTTCCTGGTAGGCCTGGATGGCGCGGTCGCGCACGCCAACCACGGTTTGCAGCGTGAGCTCCGCGTTCGAGACGGCGGTCACCAGATGGGTGAGGTCCGCCTTGCCCGAAACCGCCGCGGTGCTGGCGGTCTCGCCGGCCTCGAGGGCGCCGCGGAGTTTGTCCAGCGAACCCGCGAGCGCGCCGGCGAAATTCTGCTCCTGGCCGCCGCGCGGCTCCATTCCGGGCTTTGCGCCGCCCGAGAGGGCTTTGGTGTAGGCGCCGACCGCGCCGGAAATCTTGGCGAGCATGTGTTTTTCCTCAGTTGCGCAAGATGTCGATGGTGTTCACGATCATGCGTTTGGAAACCTCAAGCACGCTCAGATTGGCCTGATAGGATTGCTGAGCCTCGCGGAAATCCATCATTTCGATGAGCGCGTTGACGTTGGGCGCCATCACATAACCGTCCTTGTCGGAGGACGGATGGGTCGGGTCGTAGCGCCGCTGGAATTCGCCCTTGGCCTCGCCGATCTTGCGGATACGCACGGTTTCGACGCCCAGCGAGCGATCGAGGGTGTTCTGGAAGCTCACGACCTTGCGCCGGTAGGGATTGGCGCCGGGTTCGGCGGGCAGCGAATCCGCGTTGGCGATGTTCTCGCTCAAGATTCTGAGGCGGATGCTCTGCACGTCCATGCCCGAAGCGGAAATCTTGAGCGATTTTACGAGGTCCATGGCCTTGCTCCTGGGCTAAGCTTGCGTGCGTCCGAGAATCATGCGGAACAGACCGACCTGCTTCTTGTAGATATTGGTGGCGAGTTGATAGTCCATGCTCGTCTCCGAGACCTTCATGAGTTCCTTCTGCAACTCGACGCCGTTGCCGGAGAGGGTCGAATCCTTGGTCGCCACCTGACGCATCTCGAAGCGCCCAATATCTTGCTTGGAGCTGAGATGGGCCGGATCGGTCTTGGCGACCGGCAAGGCGGGCGTGCCCGTCGCGACCAATTGGCCGAAGGTTTTCACCTGGAGGTCCTTGGCGGCGTAACCCGGGGTATCGGAATTGGCGATGTTTTGGGCCAGAACCTGCTGGCGCGCATTGAGAAAATCCATGCGCCGCGCGAGCAGCCGAAACATCGGAAGTTGGGTAAAGTCCATGCGTCCCCAGTGGGCGCGTCGGGTCCTTGACCTTGGCCCAGCCACGCCGTCCGGAACGGCGCGCATCCTGCGGCGCCATTGACCGAGACTCTGTCACGGCCCTGTTAACAATGGGTAAAGGCGGATAACATCCGATCTGGGGATAGCCGGGACGCGATCACCCGCGCGTCCTGTCTCGAGCGGTCGGCACGCGTCCGGCGCCAGGTAGGATCATGCTTTATCTTACGAGAAAAATTGGCGAATCCGTCATCATCAACGAGAACATCGAGGTCACGGTGGTGGATGTCCGCGGCAAATCGGCCAAGCTCGGCTTCACCTTCCCGCCGGATGCCAGCGTGCTGCGGCGCGAGCTCTACGAACGCATTCAGGAAGAAAACCGGGCCGCCGCCACGGCCGCCGTGCCGAGCGATGCCGACGAGCACGGCAATGGCAATGGCACGCCGCAAGCGGACGGCAGCCGGGAACCGGACAAGGACGGTGCGTGAAGCGGGCCGCGCCCGCGCGCTCAGCCTTCGTCCTTGAACTGCGCTTCGCGCCACCGGACGGCGGCCGTCAGACCTTGGGTCTGGGCGATCTCCTTGAACTTGACGTAGAGCTCGGTCGGGGTCGCATCCAGGATGGCGCCGGTTTCGATGCCGTAATGGATGGCCTCGACGAAGCCCGAGATTTCCGCGCCGCGATTGATCGCCGCCTTGGTGGTCTTGAGCGATTCGACCTCGATCTTGGTCATCCGCCGGGCCAAGCGGAAGGTTTCGACCTCGAGTTCGGCGTCGGGCACGACCCGGTTGATCATGCCGAGCCTAAGGGCTTCCTGGGCATCTATCAGATCGCCGGTGTAAAGCAGCTCGCGCGCCTTCTTGAGACCGATGAGCCACGGCATGACGACGACGGGCGGCGCGGTCGAGAAGCGGATTTCGGGTTCGCCGAATTGCGCGTTGTCCGACGCGATGGTGATGCAGCACATCATGGCCAGCTCGCAGCTTCCCGCGACGCAGTGGCCCCGCACCATGGCGATGGTCGGCTTCTGGCAATCCCAGGGGGCGAACTCGTAGGCCGCGCAGTCGATCAGCATCTGCCGCGTGCCCAAGGGCGTGCGCCC
>CAMAPP010000030.1 GCA_945860095.1 Rhizobium sp. Q54 | reverse complement strand
TGGGCATCACCGACGAGCACAATGTCGTCGAGACCAGCGAGGAGGAATGGGACAAGGTCATGGACGTGAACCTCAAGTCCATGTTCCTCATGTGCAAGCACGTCGTGCCGCACATGGAAAAGGCGGGCGGCGGCGCCATCGTCAACATTTCCTCGATCTCGGCCGTGCGTCACAACTTGCGGCCGTTCATCGCCTATTACACAAGCAAGGCGGGCATCCTCGGCTTTACCCGAGGGGTGGCCTTGGACCACGCCAAGAGCCGGATACGCTGCAACGCGATTCTGCCCGGCATGATGAACACGCCCATGATGATCGAGCCGGCCAAGGCGCGCATGAGCCAGGCCGAAATGGTGGTCTGGATGAAGGAGCGCGACGCCAAGGTGCCCTATGGCCGCGCCGGCACGGGCTGGGACGTGGCGCGCGCGGCGCTGTTTTTCGCCTCCGATGATTCGGACTACATCACCGGACAAACCCTCGTCGTCGATGGCGGGGTGACGTCGAAGTTCATGTGATGTGCCAGAAAGGCAAACGATGCGCCAGCAAGGAGTAAGGCCGATGGCAAAAACGGCACGCGGAAAATCCCGCAAGATCTCGTGGAATCCGCCCGGCGTGGCGGCACCCATCCGGGGCTATTACTCGAACACGGTCAAGGTCGAGTCCGGACCCTTGGTCTTCGTTTCGGGGCAGGTGGCACTCGATGCGCGCGGCAAGATCGTCGGGGTCGGCAATCCGGCCAAACAGGCCGCACAGGTTCTGCGAAACGTGAAGGCGCTGTTGCGGGCGAACGGCTGCGGCATGGACGATGTCGTGCAGGTCATCGTCTATGTGACCGATATTCGCTATCTCGACGATATCCGCGATGCGCGCTTGAAACATTGGCCCAAGGGGGGGCCGTCCTCGGCGATCGTCGAGGTTTCGGGCTTGGCGTTCCCGGAACTGTGCGTCGAAATTTCGGCGATCGCGGCGCCGAAGGCCTGAGCCGTGCTCGCACCCGCGGGCCGGGTGGCGATGGTGAGCGGGGCCAATCGCGGCCTCGGACTCGCCATCGCCAGGAAATTATACGCCGACGGCTACGGCCTTTCCTTGGGCGCGCGCGATCCGGTGGCGCTGGCGCGCGTCCATGCCGGCATGGACCGGGCGCGTGTCCTGTTCGCGCGCCACGACGCGGCCGAGCTCGACAGCGGCCGGACTTGGGTCGAGGCGACGGTCATGCGGTTCGGGCGCATTGACGCGCTGGTGAACAATGCGGGCCTTTTGCGCCAATTCACGGTCGCCCAAGCGGACGAGACGGCGCTCGACGAAATGTGGCAGGTGAATGCAAAGGCGCCGCTATTCCTTGCCAAGGCCGCATTGCCGCATCTCCGAGCGTCGGGCAGCGGGCGGATCGTCAACGTGTCGTCGCTTTCGGGCCTGCGGGTGCGGCGCACGGATTTCGTCGGTTATTCGATGACCAAATTCGCGCTGATCGCCCTGTCGCACGCCTTGCGTCAGGAAGCGTGGGCGGACGGCGTGCGGGTCTGCGCCTTTTGTCCGAGCGTCATGGCGACCGACATGGCGGGCGGCATGGACATCGATGCCAAATCGCTCGTCGATCCGCGGACGGCGGCGAACATGATCGCCACCGTGCTGGCCTTGCCCAATTCGGCTTCGGTCGCGGAACTGCCGGTCAATATTTTTGCCGAGCCGACCTGGTAGGCGAACGATTCCGGGACGGGGCGGCGCCCGCTTGCCTGGGCGCGATCCAAGGGATAATCCAGCACGATCGCGAATCGGCAATCGGGGGATGTGCGATGGGCGGTCGGCTTAAAGATCGGGTGGCGATCGTGACGGGTGCCGGGTCGTCGGGGCCCGGATGGGGCAACGGCAAGGCGACCGCCGTTCAGTTCGCCCGCGAGGGTGCGAAGGTCTTTGGCATCGACATTAACCCCGTGGCGGCGGCCGAGACGAAAAAGATCGTCGAAGGCGAAGGCGGCAATTTCGTCGCGCACGCCGCGGACATTACCAAGGACGAAGCGGTGTCTGCGCTGGTCGCGACCTGCCTCAAGACTTTCGGGCGCATCGACATCCTGCACAACAATGTGGGCGTGTATGAAAAGGGCGGGGTGGAGACGCGCGATCTGGCCTATTGGGACCGGGTAAACGCGATCAATGTCTCGAGCATGTTTCTTATGTGCAAGCACGTCCTGCCGGTGATGGTGCGCCAAGGCGGCGGCACGGTTATCAACATCGCGTCGATCGCGGCGATTCGCGGGCTATCGCCCGACTATTCCATCTATTGCGCGACCAAGGCGGCGGCGCTCGGCCTGACCAAATCCCTCGCCCTCGAATACGCCAAGCACAAGATTCGCGTGAACGCGATCCTGCCCGGAATGATCGACACGCCCTTGGCGCTCGAACCCATTCGCAAGCGCGTTTCGACCGACGAGTTTCAGCGCATTCTCGGCGAGCGGGCTTCACTCAATCCGCTTGGGCGCGCGGGCACCGGTTTCGACGTCGCCAAGGCGGCGGTGTTCCTGGCGTCCGACGACGCGGAATTCATCACCGGCATCGACTTGGTGGTGGATGGCGGGCTGACGCTGAAGCCGATGTAGCCGGCCGATGTAGCCGACTGTGAAAACTAGGCGAGCTCGAAACCCCTATAGCCGTCCGCGGCCACGTCTTCGCAAATTTTGGCGTAGACCGGAACGCCGCCGATATAGGGCGTGAAGATGCGCGGCTTGCCCTCGATATTCGCGCCGAGATACCAGGAATCGCAGTGCGAACGCAGAGACGGCGCGCCGGCCTCGGCCACGTGGGCAACCCATTTCTTTTCGGCATCCGCGCTCGCCTCGATGCGCGAGAAGCCCTTGGCACGCATATGGGCGAAGAGGTCGGCGATCCAATCGACGTGCTGCTCGATGGCCGGAATCATGTTGGTGAACACCGACGGGCTGCCGGGGCCGGTGATGGTGAACAGATTGGGGAAGCCCGAGATCGTGAGGCCGAGATAGTTGTGCGGCACCGCGGCCCATTTGTCGCGCAGCCTCTTGCCGCCGCGCCCGCGAATGTCGATCGCGTTCAAGGTGCCGGTCATGGCGTCGAAGCCGGTCGCGAAGACGAGGGCATCGACCTCGTAGATCGAGCCCCCGGTTTGCACGCCCTTGGCGGTGATGCGCTCGATGGGCGCGGTGCTCACGTCGATGAGCGAGACATTGGGCCGGTTGAAGGTTTCCCAATACCCCGTGTCCACGCATAACCGCTTGCAGCCGATGATGTTGTGCGGCGAGAGCAGCGCCGCCGTCTTCGGATCCTTGACGACCGCGTGAATCTTTTCGCGGACGAATTCCGCGGCGGTTTCGTTGGCCGCCTCGTTGGTGATCAAGTCGGAGAACGCGGCTATGAAGGTCGTACCGCCGTCCTGCCAGCGCGCCTCGTAGACGCGGCGGCGTTCCTCGGGCGGAACCTCCAGAGCCGATTTCGGGTTGAATTCGTAATACACGCCGCTCGGCAGTTCTTTGGCCTCTTGGCGCAGGGTGGCGTAATTCGCCTTCGTGCGCGCGCGAAGGGCCGGATCGAGCGGCGCGTTGTTGGCGGGTATGGTGTAGTTCGGGGTGCGCTGGAATACGTATAAATGTCCGACCTCGCGCGCGATTTCGGGAATTGCTTGAATGGCGGACGAGCCGGTGCCGATCACGCCGACGCGCTTGCCCGTGAAATCGACCTTTTCGCGGGGCCAGCGCCCTGTGTGATAGACGGCACCCCGGTAATCGGCGAGGCCGCTGAAATTCGGCATGTTCGCGGTCGACAAGCAGCCCGTGCCCATGACGCAAAAGGTCGCGGTAAGGGTCGTGCCCTTATCGGCCTCGATCGTCCATTTGCCTGCGGATTCATCGAACTTGGCGCGGGTGACGCGGGTATCGAGCCGAATGTCGCGCCTGAGGTCGAAACGGTCCGCGACATGGTTGGCGTAGCGCAGAATCTCGTCCTGGGTGGCGTAACGCTCGGTCCAGTCCCATTCCTGTTGCAGCGCATCGGAGAACTGGTAGGAATATTGGAGGCTTTCCACGTCGCAGCGCGCGCCGGGATAGCGGTTCCAGTACCAGGTGCCGCCGACGCCGTCCGCGGCTTCGATCACGAGGGCGCGCATGCCCAGACCTCGGGCGCGGTGCAGCATGTATAGCCCCGCGAAACCAGCGCCGACGATGACGACGTCGAAGTTCCCGTTGGGCATGGTCCGGACTATTCCCTTGATGCTCATGTCCGTTTTCTAACCTATCCCGGGGCGAAAGAGTCCGGCAATCGCGGCGGGACCCTCATGTGCGCGAAGCGGCGCCGGCCATTTGATGGGAATTTGGCGCATGTCTATGGCGTTGTGCGCGTTGCACAATGGTGGGTATATCGGTAACTTGCTAAGTCATCAAATCGTCGCCGAATCGGCGACCCGACGAGGAATCTCTTGATCGGACGAACCGCCCTTCGCCGCCGCGTGCCCCCGACGGCAAGCGCGCCCAATCTGCTGGTGGAAGGGCGCGACGGGGCGTTCCGCGAATTGATCGGCGGTCTCGTGCGTATGGCCGAAAATCTGATCGCGGTGCGCAAGCATCTGGCCAAGCGCCTGGACTTGACCGGCCCGCAATTCGGCGTGTTGTTCGCCATCGCCCAGCTTCAGGGCAATGACGGCGTGAAGGTCTCGAAGGTCGCCGAACATGTGGGTGTCACCGGCGCGTTCGTGACCACCGAAGTCGGCAAACTCGCCCGCCGCGGCCTTGTGTCCAAGCAGGCGAGCGTGCGCGACAGACGCGCGGTTCTTCTCTGCCTGACCGATGCGGGGCACGACCTCATCGAACGCTTCGCGCCGGACTTGCGGGCGATCAATGACGAGATATTCGGCTCGCTTACGCGCGATGAATTCGCGACCATGCGGTCGGTGGTGCGCCGACTCATCGCAGGCGAGATTCGCGCGCTCGATCGCCTCGGCCTCGCGCGGCTCGGCGCCTGATTTTCCTCCGGCCGGAGTATTTCCATGTCCTTGCACGACCGGGTGATTGGCGAGCTTTGGCGCTCGCCGCGTATGCTCCAAGATCTCGACGCGCTATGCGCCTGCGGCGGCCGATTGTGGTCGAGCCCGAGCGAACATCGCGCGCGCGATTTCCTGCGCAAGCGCCTTGCAGAGATACCCGGTGTCCGGTTGTCGGAACACCGTTTCACCTATGACGGCTGGGAGAGATTGCGTTCGGCGTTGACGCTGCTCGACGGCGATCCGCGGCCGCGCGCCTGCCATTCCCTGCTGTGGTCGCCCGACACGCCGCAAGGCGGCCTCGAGGCCGAGATCGTCGATATCGGTCGGGGAACGCTCGCCGATTTCGAATCGACCGAGGCGCGGCTCAGGGGCCGCATCGCGCTTGTTCGCCATGAATATCCGTTCGCCGCGGGCACCGTGCACAGGATGCGAAAATACATGTGGGCGCGCGAGCGGGGCGCGGTGGGATTCGTGATCGCCAATTGCGTGCCCGGCGAGATGACCGTGTCGGGCTTCGCACCCGACAACAGCGACAAGGACATCCCCGCGATCGGCGTAAGCCTGGAAACCGGCGCGACGATCGCGGCGATGGCGCCGGGCGCGCGGCTGTGCATCGAAGTCGCGGGGCGGCGCTGGAAGGAAGATTCCGTCAATCTCATCGCCGAGGTCGCGGGCCGCGGGCCGGAATGGGTGGTGCTGTCCGCCCATTACGACGGCCATGATTTGGGCCAGAGCGCGTTGGATAACGGCACGGGTGCCGCGGCGGTGCCGAACATTCTTCAAGCCCTCGCGCCTCACGTGCCAAACATGCCGCGCGGCCTCCGGGCCATGTTGTTCACGGCCGAGGAATGGGGGCTTTACGGCAGCCGGGTTTACGTCAACGAGTTGCCGGAGGAGGAGCGGCGCCGGATCGCGGTGGACGTCAATCTCGACACCATCGCGGGCAGCCCGCGCCTTGCGTGCCTCACGAGCGAGTTCCCGGAGCTCGAAGACATGGCCCGAACGGTCGGACGGCAACTCGGTATTCCGCTCGATCTGGTGCGCGATTTGCGGCGAAATTCCGACCACTACAATTTCGCCCGCCACGGTATTCCGGCCTTGCGCTTGGTGTGCGGGTTCGATGCGAGCGAATCGGCGGTCAAGTATTTGCTGATGGCCGGCGACACGCGCGACAAAGTCCACGAATCGGAATTCAAGTTCGGCGCCGCGGTGGCGGCCGAGTTCGCGTGGCACGCGCTGGTGCGCACGGGCCAAATCGCACGGCACAAGACGCCCGCGGAAGTGAAGAAGATGCTCGAAGGGCTCGAGTAGGATCGTGACCCCGGGGGCAGACAAGCGCGATCCCCGCGTCACGGCGGTGGCGATCTGGCTCAGCATGTACGTGCTCTATCTGATGAGCACGATCTATCGTTCGACCAACGCCGTCATGGCGCCGGAATGGCGTCTCGAGATGAATCTCACGCCCGACGATCTCGGCAATATCACGGCTGCGTTCTTTTTCGCCTTTGCGGTCGCGCAAATTCCCGCGGGGCTGTCGCTCGACCGCTTTGGCCCCAGGTGGACGATCGCGGGCATGATGCTGCTGCCGGTGATCGGCGCGATCATTCTTTCCATGGCCGGCACCTCGGGCGAACTTGGCGCCGCCCAGGCGATCATGGGAGCGGGCTGCGCGATCGGCTTGTCGGGCGCCATCGTCGTGTTCGCGCGCTGGTTTCCGCCCGACCGCATGGCGACCTTGATTGCGCTGTTCTCGGGACTGGGGAATGTCGGCATCCTCTTGTCCGCCACGCCATTGGCCGCGGCGGTTCAGGGCTTTGGCTGGCGCGACACGTTCCTCGGCTTGGCGGTGCTGAACGTGCTTCTCGTCCTCCAGCTTGTTCTCGTGGTGCGCGACGCGCCGCCGGGCCATCCCTTTCACGCACGACGGCGCGAAACCCTTGGGGATATTCTGCGCGGTGCGGGCGAAGTGTGGCGCGAACCCGCGATTCGCCCCATTCTGGCGCTGACATTTTGCAGCCTCGGAATCGTTCTCTGTATTCGCGCCTTGTGGGCGGGCCCCTATCTTGCCGATGTTCATGGTCTGGGCACCATCGAGCGCGGCAATATGTTGCTGCTGATGACGGTTGCGATGCTGATCGGCAATGTGGGCTTCGGTCCGCTTGATCGCATCTTCGATTCGCGCAAGCGTGTGGTCGTCGCGGGCGCGGCGCTGACTGCAAGCTCGCTGCTGGCCTTGGCGCTGGTGCCCCATCCGCCGCTGGCGCTCGCCATGGGACTGCTCTGCGCCTTGGGTCTGGCGTGCAATTACGTGGTGACGATTCTGGCCCAGGGCCGCGCGCTGTTTCCCGAACGCCTGGTGGGCCGGGCGATCACCCTGATGAACGCGGTGAATTTCCTCGGCGGCACGTTCCTCTTGTTGAGCTCGGGCCACCTTATCCGCGCCTTTCCCATGGTCGATGCCAAGACGCCCGAAATAGCCTACCGCGCGCTGTTCGGCGCACTGGCGGCGATGGTGGCGTTCATGCTGGTGTTTTACCTTCGCAGCCGCGATGTGCGCCCAAGCGCCGAAAGGCGCGGATAGGGGGGCGATTTGCGGCGCTTTTACCCTGCTTCGGCCTCGCCTATCATGGGCTTCACGTCCGCGCGGAAGCGGTAAATATATCGCGTCATTTCAATAAGATCGGGGAGCGGAACATGGTGACGGTGCGCAAATACGGAGCGGGGCAGGCCATCCGACGGACGGAGGACAAGCGTTTTCTCACCGGCCATGGCCGCTATGCCGACGACGTGAATCTGGCGCGTCAGGCCCATGGCCACGTGCTGCGTTCGCCCCACGCGCACGCGCGCATCAAGAAAATCGACGCGAAGGCCGCGCTCGCGGCGCCGGGCGTTCTCGCGGTCCTGACCGCGGCCGACGTGGTGGCGGACAAGCTCGGTTCGCTGCCCTGCCAGGCGCCAGTCAACAACCGCGACGGCACGCCTTGCGCGCAGCCGCCACATCCGTTGCTCGCCGGCGACAAGGCGCGCTATGTCGGCGACGCGATCGCCTTCATCGTGGCCGAAACCCAGAGTCAGGCGCGCGACGCGGCCGAACTCGTCAAGGTGGATTACGACGTGCTACCGGCGGTGGCCGATTTGCGGGCTGCGCTCAAGCCCGGCGCCGCTCTCGTCTGGGACGAGATCAAAGGCAATCTCTGCGCCGATTGGTTCCAGGGCGACAAGGCGAAAACCGATGCCGCCTTCGCCAAGGCCCATCACGTCACGAAGGTCGATTTGGTGAATAACCGCGTCGTCGTGGCCTCGATGGAGCCGCGCGGCATGGTCGGCATGTACGAACCCGGCAATGACAGCTTCACGCTGTACGCCTGCAGCCAGGGCGTACATTCGGTGCGCGGCGTGATGGCCGGTGATATCTTCAAGGTCTCGACCAATCAGATGCGCGTGATCACCACGGATGTGGGAGGCGGTTTCGGCATGAAGGCCGTGCCCTATCGCGAGCAGGCATTGGTGCTATGGGCGGCAAAACGCCTCGGCCGGCCGGTCAAGTGGATGGGCGACCGTTCGGATGCTTTCGTATCCGACACCCATGGCCGCGATCACCTCACGCACGCGGAACTCGCGCTCGACAAGGACGGCAAGATCCTCGGTTTGCGCGTCGCCGGCATCGCCAATATGGGCGGCTATCTCTCGTGCTGGGGGCCGTGCATTCCGACCGAACCCGCGGGCGCCATGCACGCGGCGGTCTATTCCATCCAGAACGTCGATATCTCGTTCAAGCTCGTGTTCACGAACACGACGCCGGTCGAGGCCTATCGCGGCGCGGGGCGTCCCGAGGCCGCCTATGTGGTCGAGCGCATCGTGGATGCCGCGGCGGCCGAAATCGGCATGGCGCCGGACGAACTCCGCCGGCGGAATTTTATTGCGCCGGCGGCTTTCCCGCATAGCACCGTGACGGGTCTTACCTACGACAGCGGCAATTACGAAACCAATATGAAGGACGCCATGAAGGCGGCCGATTGGGCGGGTTTCGACGCGCGCCGAAAGGAATCGGCGAAGCGCGGCAAGCTGCGCGGCATGGGCATGGCCTATTACATCGAGATTTGCGGCACCGGCGGCAGCGAGATGGCGGAAATCCGCTTCGACGCCTCGGGTCCCGTCACGGTGATGGTCGGCACCCAGTCGAACGGGCAAGGACATGAAACGGTTTACGCGCAGATGGTCGCCGACAAGCTGGGCGTGCCGTTCGAATCGGTCCGCGTGCTGATGGGCGACACGAATGCGGTGAGTTACGGCTCGGGCACGGGCGGTTCGCGGTCATTGCAGACCTGTGGCCCGGCCGTGCAGAACGCCTGTGAAAAGGTTATCACCAAGGCCAAGAAGATCGCGGCTCATATGCTCGAGGCGGCCGAAGCCGATATCGCCTTCGACGACGGCACGTTCAAGATCGCAGGCACGGACAAGCAGGTCAGCTTCGACGATGTTCGCAAGCGCGCGTTTCAAGCGGGACGCCTGCCGGTCGAAGTCGAACCCGGTTTGGACGAAACCGCCGTCTTCAAGCAGACGAGCTTTACCTTCCCGAACGGCTGCCATATCTGCGAGGTCGAGCTGGACCCCGATACCGGGCACACGGACATCGCGCGCTACACGATCGTGGACGATTTTGGCCGCGTGATGAACCCGATGCTCGTCGCGGGCCAGGTACACGGCGGCGTGGTTCAAGGCCTGGGTCAGGCCTTCCACGAAGGCTGCGCTTACGACGAATCGGGCCAGCTCTTGACCGGCTCGTTCATGGATTACGGCGTGCCGCGCGCAGGCGACATGCCGAACTTCGATTTCCACTACAATGAGATTCCGAGTCCCGCCAATCCCTTGGGCGTGAAGGGTTGCGGCGAGGCGGGGAGCGTGGGCGCGCCGCCCGCGGCGGTTAACGCGGTGTGCGATGCGCTTCGTCCGCTCGGCATCAAGCACATCGACATGCCGATCTCACCCCAGCGGGTATGGGCGGCGGTGCAGGGCGCGCGCAAGGTGGCGGCGGAGTAAGAGCCGCTCTCGTCCCAAGAGCCCAACGATCACGCCAAGCCACGAATCGCGGCACGGCGCGTGGTAACACCGCGCGCCGTGGTCGTTTTTGCGCGAACCTGGCCGTCAGTCGCCGGCGGCGAATGCCAAGCGCTGCTCGCCTCGACGGGCCACCGGCAAGTTTCCAACGGATTCGCGCGCGTAGTGGCGGCGGTCGGTGAGCGCCGAGAGGGCAATCACGCGATACTCCGAGGGGTGGTCCACTTGAACGATTCGCGCGTGAGGAAAATTGGCGCTGTTCACGAGTTCGACGACCTCGAATACCAACTCCGTGCCGTCGGCCTTGCGATAACGCTGGCCGACCGCGATCGCAACATCCTGCATCCCATTTACCTCCGTGAACGCCGGATCACGCAACCTCACCACCCAAGATGAAGCGTATCACGTTTGCACTGCCCAAGCGAGATTGAATCGTAAATACGGCGAAGGAATTGCGTTACGAGTCGATCGCAGTTGCGATTGCGGGTTCCGATTCGATTGCGCGCGGCCGCGAAACGCTTCGCGCGGTTAACGGACCCCGGGACGAACGCGGCGTGCCCCATGATCGCGAAATCGTACCGGAGGCGCGCGACTCGGGCTTTCCATGAGTCTGGCCGGTGAATGGTGGATCGCGTCGGCAGCCGCTAACATGCACCGCACCGGAGAAACGGTGATAGGGAAGCAGGTCCAGGTCGTTCGAGTGCTCCAGCCGGGTATTTCGACCGGGTGATTCGACCGGCCCGGGCGGTTGTACTCGCAGGGGCACATGTCCTTGTGCCGGGCCTGGACCTAATATGCCTCTTCGCGATGTCGCGTTAAAACCCGTCCCTTGGATCGTTCATGACGAAGAAGAAAAAGCTATACGTGTTGGCATTGATCGCGGCGGTGGTAGCCGCCGCCGGCAGCTATTGGTTCGCCGGTCGGCCCAAGGTCGAAACGGTCGCGGCGATTCGCGGGCCCGCGATCAAGGCCGTCTATGCGACGGGTAATGTGGAACCGGTGAATTGGGCCAAGATCACGTCCGTCGTGAAGGGGCGGATCGTCGATTTGTGCCTCTGCGAAGGCAAGGCCATCAAACGCGGCGCCTTCCTTGTGCGCCTGGACGACCGGGAAATGCGCGCCCAGGTGAAGGAACTCGAACTGCGCGCGCAATTCCTCGAGGAGGAGGTCAATCGCTACAAGGCGCTGATCGGCAAGAATTTCGTGAGCCGGCAGAACTACGACCGGGCAATCTCCGATCACACCCAGGCTCAGGCCGCCATTGCCGCGGCACGCAAGCGCCTCGACGACATGGTGATCACTTCGCCCATGGACGGCGTGGTGCTGCGGCGCGACGGCGAGATCGGCGAAATCGCCGAGCCCGGACAAGTTCTGTTCTGGGTCGGGCGCCCCAAGCCGTTATGGGTCGTGGCCGAGGTCGATGAGGAAGACATCCCGCTCGTGGCCCGCGGGCAAACGACCCTGATCAAGGCCGATGCATTTCCCAATCAGGTCCTCAAGGGAACGGTCGAACAGATCACGCCCAAGGGCGATCCCGTGAATAAGACCTACCGCGTCCGGATCGCCTTGCCAGGCGATACCCCGCTACTGGTCGGCATGACGACCGAAATCAATGTCGTCGTGCTCGAACGCCCGAATGCGCTGTTGGTTCCGGCGGGTGCGATGAAGTTGGGCCGGCTATGGGTGGTCGAGCAGGGACGCGCACAGCCGCGCGCCGTTGGAACGGGCATCGTCGGCGATCAAATGGTCGAAATCGTGTCGGGTCTGGAGGAAGGCGCCGTCATCGTGGTGTCGTCTGCGGGAGGGCTGAAAGCAGGAGCGCGAGTGCGCGCCCGGCCCCGGGCGTCCGCGGTCGGCGGTTAGGTTCATATGCGCGTTCTATTTGATATCGCGCTCGCTCATTTGGCCAATCGCAAGCGCCAAAGCGTCGTGTCCATCGGCGGCGTGGCGATGGGCGTGGGCTTCTTCATCGCCATGGCCGCGATGATGTCGGGATTTCAAAGCTATTTCATCGCCAAGGTCATCGATGTGTCGCCGCACGTGGTTATGAAAGACGAATTTCGCCGTGCGCCGCTTCAGCCCATTAATCGGACCTATCCGAATGCCGCCGTCTTTCTTCAGGGGCTGCGCCCGCTCGATGAGTTGCGCGGCATCCGCGAAGCCCGTGCGACAATCGAGCAGATCGAGAACATGGGCGGCATCGCCGCGGCGCCGACGCTGCGTGGCCCCATCATCTTGCGCTACGGCAGCAAGGATGTGTCGGGCACGATGGTCGGTATCGAGCCCGCGCGCGAGCGTCGCGTGACCAATATCGAAAGCGACATGGTCACGGGCAAGCTCGAAGGCCTGCTCAGCACCGCGAACGGAATCGTTCTGGGCGCGGGGTTGGCCTCCAAGCTCGGCGTCGGGATGAACGATACCTTATCCGCGATATCGCCCGCGGGCATCGTTTTGGCGATGAAGGTCGTGGGCATTTTCAGCACCGGCGTGACGACGATCGACAATTTCGAGGCCTATTCGCTCCTCAAGAAATCTCAAATCCTTCAGAACCGGGCCAATGTCGTAAATCAGCTGCGCATGCGCCTCGACGACGTGAAATTGGCTCGACTGACCGCCGACGCACTAGAGGCGCGATATGGCTACCGGACGGAATCATGGGAAGAGGCCAACTCCAACGTTCTTGGCATCTTCGTGATCCAGAACGCGATCATGTATTCATCCGTCGGCGCCATATTGGTCGTGGCCGGGTTCGGAATTTTTAATATTTTATCCACGGTCATCTATGAGAAGACGCGCGATATCGCGATTTTGCGGTCGCTCGGTTTTTCCGAGGGAGATGTGCGTCGGATATTTCTCACGCAAGGCGTGATCGTCGGCTTGCTGGGCACGGCCTTGGGCTGGGTGCTCGGTTTCGCTCTCACTGAATTGCTCGCGAGCATAAAGTTCAACATGGAAGGGTTCGTCAAAACCGAGGGCTTCGTGCTCGACCGGTCGTTCCGCCATTATTGGCTCGTGGCGATCTTCGCTCTCGTCATATCCGGGCTCGCGGCTTTCCTGCCCGCAAGACGCGCCGCGCGCCTACGGCCCGTGGACATCATCCGCGGCGCGGCCTGAACCATGTTCGTGTTGCGCGCGGAAGGTGTCACGAAAACGTTGAACGAAGGCGGCAATAGCGTGACGCTGGTTCGCGAAATTGATCTCGATATCGCGCCCGGCGAATTCGTTGCCATCACCGGGCCCTCGGGATCGGGCAAGTCATCCTTGCTTTATCTTTTGGGATTGCTGGATGCGCCGAGCGCCGGGCGAATATGGCTCGACGGCGTGGACACGAGTCCGCTCGATAGCGGTGCCTTGGCCGCCGTGCGGCTCGCCAAGCTCGGATTTGTATTTCAGTTCCATTTTTTGTTGCCGGAATTCACCGCGTTCGAGAATGTGATGATTCCAATGCGCCGACTTGGCGCGTTGGACGGGCCGACCATGCGGACCCGGGCGGGCGATTTGCTAGCCGAGCTCGATCTCACGCCCGAGGCAGGCAAGCGTCCGGGTCAACTCTCCGGCGGACAACGCCAGCGCGTCGCGATCGCCCGGGCGCTGGCGAACGATCCTCGGGTCATCCTGGCCGACGAGCCGACCGGCAATCTCGATACCACCAATGCCAGAAACGTTTTCGAGATATTCGCGCGCCTGACCGGGAGCGGCGACCGAACGGTCATTGTCGTGACCCATGATGTTGACCTTGCCGCGCGAGCCGGGCGCCGGGTGCATGTCGTGGATGGGCGAATCGCGGTGGCGTGATGGAACGGGCGCCTGTGATGCCCGTCATAGGCGGGTTTGCTAAGATCGGCTTATCGTCCAACATTCGCGCGGAGGTTTTTCGGCGCGAAGGGGCGGGGGCGAGAGGAATGTCGGCACGAACATATCTGGTCCTTGGCTTGGCGCTTTTTTGCGCCGCCGCCCCGCCGTCTTCCGCCCAACAAATCGCCGCCATCGGCGCGGTCACGGCCGTCGAGCCCGATGCCTTCGGCACTCCGCCCGGCGTATCGCGCCGCACGCTGGCTTCGGAAATGTCGGTTCATGCCAGCGAGCGGGTCGAAACCGCAGGCAAGGCATGGGTTCAATTTAGATTTCTCGACGAGACCGATTTTCGCGTCGGCGCGAACAGCGTGGTGTCGCTCGATAAGTTCGTGTTCGATCCCGAGCGCAAGACGGGCGAACTCACGATCAACGCGACGCGCGGCATATTCCGCTTCATAACCGGTACGATGAACAAAGAGGGCTATCGCATCGTCACGCCGAATGCGGTGATTTCCGTGCGCGGCACCGAACTATTGCTCGAAGTGTCTTCCTCCGGCACGCGGGTCATGGTGGTGAGCGGGCTTGCGCTTCTGTCCGGGCGCGCCGCCCTCCAACCCCTCACTATTCCGCCCAACAATCACGGCTCCACCGATCCAGCGGGGAACAACGGCCCGGTTCAGCTGGTTCCGGAGGATGCGCGGGATTCCGTCGTGAAGGCGGTCGCCTGGTTCGACGGCTCGGGCGCCTTGGGCATGGCTTCCGGTGGGCCACCCGGTGGCGGCTCCGGATTCGGCAATATGACGCCGCGCCCGACCGTCACCCCGCCGATCATGCCGCCAGTGCCGCCGCCGCTGGTGCCAAAGCCGCCGCCGCGACCAAAATATTGAGGCGCGCAAATCGGGCCATTTGGGACCGGCTATAAGGAAAAAGGCCGCATCCCTTGGGACGCGGCCTTTTTCGGTATTTGGCTCCCCGGGCCGGACTCGAACCAGCGACCCAGCGGTTAACAGCCGCTTGCTCTACCGACTGAGCTACCGGGGAATGGGCGGAAATTAGGACCGCGCCGGCCAAGGGTCAAGGTACGGGGCTGCCGGACCGGCGCTTGGTGCCGAATAAGGCCATAATCTAGCGCTTGGGCATGAACACCAGGTAAAGGTCTCGCCTTGGCGCCGCCCTCCCGTTCATGCACCATGGCACCGTCATCGGCCCATGCGGACCGTAGAGGGGCATTTCTTGGCGACGACACGGGTCTTGACGACGACACGGGACCTGGTCGCGCGCAGTCCGGTACGCTTCGGCTATCGCATCACATCTTTGCGCAATTGGTACGCGGGCCCCGGATTTCGCGAAATCGAGCGAGAATTCGGCCTGAGCGAGTCGGAGACGAGCGTTCTGTTCTGCCTCGGTCATTTGCCGGGCCTTCGGGCCAAGGACGTGAGCGCGTTGACCGGCCACCCGAAGAACAGCGTGAGCCGCGCGGTGCATCGTCTGTTGCGGAAGAAATTTTTGCAGCAGCGGGCCGACCGGGCCGATCGGCGCGAGAAAACCCTGGTGCCGACCGCCACGGGCAAGGCCTTGTTTCGGAAAATGGTGCCGATCTTTCTCGCGCGGCAGAAATCCATGTTGTCCGCGCTGTCTGTGCCCGAGCGGCGCAGTTTCGACCGGCTGCTCGATAAATTGGTCGGGGGCTTGCCGGAGTGGACGCGGCTCTATTGACCGGCCTGGCGCGCTCCGGGGCTTGCTTGCGGGCGGTGGAGTATGGTTCCGTATTGAACTATTCCGGATCGCCCGATCGAATCGGGCCAGGGGTCTGACGTGGGTCAATTCGGCTTTGGTCAACCCGTGCGTCGCGTGGAGGACGCGCGTCTTCTCATGGGGCGTGGCCGCTTTGTCGAGGACATCCGCCTGCCGGGCGAGGTCCATGCCGTCTTCGTGCGCTCGCCCCACGCCCATGCCGATATCCTTGCGATCGACGTCGAAGCCGCGAAGGCCGTTCCGGGTGTGCTCGCGGTCTATACGGGCGCCGATCTCGCGCGTGCAGGCATCGGCAATCTGCCTTGCATCGCCAGCCTGACCGGCAAGGGCGGCAAGGCCCAGATCAATCCACCCCGGCCCGTTCTGGCCATCGATCGCGTGCGCCATGTGGGCGAACCTGTCGCAGCGGTTATCGCGGAGAATATCGCCGCCGCGCGCGAGGCCGCCGAGGCGGTCGCCGTCGATTGGGGGGCGCTGCCTGCCGTCGTCGAAGTGCGGCAGGCGGTTTCAGAAGGCGCGCCGCTCGTCTGGCCGCAGGCGCCGGGCAATGTATCCCTCGATTGGGAAATCGGCGACCGCGCAGCGGCGGACGCTGCGTTTTCCCGCGCCGCGCACGTGACGCGGCTGGAGCTCGTCAACAACCGGATCGTCGCCAGTCCCATCGAAACGCGCTGCGCGCTTGGCGAGTACGATGCGGGGCGCGAGCGCATGACGCTCCATACCGGCACGCAAGGCGGGCACAAACTGCGCGCCAAGTTGGCGCACGATATCTTCGATGTTCCCGAGCAGAGCATCCGCGTGATCACGCCCGATGTCGGCGGCGGTTTTGGAATGAAGATCTATCTCTATCCCGAGCAGGTGCTGGTGCTTCACGCCGCCCGTCATTTGCGCCGGCCCGTGCGCTGGTCGAGCGAGCGGGCGGAAAGCTTCATATCGGATATCCAGGCCCGCGATCAGGTGACGCAAGCGGAACTGGCGCTCGACCGCGAGGGAATATTCCTCGCGGTCCGCGCGCGCACCCTCGCCAATCTTGGCGCCCATATGTCGATGTACGGCGCCTATATCCCGACCCAGGCCGGCCATCTGATCATGCCTTCGGTGTATCGCTGGCCGGCCCTCCATGCCGAAGTGAAGTGCGTCTTTACCAACACGGTTCCCGTGGACGCCTATCGCGGCGCGGGCAAGCCGGAAACCAACTACATCGTCGAGCGACTGATCGACGAAGCGGCGCGGGAACTCGGCATCGATGCGGCGGAGTTGCGTCGGCGCAATCTGGTTCCAGCGTCCGCCATGCCCTTCAAGACCGCGACCAAGATGGTGATCGATAGCGGCGATTTCGCCGCCAATCTCGATCGGGCGCTGGAACTGGCGGATAGGCCGGGCTTTGCCGCGCGCCGCCGTGCCGCCGCGGACCGCGGCGTCCTGCGGGGCTTTGGCGTCGCCGCCTATATGGAAGACACCGTGCAGCGTTCCGAGGAAACGGCGACGGTGCGCGTCGATCCCCAAGGCGGCGTTCTGGTGCTGGTCGGCACGCAGTCGAACGGCCAGGGTCACGAGACGACCTATGCCCAGATCGTGGCCGATCGCTTCGGCCTCGATATCGTCGATATCCGCGTGGTCCAGGGCGATACCGACAATGTGCGGCACGGCCAGGGCACGGGCGGATCGCGTTCGCTGCACGCGGGCGGCGGGGCGTTGAAGCTTGCGGTCGATAAGATCGAGGACAAGGGCCGGCGCATTGCCGCGCATTTGCTTGAGGCGGCGGTCGCGGACGTGAGCGTGTCGGAAGGCGGTTTTTCGATTCCCGGCACGGACCGGCGCGTGAGTTTCAAGGAGGTGGCATCGGCGGCCTTCATGGCACCCAAATTGCCGAGGGACATGGAGCCGGGGTTCGAGGAATTCGCGACCTATCTACCCATGGCGCAGTCCTTCCCAAACGGCGTGCATATCTGCGAGCTCGAAGTCGATCCGGAGACGGGCAAGATCGCGCTCGAGCGTTACAGCGTGGTCGATGATTTCGGACGAATTCTCAACCCGCTGATCGTCGCCGGGCAGGTTCATGGCGGCGTCGCGCAGGGCCTGGGGCAAGCCGTGCACGAGGGCTGTGTGTACGATCCGGAGACCGGACAAATCCTGACGGGTTCGTTGATGGATTACGGGCTGCCGCGCGCCGACGACATGCCGGCGTTCGATCTCGTTTTCAACGAAGTGCCCTGCACCACCAATCCTCTTGGCGTGAAAGGCTGCGGCGAGGCGGGTGCCATCGTGGCGCCCTCGGCCGCGATGAACGCCTTGATCGATGCGCTCGCGCCCTTGGGTGTGCGCCATGTGGACATGCCCGCCACGCCCTCGCGAGTCTGGCAGGCGATCGAGACGGCAAGAGAGAAAAAAGGAAAATCATGAGCAAGGTTGTTGGCATCGATGTTGGCGGAACGTTCACCGATCTCATGTTGGTGGACGAGGCATCGGGCATCGTTCGGGTCACCAAGGTTCCGACCACGATCGAGAACCAGGCGTTCGGGGTGCTAAACGCGATCGATGCGGCGGGCGAGGGCTTCGCGGAGCTCGCGTCCATCGTTCACGGCACGACGACGACGACCAATGCCATGCTGGAGCGCAAGATTGCCAAGGTCGGCGTTGTCACCACCAAGGGCTTTCGCGACGTTCTCGAACTCGGTCGGCGTACCCGGCCGCACGCCTACGGAATGACCGGAAATTTCTACCCGATCGTGCCGCGCGATCTGCGCCTTGAGGTGGATGAGCGCATCGATGCCGATGGCGGGATCGTTCGGCCGCTCGACGAGGCGGGGGTGGCGGCGGCGGTCAAGACGTTGCTTGCACAGGGCTGCGAGTCCTTGGTCATTCACTTTTTCAATTCCTACATCAATCCGGCGCACGAACGGCGCGCGGCCGAAATCGCGCGCGCGCTGTGGCCCAATCCTTATGTGACCGCAGGCAGCGCCATCCTGCCCCAATTCCGGGAGTACGAGCGCGGCGTGACGGCGGCGGTGAACGCCGCGATCCGCCCGGTGCTCGACCGTTACATCAAGCGCCTGCGCCACGAGCTCGGCGGGCGGGGCTATTCCCACGATCTCCTGGTCATGCAGGGCAATGGCGGCACGGTCTCGTCCTCGGTCGTGGCGGAAGCGGCGGTGCACACGGTGCTCTCGGGCCCGGCTTCGGGCGTGAAGGCCTCGGCCTATACCGCCATGGCCTCGGGCTTTCCTCACGTCGTGACCTACGACATGGGCGGCACCTCGACCGATGTGGCGCTGATCCGCGACGGCGTGCCCCAGACCACGACCGAATTCGAACTCGAATACGCCATGCCGATCCATGTTCCGATGGTCGATATCCACACCATCGGCTCGGGCGGGGGTAGCATCGCCTTTATCGACGATGCCGGAATCCTTCAGGTCGGCCCCGAAAGCGCGGGCGCCAAGCCCGGCCCCATCTGCTACGGGCGGGGCGGGGAGCGGCCGACGATCACGGACGCCAATCTCGTGCTCGGCCGGCTGAACGCGAAGAAATTGCTGTCGGTGGACAACGCCATTTCGGTCGCGCACGTGGCCGCGATCATCGAACGCGAGATCGGCGCCAAGTTGGGCTTGAGCGCGGTCGAAGCCGCCGCCGCCATCGTGCGCATCGCCAATGACAAGATGGCGGGGGCGTTGCGCATCGTGTCGCTTTCGCGCGGCCAGGATCCCAGGGATTTCGCGCTTTTCGCCTTCGGCGGGGCGGGGCCGCTCCACGCATCGGCCTTGGCGCGCGAGCTAGCGATCCCGAAGGTTCTCGTGCCGGTGCGCCCCGGCATCACCAGCGCGCTCGGCTGTCTGGTCGCCGATGTGCGCCACGACTACGTGCGCACGGTCAACAAGCCCGTGCAATCGCTCGATATCGCCCTGGTGCGCACGATCCTCGAGGACCAGCGCGCGGAAGGTCGGCGCACCATCGAGGGCGAACGGATTCCCATCGAGGGTATCGAGTTCATTCACGCCGCGGATATGCAGTTCCAGGGGCAGAGCCATGTTCTGACCGTGCCGCTCGACCGGGCGGCGGTGTCGCGCGAGGTCATCCAGGAAATCTTCGAGAAGGCCTATTTCCAGCGGTTCGAGGTGGAATTGCCGGAGATTCGCGCGGTGCTGGTCAATGTGCGTACCGCCGCCATCGGACGGCGCAAGGGGGTCGATCTCAAGGCGCTCGTCGATTGGGGGGCGCAAGGCAAGACGCTCGCGGATGCGCGCGTGGATTCCCGAAAAGTATTCTTCGACGACGCTTGGCACGAGACGCCCGTCTATCACCGCGAGAAATTGCCGAAGGCCGCGCGCTTCGACGGCCCGGCCATCGTCGAGCAGCTTGACACCACGACCATCGTCGAGCCGGGAAGCACCGTCGAAATGGATGCGATCGGAAATTTGATCATCACCGTGCCCCAAGGAGCAGCGCGATGAGCATGCACATCGATCCCGTCACCCTGGCGGTCGTGCAGAACGGCTTGATCCAGGTCTGCAACGAGATGGACATGGCGTTTCAGCGGGCCGCGTTCAGCCCGGTGATCTCGGAGGCCTTCGATCGTTCCGACGGCATCTACCACCGCGATAACGGCGAGCTCATCGCCCAAGGCGATCTCGGCTTGCCGATCTTCATGGGCACGATGCAGTACGGCACCCGCGCGGTCATCGAGCGCGCCAAGGACGTTCGCCCAGGCGACATGTACATCGCCAACGACCCCTATTTGGGCGGCACGCATCTCATGGACGTGCGCTTCTACCGGCCGTTCTTCTATCGCGGCGAATTGTTCTGTTGGCTTGCCAATACCGGGCACTGGCGCGACACGGGCGGCGCCGTGCCCGGTGGATTTTCGGCGCAAGCGACCGATGTCGAGATGGAAGGGTTGCGGTTGCCGCCGGTGAAGCTCGTCAAGGAAGGCAAGATGGACGAGGAAATCCTGGCCATCGTTCTGTCGAACATCCGCACGGCCGACCAGACCATCGGCGATATCAAGGCCCAGGCCGCGGCGCTGTCCATCGGCGATAAGCGCCTGACCGCGCTCATGGACCGCTATGGCCGCGACACCGTCGAGGCGTCCATCATCGAGCTCAAACGCCGCGCCGCCCAGCAGATGCGAGCCAAGATCGCCCAGATTCCGGACGGCACCTATCACGGCGAGGCCTTCCTCGATTCGGACGGCGTGGTCAACGAGCCGCTCCGAATTTCGCTCGAGCTCAAGATCGCGGGTTCGGAGATGCACGTCGATATGTCGAAATCGAGCCCACCGTGCATGGGGCCGATGAACTGCGTGATCGCGACCACGCGCTCGGCGGTCTATATCGCGATGAAGCACATCTTCCCCGACGTGCCGCTAAACGCGGGTACCTTCGAGCCCATTCACATCACGGATCCCGAAGGCACGTTCCTGTACGCCAAATACCCGCGCCCCGTTTCGGGCTGCGCGGCCGAGGTCAGCCAGCGCATCTGCGAGGCCATGTTCGCGACCCTGGCCAACGTCATCCCCGATAAATTGTTCGCGGCGCCCGCGGGCACCAGCGGCAATTTCGCCCTGGGCGGCCACGATCCGGTGCGCAACCGCAATTACGTGATGTACATTTTTTCGGGCGGCGGTTACGGCGGTTGGTACGCGGGCGACGGCATCTCGAACGGCTGCTCGACCATCGGCATTTCCAAGACCCAGCCCTTGGAGGTCATGGAGCAGTTCTATCCGATCCTGTTCGAGGAATACTCCCTGCGCGAGGGCTCGGGGGGGGCCGGCAAGAATCGGGGCGGCTTCGGGGTGAATTACCGGGTGCGCATTCGGCGCGGCACCGCCATCGCCTCTTTCGTCATGGATCACGGGCGCGTGGGGCCGCAAGGCGTGCAGGGCGGGGCGGATGGTGGGCCGAACACGGTGATCGTGCGCCGCCAAGGCCAGCCCGACTATTTCCTGCCGCACTTTTCGAAGGACCAGGGCCTGCACATGGCGGAAGGCGATATGGTGCTGGTCGGAACGCCTGGCGGCGGCGGTTTCGGCGACGCCCTTGAGCGCGCGCCCGAACAGGTTCGCCGCGACGTGGCGCTCGGGTACTATACCGCCGAGCAGGTGTCGAAGATGTACGGGGTAGTCGTGGATGCCGCGGGCAAGGCCGTGGACCCGGAAGCGACCTCGGCCCTGCGCAAGCGAATGGGTGCCGCGACGGCGTAGCGCCCGGTCTTGCGCCTAGAACCCTAAAACGTGGAGGGCTTCGTGCAGAACACCGTGTTTCCCAAAAGCGGCATCCCGTGGGCGGAGCTGCACGGCGTGATGCAAGACATCCGCCTTCAGGATTCGAAGTGGCACGAGGGCCGCATGGCCATGTCGTCCTACGTCGTGGACGACGATCTCTTGAAGGTTAGCCACGACGCCTATCTCATGTTCCTGGTCGAGAACGCGCTGTATTCGGGGGAGATGGCGAAGAAGCGCAAGGTCGGCTTCGCCTCGCTGACCATGTTCCAGGATGAAATCCTGAAGATGGCGCTCGAGATCCTGAACGCGCCCGAGGGTGCCGGCGGGCAGATCACCACGGGTGGGACGGAGAGCGTGCTTCTCGCGGTGCTGGGCGCGCGCGAATGGGCGCGCAAAAACCGCCCCGACATCAAGCAACCGCGCATTGTATTGCCGCGCACGGCGCACCCGGCCTTCAATAAGGGCGCGCATTATTTTGGCCTCAAGGTCACGCGCATCCCCCAGCGCAGCGATGACTGCAAGGCCGATGTCGGTGCGATGGAAGCCGCGCTCGGCGACGATGTCATCATGATGGTGGGCTCGGCGCCCTGTTATCCCTTCGGTGTCATCGATCCCATCGCGGAATTGGCGGCGGTCGCGGCCAAGCGCGACATCTGGTTCCATGTCGATGCCTGTGTCGGTGGTTATGTCGCGCCCTTCGTGAAGAAACTCGGTTTTCCCGTGACCGATTTCGATTTGGGCGTGCCGGGCGTGTGGTCGGTTTCGGCCGATTTGCATAAATACGGCTACGCGCCGAAAAACATCTCGACCCTCTTGGTGCGCGACGCGGCGCTAAAGGACTATTTCACGTTCTATTTCGAGGACTGGCCCTACGGCACCTACACCACCCCCACCATTGGCGGCTCGCGCACCGGAGGCGCCTTGGCTGGCGCCTGGACCACGCTCAAATATCTCGGCGAGGACGGCTATATCAAGGCTGCGAAGACCATCATGGACGTGCGCCAGAGGGTGTTCGACGCCTTGAAGTCCATCGGCGGGTTCGAGGTCCGGGGCAATCCCGATATCGGCCTCGTCAATTTCGGCTCGAACGTGTTCGATATCTATGCCGTCGCCGACGGCATGGGGGCGAAGGGCTGGGCGGTCGCGCGCGCGCGCGAACCGCACGGCATGCACCTCGCGCTCAACCCGATTCACGCCAAGGCCATCGATGCCTATGTGAACGATCTATCGGATGTCGTGGCCGCGGTGAAAAAGGGCAAGATCGCGGGCAGCACGGACAAGGTGGTGTACGCGGGCTAGTCGTAAGGGCGGTGTTGCATGGAAAACGGCGCCGGACCGTCCCGGCGCCGTTTTCCATTTAGCGCCGTCGTGGCTAGCGCTTGGGCGCGCTCTGCCCGCGCGGGGGCAACTCGAGGATTTCCGCCGCGCGCTTGGGTTCGGCGGGCTCGAAGCCGAGTTCGCGCACGATGCGCACGGCCTTCTCGACCAATTGCGCGTTGGTGCCGAACACGCCCTTTTCCAGGTACAGATTGTCCTCGAGGCCGACGCGCACCTGGCCCCCGAGATTGACCGCCTGGGCCACCATGGGGAACTCCCAGCGCGAGATACCGAAGGCCGCCCATTTGGCGTTGGCGGGCAGCAAGTTCCGCATGGTCGCCATGACCTCGGGGGTGGCCGGGGCGCCCCAATTGATCCCCAGGCAGAGCTGGAACAGGGGAGGGGCCTCGATCAGGCCGTCCTCGATCAATTGGCGGGCCAGCATGATATGGCCCATCTCGAAGCACTCGATTTCGGGCTTCACGCCCAGTTCCTTGATCTTTTTCGCCATGATGCGGAGATGGGCGGGGGTGTTCATGAACACGCTTTCGCCGAAATTCATCGTGCCGCAATCGAGGGTGGCGATATCGGGGCGCAATTCCTCGATATGCACCAAGCGATCCATGGGCTTCATGATCGTCGTGCCCGGGCCGCCGATTTTGGGATTATCCTCGCTGGGCACGTAGCGGCCGCCTTCGCCGGTCGTGAGATTGATCAGCACGTCCGAGCCCGAATCCCGGATGCGCTGCACCACCTCGCGGAACAGGGCGGGATCGTAGATCCGCTGGCCCGTCTTGGGGTCGCGCACGTGAATATGCGTCACCGCCGCCCCCGCCTTGCGCGCCTCGATGCAGGCATCGGCGATCTGCTTGGGCGTGATCGGGAAGTTCGGGTGTTTCTGGAAATTGTTGTGCGCGCCGGTGACGGCGCAAGTGACGACCACGTCTTGGGCCATGTAATTCCTCCCTATGAAAAGCGGCGGCAGCCTAGTACGCCCCATCCCGTGCGCCAATATCGATGCGGACCCCAACCGGGAAGCAATCACCGAAAGGGCCGGCGCGTCCGGGCGCGCCACGAGGATTGGAGGCCGGGGCCGGAATCGAACCGACGTACGGGGATTTGCAGTCCCCTGCATGGCCACTCTGCCACCCGGCCCATCCAAGCGCGGCGCGTGCGGTATAGGCATCGCCAACCCCGGGGGTCAAGGCTTGGCATCGCTCGCGGCCTCTGCGGCATGCGCCGAACGCGCTTGTGGGGGGAAGGCCACAGGTCTATGAAGTTAGCGCTCGGGGTCGCAATCCCCGCTTGACGTTTTTGCCACAAGATGTTGTAGTCCAATGTCGAAATTTGCCGCAGCACGTCATAATATGGTGGAAAGTCAGATTCGCACGAATAAGGTCACCGACCCCGGTCTTCTTGGGGCGCTCCTGGATATCCCGCGTGAGCGTTTTGTGCCGTTGGCGCTCCAAGGAATCGCCTATGTCGACGATGACCTGGATTTGGGCGGCGGCCGGTTTCTCATGGAACCCATGGTTATGGCGCGTCTCATTCAGATCGCTGAACCGCGTGCCGGCGACAAAGCCCTCGTGATCGGCTGTTCGTCTGGCTATTCGGCGGCGGTGTTGGGGCGGCTATGCGCCTGCGTGGTCGCGGTCGAAACCGACCGCACGCTCGCTTCCCAAGCCGCGCACACGCTGGCGGATTTGGCTTTGACGAACGCGACGATCGAGCACGGCGCGCTCGATGAAGGCTGCGCCGCGCGCGGGCCGTACGACGTGATCTTGTTCGACGGCGCGATCGAAATTCTGCCGGAAGAAGTTCTCGACCAATTGGCCGAAGGCGGACGCCTGGCGGCGGTCGTAAACGAGCGCGGCGTCGGGCGCGGGACCTTGGTCGTACGGCGTGGCGGCGTGATTTCGCGCCGCCCCGTTTTTGACGCGGCGGTGCCGGCCCTTCCGGGGTTCGGCGTGCCTCCGAGCTTCGTGTTTTAATCCGGGCCGATGCAAATACGCCGGTCCGTTCTGTTCAAGGAGATTGCCATGCGGCGGCGAATCTATCGCGGCACGGTATCGGCGGCGGCATTTGCGGCGGGTTTGGGGTGGGCCATCGCGGCCCACGGGCAGACACTCGACGATGCCTTGATCAAGACCTATCAGAACAACCCGACCATCGGCGCCCAGCGCGCGCGTCTGCGTTCGACGGACGAACAAGTGCCCCGCGCCCTGTCCAATTGGCGCCCCACCGTGTCGCTTCAAATCGACGCCGGCAAGGGCATCGAATCGTCCGAGATCAACGGCGCCGACCGTTCGACCATCTCGAAGCAATCCGAGAATCGCTCCGAGCGCGTCTACGGCCTGACCATCACCCAACCGCTGTTCCGCGGCTTCCGGACGACGGCGGAAACCGAGCGCGCCGAGCACCGCGTTGTGGCGGAGCGCGCGCGCCTGATCGGCATCGAACAAACGGTATTGCGCGATGCGATCATCGCCTATCTCAACGTCGTGCGCGACGAGGCCGTACTCGATCTCAACCTCAACAACGAGCAAGTGCTCAAGAAACAACTCGAGGCGACGGTCGATCGCTTCGAGGTCGGCGAAGTCACGCGCACCGACGTGGCGCAAGCCGAGGCCCGCCATGCCCGCGCGACCGCCGAGCGCATTCAGTCCGAGGGCCAGCTTGAGGCCGCGCGCGCGGCCTATCTGCGTCTGGTCGGCGAAACGCCCGGAAAATTGGCCGAACCTCCGGTTCCCGGGGATTTGCCGCTTTCGCTCAAGGACGCGCTCGATGCGGCGCGCACGCGCAATCCGGCCGTCGTTGCGGCGGATTTCGACCAACGTTCCGCCGAGGCGGACGTCGATTTGGTCGCGGGCGAGGGCTTGCCGTCCATGAATCTCATCGGTTCGTTCACCAAGAGCGACAATGTTTCCGCCGTTTTCAGCCGCAGCAATGAAGGCCGCGCGATCGCCCGTCTGACCGTGCCGCTTTACCAGCAAGGCGCCGTCGATGCGCGCTTGCGCGAATCCAAGCAAATCTCCAGCCAGCGCAAGGCCCTGATCGAGGAGGCAAGGCGCCAGGCCATGGAAGACACCATTTCGGCTTGGGAGGAAATGATGTCCGCCAGGGCGCGCGTGGTGTCGTTCACCAAGGAGGCCGAGGCCAACCGGATCGCCCTCGAAGGCGTGGAGCAGGAAGCGGCCGCCGGTTTGCGAACGGTGCTCGATGTTTTGGACGCCGAGCAGGAATTGCGCGATGCGCGCGTCAATCTGGTGCGTGCGCGCCGCGACCGAGTGGTGGCGGCCTATCGGGTACGCCAGGCCGTCGGCAATTTGACCGCCCGCGATCTCGGCTTGCCGGTCGATCTCTACGATCCCGCAGCCTATTACAACAAGGTTCGGGACAAGATTTGGGGCTCGGGGATCGACGAATAATGAGCCCTTGCCGGTAACTCCTTGTAAAGACTAGTATCGAAGAATAATATCCACAGCGCGCCGGCGATGCCGGGCGCGCATCGCGTATTTTTCGAGGGAGTGATCCGGTGGCCGAAGCCAAACACCAGCAGGATCCGTCGATGGAGGAGATTCTCGCCTCTATTCGGAAGATCATTGCCGACGATGGTTCCGAAGGCCCGACCGAGAACAAGCCCGAGCGCGTGGCCGACGTCATCGACTTGACCGAGGTCGTCGAGGAAGGCAAGGCGATCGCCGCCAAGGGCATTTCCGCCGCCATGGCCGTCGCGGCCGCGAAGGCCGATGCCGCCGCCCCGACTGCCCGGATGATCGAGCCCGAAGCCGCGGCCGTGCCCGAACCGCCCGCGGCACCCAAGATCGCGGCCAGAACGGAGACCCCCATGCCCGCCGAGAAGCCCGAGGTCGAGCGCCAGGCGGAGGCCCGCGAGGGTTTGGTGTCGGCGGCAGCGGCTGAAGCCTCGGTCCGCGCCTTCGGTGCCTTGTCGGCCTCGCTCGATACGGCGCGCGGTCCCGCCGGCCTGCCGCTCGGCCAGGGCAACCGCACGCTCGAGGATTTGGTGCGCGAGCTCTTGAAGCCGATGTTGCGCGACTGGCTCGAGGCCAATCTCCCGACAGTGGTTGACCGGCTGGTTCAGAAGGAAATCCGCGAACTCGTGCGCCGCGCCGACGACTGATGGACGGCCCCCGACGGGGCCGC
>CAMAPP010000029.1 GCA_945860095.1 Rhizobium sp. Q54 | reverse complement strand
GTGCGAAGGCTCGCGTAGATCATCGCCGTGCAGATGACGGTTGCGATCGCCGCGAGCACGCTTGCCAAAGCGGCCCAGCGCCAAAATTCACCTTCAATGACCCAGCCATAGGCGAACGCCAGGCCCGGAAAGAACGTGACCACGGCCATGACCGCCTCGCGCGACAGCCAGGAGGTCCGCCACTGTGAAAACGCCCGCCAGGCCCGTTCGGGGTGGCCGAGATGAAACATGGAAGACAAGAGCCCAAAGCCGATCAAACCGAAGGACAGCGCAAAGGCCGCGAGGCCCGTGGCGAAATCGGGTCGCAAATGCCCGAGCCCAACCAAGATACCGAGCCACGCCAGAAGGCCGTATCCGGCTCCGGACGTGGTGGTAAAAAAAATAATCGAATAGGCAGGATGCACGTCAGCGCGACAGCAAGCGGTCGATCCAGCCGAGCACGCCCGCGGCCTCGATGGCCACGGGCTCCAGGCGTTCGGCGGCGCAGTTTCCGGCATCGCGGCGCGGGCGCGGCGGCAAGTATTGATTGACCGGCGCGAAACCCATCTCGGGCATGAGATCGTAGCCACCGCGCTCGGCCACCAATTTCGACACGGCCGATTCGGGATCGCCCAAATCGCCGTAATGGCGCGCGCCCACGGGGCAGGTCGAGACGCAGGCCGGGACCCGGTCGATCTCCTCGAGATTTTCGTTGTAGATGCGGTCGATGCACAGCGTGCATTTCTTCATCACGCCGTCGTCGTGATCGTATTCGCGCGCGCCGTACGGGCA
Organism: Rhizobium sp. Q54; assembly: GCA_945860095.1. Lineage (GTDB taxonomy): Bacteria > Pseudomonadota > Alphaproteobacteria > CADEGL01 > CADEGL01 > CAMAPP01. The sequence continues at coordinate 26,921 of CAMAPP010000029.1, read as the reverse complement.
CGCCCAGGAACAGAGGCGGCAACCGATGCACAGATCGGCATCGACCAGCACGATGCCGTCCTCGGGCCGCTTGTACGACGCCCCCGTCGGGCACACGGTCACGCACGCGGGCGTCTCGCAATGCAGGCACGAACGCGGAAAATGTACCGTGCGCGAGCTTGCCCCCTCGCCCGCCTCGAAGCTGTGGACACGGTTGAACCACACGCCCATCGGATCGGCATCGTAGGGCGAGCGATCGGTCATCGGCGCGCTATGGCCGCCGCTATTCCATTCCTTGCAGACAACCGCGCAGGCATGGCAGCCGACGCAGGTATCGAGATCGATGACGAGGCCGAGTTTTTTCGCGGTCGCGCGGGGCAGACTCGTCATCGCGAGGCTTCCTTCGCGCCCGTGCTCGGGATTTGGGCCTTCGCGCCCGTGCGCAGAATACGCGGCCGCGCGCCCACGCCAGGCGGCGCGGGCAAAACCGGAAACTGTGGCGAGGTCTCGGACGCCTCGGTCGGGTCCGCCTTCTCGACCCGCACGCGCAAGTCGTACCACGCCGCTTGCCCGGTCACGGGATCGGCATTGGCGTAGCGATGGCCGTCCGCGCGCGGCGGCAAAAGTTCCGCGATCAGGTGGTTGAGCAGAAATCCCTTGCGCCCTTCCGCCGCGTCGGGCGCGAGATTCCACGCGCCCGAGCGCTTGCCGACGGCGTTCCAGGTCCAGACCGTATCGGGGTTCGTACCTTCCATCAGGCGCGCTTGCGCCTTGATCCTGCCGTGCGGGCTCGTAACCCAAACCCAATCGTTCTCGCCGATGCCGAGGGCCTCGGCACGCCCGCGATGAAGGTAGAGCCGGTTGGAATCCATGATCTGGCGCAGCCAGGCGTTCTGCGATCCCCAGGAATGATACATGGCCATTGGCCGCTGGGTGACCGCGTGCATGGGGAACGCAGCCGCGTCGAATCCGGCGTGCTCGAACGGCTCGTACCAGAACGGCAAGGGGTCGAAATAGGTTTCCACGCGCGCCCGGTGCGCGTCCGGCGGCTGGATCGCGCCATGACCGCGCGCCGCCTGGCGAAAACGCTGCATGGCCTCGCTATAGGGCTGGAGCACGATGCGCTCGGCCTTCGCAATGAAACCCATGGCGGCCGCGAATTCGAGATAGCCGCGATTGGCGAATTTGAAATATCTGTGCTCGGGCGCGATCTCGTGGCGCCAATGGCAGTTGTTCTCGATATAACGCGCGAGCTGATCTTGATTGGGCTCGCCCTTGCCGTATTTTTCGCCGCCGGTGCCGCGCCAACCGGCGAGGCTGCCCACCCCGGGCGCGCGCTCGTGGCGCACGATGTAGTCCGCGTATCCGCCCGGATATTTGGCCGTGCCGTCCGCGTTGGTGAGGCCCGGTAGCTTGAGCTTGGCGCCGAGCGCGATGAGGACGTCCTGGAACGGTCGGACATCGCGGCCGGGCGGCACCACCGGCTGGCGAATGGCGTCGGCCACGCCGTCGGCGTTGCAAATCGGCCGGTCGAGCAGGGAAATACAGTCCCAGCGTTCGAGATAGGTCGTATCCGGCAATATGAGATCGGCATAGGCGGCCATCTCGGAGGCGAAGGCGTCGGAATAGATGATGCGCGGAATCTTGTAGCCGCCATCCGCGTTCGTGTCCGTCAGCATGGCAAGCGTGCCGGGCACGTTCATCGCCGAATTCCACGCCATGTTCGCCATATACAGGAACAGCGTGTCGATGGGGTATGGATCGCCCGCGTGCGCGTTGGCGATGACGAGATGCATGGCGCCGTGGGCGGCCAACGGTGCCTCCCAGGAAAACGCCTTGTCGATGCGCGCGGCCGAGCCGTCGGCCGCGAGGATCAAATCCTCCGGCCCTTGGGGAAAGCCAAGCGGCGGGCCGGGCATCGGTTGGTTAGGCGCAAGTTGCCCGGGCTTTCCCGTCGGGCGCACGGCCGGCGGAATCGGACGCGGGAATGGCGGCCGGTAGCGAAACCCGCCCGGCACGTCGATGGTGCCGAGCAGCATCTGCAACAGATGTATCGCGCGGCAGGTGTGAAATCCGTTCGCATGCGCCGAAATGCCGCGCATCGCGTGCATGGCCACGGGCCGGCCGCGCATGGTTTCGTGCCGGCGCCCGGCCCAATCGGTCCAGGGTTGCGCCAACTCGATCGCCTCATCGAAGGCGACCCGCGCGAGCTCGGCCGCGATGCGCCGGATGGTATCCGCCGGCACGCCCGTGCGCGCGGCCACGGCGTCGGGGGCGTAGCAGGGATCGAGATAGCGCTCGCCCGCCAAACGAAAGGCGGTGACGGCGCGGCGGCCATCGGGCAGAACGGTCGCGCCGTCGAGCGCGGGGCGGATCTGCGGATCGAGGGCGGACGCGAGCATGCCGCCGATGCGATCGAGACATAGCGGCGCGCCCTCGGCGTCGCGCGCGAACAATCCGTCCTCGGCCGTGCCCCGCGCCTGCACCACCAGCCACGGCATATTGGTGTGCGCCGCCAGATACTCGGCATCCACCTTGCCCGCGCGCAGCAATTCATGCACCAACGACAGCACGAACAATCCGTCCGTGCCCGGACGGATGCCCAACCATTCATCGGCGATCGACGAGTAACCCGTGCGCACGGGATTGACCGACACGAATTTCGCCCCGCGCGCCTTCAGCTTCCCGAGTCCGATCTTGATCGGGTTGGAATCGTGATCCTCGGCCACGCCGAACATCAGCAAATATTTGGTGTGCGCCCAATCGGGTTCGCCGAATTCCCAGAACGAACCACCGATGGAATACAGCCCCGCCGCCGCGATATTGACCGAGCAAAATCCGCCATGCGCGGCGTAATTGGGCGTACCGAACTGCTGCGCCCACCAACCGGTCAGGGCCTGGCTCTGGTCGCGCCCGGTAAAGAAGGCGAGCTTGCTGGGATCGGTGCGGCGGATTTCGCCGAGCCAGGACGCGGCCAAATCCAAGGCCTCGTCCCAGGATATCGTCTTGTATTCGCCCGAGCCCCTTGGCCCCGTGCGCAGCAATGGTTGCGCGAGGCGCGCGGGCGACAAGTGATGCATGATGCCCGCGGCACCCTTGGCGCACAGCACGCCGCGATTGACGGGATGATCGCGATTGCCCTCGATGTAGCGGACTTGCCCGGCCTTCAAATGCACCTTGATGCCGCATCGGCAAGCGCACATGTAGCAGGTCGTCGTCTTGACCTGGTCGGAAACGGGCGGATTCAAATCGATGACGTGGCGGTCGTCCGGCATGGCATCTCCTGCCGGCCGGTCTTAGCACGAAGGGATTCTCGCGGCCAGACGCGCTGGTCCCCCTCGCCGTCCCTAAGCGCTTGCGCCGACGACGCCCGCCTTGCCCGGGCGCGGCCCCGCATGCCATCGTCGGCGCGCCATATTTGCGCACCATGCTCGTGCACCGTAGGGGGCTCGTGCACCGTAGGAGGCGCGTGCGCCATAGGGGGCAAACGCATGATGTTCGACCATGACGGCGTGAAGATTTACTACCGCTGGGACGGCGAAGGCCCGCCGCTCACCCTCGTTCACGGGGTCGGCGGCGGCAACGACGCCTGGGACAGCGTGGTCGAGGATTTGAAGCGCGATTTCAGGATCCTGCGCCTCGATCTGCGCGGCCACGGCCAGTCCGACAAGGTCAAGGGCGCCTACACGGTCTGGGACTTCGTGTCGGACGTCAAGGCCTTGCTCGATCATGTGGGTTTAAAGCGCACGCGCCTCGCCGGGTTTTCGCTCGGCGGCCTCATCGTGCAGGGCTTCGCGCTCAAGCATCAGGAATATATCGAGCGCCTGGCTATCATGGCCGCGGTCGCGGGCCGCACGCCAGAGGAATTCGCGCGCGTGCGCGAACGCCTGGCCCATTTGACCGCCAAGGGCCCGCTCGGCCATTTCGAGGCCTCGGTCGATCGCTGGTTCACGCCCGGGTTCCGCGCGAAAAATCCCGATGTCATCGCGCGCCGGCGCCGCCATGCCGAGCGCATGGACCCGGAATGTTACGCCGCCGCCTATGCCGTGCTCGCCGAAACCGATTTCGCCGACCGTCTCCACGAAATCAAGGTCCCGACCTTGGTCGCGACCGGCGAATTCGACGTCGGCTCGAACGTGCGCATGTCCACCGTCATGCACGAGGCGATCGCCGGTTCCAAGCTGCACATCTGGCCGGGCCTAAAGCACTCGATGCTGTTCGAGGCCCCGCATGACGTGAGCGCCACGCTCGGCGCCTTCATGCGCGCCGGCTGACCGGAAGAAGTAGCGAGAGCCATGGCAACCCTTCCCCGCCACGCGCGCGCGGTCATCATCGGCGGCGGCATCGTCGGTTGCTCGGTCGCCTATCATCTGACGAAGCTCGGCTGGCGCGACGTGGTGCTGCTGGAGCGCAAGAAACTCGCCTCGGGCACGTCGTGGCACGCGGCGGGTCTGGTCGGACAATTGCGCGCCACGCAGAACCTGACCCAGCTCGCGGTCTATGGCGCCCGGCTCTACGGCACGCTCGAAGCGGAGACCGGCCAAGCGACCGGTTTCCAGCGGCGCGGCTCGATGGCGGTCGCGCGCACCAAGGGGCGCATGGACCAGTATCTGCACCAGCTCGGCTTGGGAAAATGCTTCGGGGTCGAGGTTCATCCGCTCTCCCCGCGCGAGGCCGGCGAGAAATGGCCGCTCATGCGCTCGGACGATCTCGTCGGCGCGATTTGGATTCCGGGCGACGGCCAAACCAATCCCGTGGATACCGTCGCGGCCCTGGGCAAGGGCGCGCGCATGGGCGGCGCCAAGATTTTCGAAGGCGTGAAGGTCGATAGGGTTCTGATGCGCCAGGGGCGCGCGGTCGGCGTGTCGGCGGCGGGCGGCGAAATCGCGGCCGAGGTCGTGATCAATTGTGGCGGCATGTGGGCGCGCGATCTGGCGCTTGCCTCGGGCGCGCATGTCCCCCTGCACGCGGCCGAGCACATGTACATCGTCACCCAGCCCATGGCCGGCATGCACGCGGGCCTGCCGTCGCTGCGCGATTACGACGGGCATATCTACATCAAGGAAGACGCGGGAAAATTGCTGCTTGGCGGCTTCGAGCCGAAGGCCAAGCCCTGGGGCATGGACGGCATTCCCGAGAGCTTCGAGTTCGATGTCCTGCCCGAGGATTGGGACCAGTTCGAAATCCTCATGAGCAACGGTCTGCACCGCGTGCCGAGCTTGGAGAAGGCCGAAGTCCGCCAATTGCTGGTCGGTCCCGAAAGCTTCACCCCGGACAATCGCTACTATCTCGGCGAGGCGCCGGGATTGCGGAATTATTTCGTCGCCGCCGGCTTCAATTCGATCGGCATCGCGTCTTCCGCCGGCGCGGGCAAGGCCGTCGCCGAGTGGATCGTGGGCGGCGAGCCGAGCATGGATCTGTCGGATGTGGATATCCGGCGCGCGACGCCGTTCATGACCAATAAGCGCTATTTGTTCGACCGCACCATCGAGGCGCTCGGCAATATGTACGCGCCCCATTGGCCGTTCAAGCAGTACGAGACCGCGCGCGGCGCGCGGCGCTCGGCGCTCCATTCGGCCCTGGCCGAAAGCCGCGCGTGCTTCGGCGCCGTCGCCGGCTGGGAGCGCGCGAACTGGTTCGCGCCCAAGGGCGTCGAGCCCAAATACGAGTATTCCTTCGAGCGGCAGAACTGGTTCGCCTATTCCGCGGCCGAGCACATGGCCGTGCGCCAAGCGGCCGGATTGTTCGACCAATCCTCCTTCGCCAAAATCCTTGTTCAAGGACCCGACGCCGAACGCCTGCTGCAACGCATGTGCGCCAACGATGCCGGAGGCGCGCCGGGCCGCGTGATTTACACGCAATGGCTCAATGCCAAGGGCGGCATCGAAGCCGATTTGACGGTGACGCGCTGGGCGGAGGACCTCTATGTCGTCGTCACCGCGGCGGCGAGCGCCATTCGCGATCTCGAATGGCTCCGGCGCGCGGCCGAGCCGGGCGAGCGGGTCGCGATCGCGGACATCACCCCGGCCTGGGGTACCTTGTCGCTCATGGGACCGCGCGCGCGCGACATCCTCTCGGGCGTGGCCGAGGGCGATGTCTCCAATGCCGCATTCCCCTATCTCGCCGCGCGCGAGATCGAGGTCGCGGGCGTTCGTGTGCGCGCCCAGCGCGTGACCTATGTAGGCGAACTCGGCTGGGAACTCTACGTGCCGACGCCCGAGATGCACCGGGTGTTCGGCGCGCTCAGAAGCGCCGGCGAGCGCCACGGCCTCGCGCTCGCGGGCTATCACGCCCTCGATTCACTGCGCCTTGAGAAAGGCTATCGCCATTGGGGCCACGATATCGGCAGCGAGGACACGCCGATCGAATCCGGCCTCGGCTTCGCGGTCGCCTGGAACAAGGACTTCATCGGCCGCGCGGCGATCGAGGCGCAGCGCAATGTCCGCCTGACCAAGCGCCTCGTCCAATTCGTGCTCGACGACCCCGAACCCCTTCTGATCCACGACGAGCCCATTTGGCGCGGCGAACGCATCGTCGGGCGCATAACCTCGGGCGGTTACGGCCATGCGCTCGGGCGCTCGACGGGCCTTGGCTATGTCCGGGACGAGAACGGCGTCGATGCGGCCCATATCGCGGCCCAGGGCTTCGAGATCGAAACTCACGGCAAACGCCACGGCGCCAAGGCCTCGTTCCGTGCGCCGTACGATCCCAAGGGCGAACGCCTGCGCGCGTGAAGCGCGAGATTTCGGTCCACCCGGATCGCTCTCCGAATCGAGGATAACAAGCGATGGTTTCCGCGTTCGATTCGACTTGGTTCGATCTTTCCGGCCGGATAGCGCTCGTTACCGGCGGCAATGGCGGCATCGGTCTTGGCATCGCGCGCGGCCTCGCCAAGGCCGGCGCCGCGGTGGCCATTGCCGGGCGCAACCCCGAGAAAAACGCTTTCGCCCTCGCGGCACTCGAAGCCATGGGCGCAAAAGCCATGGCCGTAGAGTATCAGGCAACCGATCCCGATTCGTGCCGCGCCCTTGTCGCGCGCGCCGCCGAGCGTTGGGGCGGCTTGCACATCCTGGTCGCCAATACCGGCACCGCCGTGCGCAAGCCGCCCCAGGACACCACGCTCGAGGAATGGCGCGCCATCATCGATACGAACGCGACATCGGCCTTCGTATGCGCGCAATCGGCCTATCCGCACATGAAACGCGCGGGCTTCGGCAAGATCCTATGCATCGGCTCGATCCTGTCCCATCTCGCAACGCCCCTGCACGCCGCCTACGGCGCGAGCAAGGGCGCGATCGTGCAATTGACGCGGCACCTGGCGGTCGCCTGGGCCAAGGACAATATCCAGGCCAATGCCATCCTGCCGGGCTGGATAGACACCGATCTCACGCGCCGCGCCCGGATCGAGGTTCCCGGACTCGATCAGCGCGTCACGACCCGCACGCCCGCGGGACGCTGGGGCACGCCCGATGACTTGGCCGGTATCGCCGTGTTCCTCGCTTCGCGCGCGTCCGATTACGTGACCGGCACGGATATTCTCGTCGATGGCGGCTACGCCTCGGCCGGCTGACGCCTAATCCGCCATGCGTTCGTCCCACCAGCGGCGAAAATCCCAGAGCGGCCGCTCGAGATGGGAAAGATGCCCGCGAGCGGCGTAGCGCGAACCCGAGCCTTTCATGACGCCGTCATTGATCGCCACGTCCTCGATCCGGTAGGCAAGGTGGCGTGCGGCCAATTCGCCGATCGCCGCATCCGTGCGGGGCTCGGCCAAGGCCGCGCGCGGCACGCAGAAATGCTTGCGCACGCGCAAGCGGTCCGGCGCCAGGGGAAACACGGTGTAATATTCCATCCGGTCCGCCTCGGGCGAAATCAGATGGCACGGAAAGACGTGGACGAGCGAGGAGCGGCCGCGCTGCCCAGCCGTCAGCGCGGCGATGTCGGGCAGGGCCGTGGGCGCGCGCGCCTCCTCCGGCACATGACCCACGGGCTTGGCATGGCCCATATGGACGATGGCGTAAGGCCCCTTGCTCTCCTCGACCTGCACCAGGCGCGTCGGCAGGAAGGGTTCGAGGGACAAGCGGTGGGCGCCCAGATGGTGATAGGCCTCGATGAAATTCTCGCACATCACCTTCCAGTTCCAGCCGAGCTCGAACTCGAAGGACCGCACGGTCACCATGTCGGCGAGCGACCAATTGGCGAGCGCGCCCGACAGCGGCGCAAGACGCGGCGCGAGCGGCGACGCCTCGGGATCGAAATTCACGAACACGAAGCCGAGCCAAATTTCGACGCGCGGCCCCGGCAGGCGGCAGCGTTCGCGCGCGAACCCCGGGCTGCGGTCCATTTCCGGCGCGCCCACGAGGCGCCCGTCGAGCGCGTACGTCCAGGCGTGGTAGGGGCAGACGAAGTTGCCGGCGTTTCCGCTACCCTCGACCAAGATCATCGAACGATGGCGGCAAACGCGGCTGTGCACATGCAGCGCGCCGTCCCGATCGCGCACCATCACCAGGGGCTCGCCCGCGATATCGACCGAGGCGTAATCGCCGGGCCGGGCCACGTCCTCGACGCGGCCGATGCACAGCCATTCGCGCGAAAAGATTCGCGCGCGCTCGCGCGCGAAAATCTCGGGGTCGCGATAGCTCGCGGGATCCAAGCCGCGCGCCTCCGCCGGGCCCGCCGGGTACGCCAGGGCCGGCGCGCGCCGCGCGGTCCGCTCCTCGGCCATCGCCTATTCCTTCCGTCTCAGCACGACCGCGCCCCCGCCTGGGCGCGCACATATCCAGCGAAGCGCGCGACGGTTTCCTCGAGATGCGAGAATATCGGCCTGGGCGCATAGCGCGAGCGCACGCCGCGCATCACCCCATCGTTGACCATCACGTCTTCCTGGCGGAAGGCGAGGAATTGCTCGGCGATGGTGGCGATGCCGGCCTCGAAATCGGGGTGTGCGGCGGTTTCGGGCAGCACGCAGATGACCTTGCGGATGCGGGTGCGCGCCGGGCCTTCGGGGAAAATTAGGTAGTACTCGATCCGGTCGCGGAAAAACGACATGAGGTGCGCGGGAAAGCCGTGCGCGAAGGTGGTAAGGTTCGCCTGTTCTCCGGACAGAGCCGCGATGGGCGGTAAGGCCGCCCCGCCCCCGCCCGCCATCCAACCCGTGGCCTCGACGCCCTTCTTGGGCGGGGAATGCATGATCGTGTAGGGCCCTTCGGCGGGCTCGGTGCGCCCCAAGCGAGCGGGCAGCACGGGCTCGAGCGAGAGGCGATGGGCGCCGATGTGGTGATAGATTTCGATGAAATTCTCGCACATCACCTTCCAGTTCCAATCGACCACGAACTCGAAGCTGCGCACGCCCCGCTGATCGGCGATGCGATAGGCGCGAAAATGCCGCGCAAGGCCCGCCAAGCGAGGGGCCAAGGGCTTAGCCTTCGGCTCGAAATTGACGAAGACGAAGCCTTCCCAGATTTCGATCTTGGGTCCGGGCAGCGCGCATTTCGCCGGCGAGAATCCCGGCGTGCGGTCCATTTCCGGCGCGCCCGCCAGGCGGCCGTCCAGGCCATAGGTCCAGCTATGATAGGGGCAGGTGAAGCTGCGGGCATTGCCGGCACCCTCGACGAGAATCATCGAGCGGTGGCGGCACACCCGCGACAGCACCCGCACCTCGCCGTCGCGGCCGCGCACGAGCATGAGCGGCTCGCCCAAAAGCTCGAAACTCGCGTAATCGCCCGGGTTCGGCACGTCTTCCAGGCGTCCGACGCACAACCATTCCCTGGCGAAGATGGTTTCCCGCTCGCGCGCGAAGAACTCTGGCGAGGCATAGCAATGCGCCGCCAATCCGGGCACGGCGAGTGCGCTTTCCCGCGCTTGGCCGCGAGTCGCGCGCTTGGTTTTGCCGCGAGGTGCCGCCAAATCCCCCTCCCCCCATTGAGCGCCAAGCCTGGCTCAGTGCCAGGCGGCCGCGCAAGACATTTAGGCGAGGAAGTGCGCGCGAATCTCCGCCCAGCTCGCCCTGTCGGGCGCGAGCAGGATATAGCCCTCGTGAATCGTCGGCGCGTATTCCCGCCCATCGGTAAGGCGAGCATGACCGCCGGCCTCGGCATGGATGAGCACGCCCGCCGCGTGATCCCAAGGCAAAAGGCGCGTGAACAGCGCGAAGTGCAATTCGCCGGTCACCATGTCGAGATATTCCTGCGCGCAGCAGCGCCGGTAGCGCGCCTCGCCGTAGCGATCGGCGCGCGCCTTGAAATCGGGGTGCATGCCGGGGCGCGCCGGCCCGGCGTAAAGCGCGCCGCGCATCGCCTCGAACGCGCACGTAGCCATGACCGACAAACGACGGCCTTCGAGCCAGGCGCCGCCGCCGAGCTCGGCCGCGATCATGCGCTCGCTCACCGGATGATAAATCCAGGCCGCGCGCGTGACGCCGCCTTGCACGAAGGCGACCTGCACGCCGAACATGGGCTTGCCGTCGGCGAAGTTCGACGTGCCATCCACCGGATCGACGATCCAAACGGCCTCGCCGGCCTTGATCAGGTCCACGAGCGTGGCGTCGTGATGCACGCCTTCCTCGCCGACCATGCGCGATCCCGGAACGATTTCGGGCAAGCGCTCGCCCAGGATGCGCTCAACTCCGAGATCGGCCGCGGTCACGAGATCGCCTGGCTTCTTCTCGGTGATTTCATGGCGTTCAAGCTTGCGAAAGCGCGGCATGATTTCGCGCTCGGAAGCCTCGCGGATGGCGCGGGCGACCGCTTCGATATCGAGTGTCATGGCCGGACGCTAGCACGGTTGCCATTCACCCCAAACCAAAAGGGGACCCCCAAACGAAAAGGGGCGCCCGAGGGCGCCCCTTCGCGTCGTTGGTTTCGGCGAACTAGAAGTCCATGCCGCCCATGCCGCCCATTCCACCCATGCCGCCCATGCCGCCGCCCGGAGGGCCGCCCATGGGCTCCTTCCGCTCGGGGATTTCGGCGATCATGGCTTCGGTGGTGACCAACAGGCCGGCGATGGAAGCCGCGTCCTGCAAGGCCGTGCGCACGACCTTGGTCGGGTCGATGATGCCGGCCTTGACCATGTCGACATAGCGATCGTGCTGGGCGTCGTAGCCCAGTTGATCGTCGTTCTGATCGTTCAGCTTGCCCGCGACGACCGCACCGTCCATGCCGGCGTTCTCGGCGATCTGGCGAACCGGGGCCGACAAGGCCTTGCGCACGATCTCGACGCCCGTGCGCTGATCGGCGCTCTCGGGCTTGAGCTTGGAGAGAGAACGCGCGGCATACAGCAAGGCCACGCCGCCACCAGGCACGATGCCCTCCTCGACGGCCGCGCGGGTCGCGTGCATGGCATCGTCCACCCGGTCCTTGCGCTCCTTCACCTCGACCTCGGTCGCGCCGCCCACGCGGATGATCGCGACGCCGCCCGCGAGCTTCGCCAGGCGTTCCTGGAGCTTCTCGCGGTCGTAGTCGGACGTGGTTTCCTCGATCTGGCTGCGGATCTGGGTGCAACGAGCCTCGATGTCCTTCTTCTTGCCAGCACCGCCGACGATGGTGGTGTTTTCCTTGTCGATGATCACCTTCTTCGCCGAGCCGAGCATCTGGATCGTGACGTTTTCGAGCTTGATGCCGAGATCCTCGGCGATCATTTCGCCCTGGGTCAGGACCGCGATGTCCTCGAGCATCGCCTTGCGGCGATCGCCGAAGCCCGGAGCCTTGACCGCCGCGACCTTCAGTCCGCCGCGCAGCTTGTTGACGACGAGCGTCGCCAAGGCCTCGCCCTCGACCTCTTCGGCGATGATGAGCAGCGGACGGCCCGACTGCACCACCGATTCGAGAACCGGCAGCAAGGGTTGCAGGCCCGAGAGCTTCTTCTCGTGGATGAGAATGAAGGGATTCTCGAGCTCGACGGTCATTTTCTCGGCGTTGGTGACGAAATACGGCGACAGATAGCCGCGGTCGAACTGCATGCCCTCGACGATGTCGAGTTCGGTCTCAAGACCCTTGGCCTCCTCGATGGTGACCACGCCTTCCTTGCCGACTTTTTCCATCGCCTTGGCGATGATCTCGCCGATTTCCGTTTCGCCGTTAGCGGAGACGGTGCCGACCTGGGCAATCTCCTTGTTGGTCGAAACCGGCTTGGAGCGCTTGCGCAGATCCGCAATCACCGCCTCGACCGCCAAGTCGATGCCGCGCTTCAGGTCCATGGGATTAAGCCCCGCGGCCACGGCCTTCGCGCCCTCGCGGACGATGGCTTGGCCGAGGACCGTCGCGGTCGTCGTGCCGTCGCCGGCCATGTCGGAGGTCTTGACCGCGATCTCGCGCATCATCTGCGCGCCCATGTTTTCGAACTTGTCCGAGAGCTCGATCTCCTTGGCGACGGTCACGCCGTCCTTGGAGATGCGCGGTGCGCCGTACGACTTGTCGAGCACCACGTTGCGGCCCTTGGGGCCGAGCGTCACCTTGACCGCCTCGGCAAGAATATCGACGCCGCGCAGCATGCGCGTGCGCGCGTCGGCACCGAAACGAACCTCTTTCGCAGCCATTTTCTATCGTCCTCTGTTGTCCGATTACCGCTCGATGATGCCCAGGATGTCGGATTCCTTCATGACGAGGACATCCTCGCCATCGACCTTGATCTCGGTGCCCGACCACTTGCCGAACAGCACTCTGTCGCCCTTCTTCACGTCGGGCTTGATCAAACGACCGTCTTCCCCGCGCGCGCCTGCGCCGACGGCCAGAACCTTGCCTTCCATCGGCTTTTCCTTGGCGGTATCGGGAATAATGATCCCGCCCTTGGTCTTATTTTCCTGCTCCAAAGGCTTCACGACGACGCGATCATGGAGTGGCTTGAGGCTCATGTTGCCCTTCATCCTTTTGATTTTTCGCAACAAATTGCGATATGGCGGCAGCTACGCTGCTTGTTAGCACTCACGTCCTACGAGTGCTATGTAGGGATGACCCCCAAGCCCTGTCAAGCGGTCGATGGCGGAAAAACCCCGACAGCGCCCCTTGCCTGGCGCGGAAGACGGCCGCTCAGCCAATCAGCCGATCGAAGCGGGCCTTGTCCGCCTCGGCGAGGCGCACCTTGAGCCGCGCATCCTCGCCGTCCTCGCGCCGCTCGAAGACCTCGCCGTGCTGGTAAAGCCAGGCGAGCATCTTGCCGTCCCAAATCTTGAGCGTGATTTCGTAAACCCCCCTGCCATCGGCCAGACGACGGTCGATCGCGATCAGCACGGCCTCGCATCCCTCGCCCGATAGCGCCGAGACGACCACCTGGCCCTCGTTCGAGCGCCGGGCGCCGTTGACCAGGGTTTCGCGCGCCTCGGCGCTCAAAAGATCGGCCTTGTTCAAGATCTCGATAAGGACGCTACCCTCGGCCTCGCTCACCCCGAGCGAAACCAGAACGCGCTCGACATCCACTTTTTGCGCCGCGCTTTCGGGATGGGCGGCGTCGCGCACGTGCAGCACCAGTTCGGCCTCGCGCACCTCCTCGAGCGTGGCATGAAAGGCCGCGACTAGATCGGTCGGCAGGTCCGAAATGAATCCGACCGTGTCCGAAAGGATCGCCGGACGGCCCGACGGCAATTCGATCCGCCGCATGGTGGGATCCAAGGTGGCGAACAACATGTCCGCCGCCACCACGCCCGCTTGCGTCAGGCGATTGAACAAGGTCGATTTTCCGGCATTGGTGTAGCCGACCAGGGCGACGACCGGATACGGCACGCGTTGGCGCGCCTTGCGATGGAGGGTGCGGGTGCGCGCGACTTCATCGAGCTCGCTCTTGAGGCGTGCGATTCGCTCGTCGATCAGCCGCCGGTCGATTTCAAGCTGGGATTCGCCGGGACCGCCGAGGAAGCCGAAACCGCCGCGCTGGCGCTCCAAGTGCGTCCAGGTGCGCACCAATCGGCTGCGTTGGTATGACAAATGCGCGAGCTCGACCTGCAAGCGGCCCTCGCGGCTGCGTGCCCGCGCGCCAAAAATCTCGAGAATGAGCGCGGTGCGATCGATCACCTTGCACTTCCAGGCCCTCTCGAGATTGCGCTGCTGAACCGGGGTCAGCGCACTGTCCATCACGACGAGCTCCGGCTCAAGCTCCGCGACGAGCCCCCTCAGGCGCTCGACCGCGCCGCTGCCGAACAAGGTCGCGGGCCTGGGCTCGCGCACGCGCACGATTTCCACGTGGGTGATCGAAAGCGCGATCGCGCGCGCCAATCCCACGGCCTCGGCGAGGCGCGATTCCGGCGTACGGCTGCCAAGGGCGCCGTCGCGCGCCGGATGCAGGACGAAGGCCCGCCGCCCGCTTGGCCTATCCATGCCCAAGTTAGGCGTCGCCCTCGGATTTTTCCGATTCGAACAATTGCACCGTCGCGCCGGGCATCACCGTCGAAATGGCGTGCTTGTAAACCAGCTGCGAGTGTTGGTCGCGGCGCAGCAACACACAAAAATTGTCGAACGAGCCGATGATGCCCTGGAGCTTCACGCCGTTGACCAGGAACACGGTAACCGGAATTTTGCTTTTGCGTACGTGGTTCAGGAACACGTCCTGAAGGTTCTTGTCCGACGACATTGTTGGTCGCCTCCTTCTTTTTATCGGCTTTTTATTATTAGCCCCGCGCGACTTGGCGCCTGCGCACGGGGCCCGGACCTTATCAACCTGCTTTTACGAGACCGGCTTTCACGACCGGCGTTCTTCGCCGGCCGAAAATCGGCCAGGCCCGCCGTCGGCATGATATCTCGGCACGGCGCTCGGGGCGATACCGTTGGGCGCCCCAAAATATGTGGGATCGCTAAGCGAGACCCACAAGGGTCAGCAATTGCCGAAAATCCTCGGCGTGGCGTTCGGGAGGATGATCGTCGAACTCCACCCGTTCCCGGCCCGGCCCGATCAGCACGGGCACGCAGCCCGCGGCGCGCGCGCAGGCCATGTCCACGCCGCTGTCGCCGACCAGCCAGACCTCGCGGCCGGGCGCGATGCCGCTCGCCTCAAGAGCCAAAACGGCGGGATCGGGCGCGGGTTTGTCGGCGGGCGCGTCGCCCGCGCCGATGACGCGGCCGAACAAATCGCGCCAGCCGAGATGCGCCGCCTCGCGCCGCAGCAGATCGCCGCGCTTGTTGCTGACGACGCCGAGGTAGAAGCCCGCGCGCGCGAGTGTATGCAGCGCCTCTCCCGCTCCGGGCAGCGCCGAAAGATGATCGAGATGGTGGGCATGGAAGCGGTCGTAGAAAATCCACCGCGCCTGCAGCCAGCGCGCACCGAACATCTCCGGGAACGACTCGCGCAGCGACACGCGCACGCGTAGGCGAATCTCCGCCTCGCTCCACGGCGCCTGGCCCATGGCAAGAAGGGCGGCATTAAGCGCGGCACCGATCGCGCTCCAGTTGTCGGCTAGGGTATTGTCCCAATCGAACAACAGCGCGCGCGGACGCGGATTCACCGCTCAGCCCGCGACATGCGCGCGATACGCCTCGCGCAAGGCGCGCGAGATCGGACCCGGCGCGCCGTCCGCGACCGCTACGTCGTCGATGCGCACCACGGGCATCACGGCCGAGGTGGTGCTGGTCAGGAAGGCCTCGCGCGCGGCCATGGCCTCGGCGACCGTGAACGCGCGCTCGACGACCGTCAATTGCCGCAAGCGTGCGATTTCGATCACGGCCAGGCGTGTAACGCCGTTCAGAATCGCATGGGCCGGCTGGCGCGTGACGAGCTCGCCCGCCGCCGTCACGATCCACGCATTGGTCGAGGTGCCCTCGGTCACGTTGCCGTCGCGATCGACCTGCCACGCCTCGAAGGCCCCGGCCTCGGCCGCCCGTTGTTTACCGAGCACATTGGGCAGAAGCGCCACCGCCTTGATGTCGCAACGCTCCCAGCGGATATCCGGAATCGTAATCACCTTGGCGCCGTGCTCGGCAAGTAGCGCCGACGGCCCTTTCTTGCGCCGGGCCGTCATCACCAAGGCGGACTTCGAGCGCTTCGGGAAGGCATGGTCGCGGGGTGCCACGCCGCGCGTCGCCTGCATATAGACGATGCCGTCGCGCACCAGATTGCGGCGCAAGACCTCGCGCGCGACGAGCATCAAGGCGCTCCGCCCCATTGGCGGCGCGATCCGTAATTCGCCAAGCGAGCGGTCCCAACGGTCGAGATGCCATTTCTCGTCCACCAGGTTCCCGCCCTCGACCGCGATCACCTCGTAGATGCCGTCGGAGAACTGATAGCCGCGATCCTCGATATGGACCTGGGCTTGGCGATGGGGCACGTAGCGGCCGTTGACATAGGCGATGCGCGACATGGCGGTCGAATTCCGAATTTGGTTAAGGGCAAGGCGTGGAAGGCTCGATCAAGGCACGCGGGCGGAGCTAGGCATCGGCCGAACTCCGCTCGGAGGTGTTGACGCCCAGGCTCTTGAGCTTGCGATGAAGCGCGGAACGCTCCATGCCGACAAAGCTCGCCGTGCGCGAGATATTGCCGCCGAAACGCGTCACCTGCGCGATCAGATATTCGCGCTCGAAGATTTCCCGCGCCTCGCGGAGCGGCATCGCCATGATCTGATCGCCCTTGTTCCAATTGAGCACCGGCGGGGCGATCGCGCCGATTTCCGTCGGCAGCATGTCGGCCCGTACGGCGTCGCGCGCATCGCCCGGCGCCATGATCAGCAGCCAATCGACAACATTGCGCAATTGCCGCACATTGCCCGGCCAATCATAAGCCTGCAGCGCCGCCAGGGCGTCCGCGCCGACTTCCCGCGCGGGCACGCCCGCCAGTTCGGCCGCGCGTTCCATGAAATATCGCACGAGCACCGCCACGTCCTCGCGGCGCTCTCGGAGCGCGGGAACGCGCACCGGCACGACGTTCAAGCGGTAATAGAGATCCTCGCGGAACCGGCCCGCCTCGATCGCGGCGCGCAAATCGTGGCTGGTCGTCGCCAGCACGCGCACATCGACTTGGACGCGAATCTGCCCGCCCACGCGCTCGAAGCTCTGTTCCTGCAGTACGCGGACGATCTTGCCCTGGGTTTCGAGCGGCATGTCGGCGACCTCGTCGAGCAGCAAGGTGCCGCCATGGGCGCGCTCGAAGGTTCCGACCTTCCCGGGCGTGCCCGGCCCGCCCGAGCCCGGTTCGAGGCCGAACAGTTCGGCCTCCATCCGATCGGGCTCCATGGTCGCGCAATTGAGGATTTCCAATGGCCCTTCCGCCCGGCGAGATTTGGCATGCACGAGGCGCGCCACGACTTCCTTGCCGGTGCCCGCAGGGCCGGTAATCAGAACGCGGCTTGAGGTCGGCGCCACGCGCTCGACGGCTTGGCGCAGCTGGCTCGACGCCGAGGACTGGCCGACGAGTTGGGCTTCGCCGCCGCTGCGAAAGCGCAGCTCGGTGTTCTCGCGTCGGAGCTGCGCGGCTTCGATCGCGCGCTGGACCAGCAAGAGCAGGCGGTCGGTCTTGAACGGCTTCTCGATGAAGTCGTAGGCGCCGTTGCGGATCGCCGAAACGGCGGTCTCGATATTGCCGTGGCCGCTGATCATCACGACGGGCACGTCCGGATGCTCGCGCTTGACGCGATCAAGGATGACGAGGCCGTCGAGCGCGCTGCCCTGGAGCCAGATATCGAGGACAACCAGGCTGGGTCGGCGCTGCGCGATCGCCTCGAAAGCGGCATCGCTATGCGCCGCCTCCCGAGTGCCATAGCCCTCGTCCTTCAGGATGCCGGCGATCAAGGCGCGGATATCCGCCTCGTCATCGACGATCAGAATGTCATGCGCCATGGGCAAACGTCGTTTCCGGCGCCTTCGCCTGGGTTTCGAGCACGGCCGAATCCGGGAAGATCAAGCGCAAACGCGCCCCGCCACCCTCGCGGTCCTCCAGCGCCAAAGCTCCGCCGTGATCTTCCATGATCTTGCGCACGATGGCTAGGCCAAGGCCGGTGCCCTTGGTTCTGGTGGTGACGTAGGGCTCGGTCAATCGGTCCCGCAGCTCGACCGGCAGGCCGATGCCGTTGTCCTCGATATCGATGGACCCGACGCGCCCGCCGGCGCTTGCGACGCGCACGACGATTCGGCCCTCGGGCGCGCCCTCGTCCGCCGCGTGCCGCGCGGCGATCGATTCGGCCGCATTCTTCAAAAGATTCGTCAGGGCCTGGCCGATTTGGCGCGCGTCGCATTCGCGCTCGACGCCGGGCGGCGAGTCGAGTTCCATGGCGATGTCGGCGCTCACCTGACGTTGCAGGAAGATCGCCTGTCGGCACAGCTCCGCCAGGTTCTCCGAACGCATCACCGGCGCCGGCATGCGTGCAAACGAGGAAAACTCGTCGACCATGCGGCCGATATCGCCGACCTGGCGGACGATCGTATCGGTACAGGCGATGAATATTTCCGGATCGGTGGTGATTTCCTTGAGATATTTGCGCTTCAGGCGCTCGGCCGCAAGCTGGATGGGGGTGAGCGGATTCTTGATCTCGTGGGCGATGCGCCGCGCCACGTCGGCCCAGGCGGCCATGCGCTGCGCCGACTGCAACTCGGTCACGTCGTCGAACGTCGCCACATAACCGAGCACCTCGTTCTCGCCGTGCTCGGCGGTGACCCGAACCAGAAGGGTGATCGCCGTGCGGCCGCGCACGATGCGCACCTGGCCCTGCGCCATGACGCGCGGCCGGCGCATCGCCTCGCCGAGCAGTTCCGCCATCTCGGGCGCGACCTCGCGAAGCGGCCGGCCGATGGCACGTTCGAGATCGGTTTCGAGAAGGGTCGAGGCCGTGCGATTGGGCAAGTTGATCCGCCCCGCGGCGTCCAAGCCCACCACGCCCGCCGAGACACCGGCCAAAACGGCTTCGGTAAAGCGCCTGCGGTCGTCGAGCTGACGATTGGCCTCGATGAGCTCGGCTTGCTGGCCGCCAATCTGGCCGGTCATGCGATTGAAGGCCCGCGCCAGGGTACCCATCTCGTCCGTGCTCTCGATGCCCTCGACCCGCACGGACAAATCGCCCGCGCGCACCCGCTCGGTCGCGCCGATCAGCAGGCTGATGGGTCGGGCCAGCTGGGTCGCGAACAGCAGGCCGATCCAGACCGCGGCAAGCAACAAGACCAACGACAGCACGGCGAACAGCATGGCGAAATAGATTTGCAGGCGCGCGCGCCGCGCCTCGAGCTGCTCGAATCCGAGCACCGCATCGCGCACGCGCTTGACGTGATTTAGCACGCCCGGCTGCACGAAACGCCCGGCAAACAGATAGAGATTGGGCGCTTGCGCCAGGCGCACGAGCGCGCGCATGCGGTCACCGCTCTCGTTGGTGATGACCGGCACGTCGCCCCGCTCCGCGCGCGCCACGTATTCCCCCGACGGCACGGGATCGAACCCGAAACTCGCCGCGTAGCTGGCGCGCGCCAGCGCGACGCCCGTCCGGTCGAACACCACCGCGTCGGACAAGCCGCGCTGGCTGGCCAGAGCCCACACCGCGGTCTCGAGGCGGGCGGGATCCTGGAAGATATAGGCCGAGTCCTTGCCCAGTTCCTGCGCCACGGCCAAGACGTCGGCCCGGACGATGTTCTGCTGCTCGTCGAGATAGGCCTTGGCGACGTCGAGCGAGGCGTAAATCGAATTGCGCACGCTGTCGCTGAACCACGACTGCAAGCCAAAATTGAGGAAGACGACTGAAAACACGGCGACAACGATCGCAGGCGTGGCGGCCACGACGCTGAACAGCAGCACCAATCTCACATGCAAGCGCGATCCAGCCGAGCCGCGCCGCCGCTCCGCCCACAATTGCACGACCCGGCGCACGACCACGACCGCCAGCGCCAGCAGCAACACGAGATTGACGTTGACGAGAACCAGGACCACGTCCGGATCCGGCCCGAACGGCGAATTCCGGGTCAACACCGCATAGGTGGCGATGCCCGACAGGACGGCGAGAACCGCGAGCGCGAAGGCAAAGCGCCTGGCTATCGCCGGACGACGCGCCCAGTCGCTCACCTGCCGCAACCGGCCGGGCGTTTCCCTCTCCGTGGGTCCGGCGATCATTTTGATATCCGCCCCGTCGCGATGTCGAGTTCGCGAATTTTCTTCCTCAACGTATTGCGGTTAAGTCCCAGCATGGCCGCGGCGCGAATCTGGTTGCCGCGCATCGCCTCGAGACTAAGCGCCAGCAGCGGGCGCTCGACTTCGCGCAAGACCCTCTGGTAGAGCCCCGTCGGCGGCAAGTCGCCCTCGTGGGCATCGAAATAGGCCTTGAGGTGACGGGCGACCGCGCCGCCCAGGCCGTCCTCGCTCTCGCCGCCCGCCGCCACGCGCGCCGACGCGCCGAACGCCGCGGCGATCGCGCCCGCGTCAATGGTATCGGCGGGATGGAGGGCCGCCAAGCGGAACATGAGGTTTTCCAGTTCACGGACATTGCCCGGCCAGGAGTGGTTGCGCAGGGCCGCGAGCGCCGGAGCGTCGAGGCTTTTCGCCGGCAAGCCGCTTTCGGCGGCACGGCCGAGGAAATGCCGGGCAAGATCGGGGACGTCCTCGATGCGTTCGCGTAACGGCGGCAAGCGCAACGGCACCACATTCAAGCGATAGAACAAATCCTCGCGGAACGCGCCGCGGCGAACCAAATGGCGGAGATCTCGGTGCGTGGCGGCCAGGATGCGTACATCCGCGCGCCGCACCTCGCGCCCGCCCACGGACGTGAACTCGCCCTCCTGCAACACGCGCAGCAGGCGCGTCTGCGCCTCGCTGGGCATGTCGCCGATTTCATCAAGGAACAGCGTGCCGCCTTGGGCCTGTTCGAACCGGCCGGCTTGCCGTCCGGCCGCGCCCGTAAAGGCGCCCTTCTCGTGGCCGAACAACTCGCTTTCGATCAATTCGCGCGGCAGTGCCGCCATGTTGAGCGCGACGAACGGTCCCGCGCGGCGCTTGCCGAAATCGTGGAGCGCGCGCGCGGCCAATTCCTTGCCGGTGCCCGACTCGCCCGTGATCATCACGGTCAAATCGGTGCCCATGAGACGCGCGAGCACGCGATAAACATCCTGCATGGCGGGCGAGCGGCCGATGAGCGGCAATGCCTCGTCAGCCTCGACACTCGGGCGAACCGGCGTCTCGCGGCGTGACAGCGCGCGCGCCACCGCGTCGACGAGATGGCTGAGATCGAAGGGTTTGGGCAAATATTCGAAGGCGCCCCGTTCCGTCGCCTTCAGCGCCGTCATCAACGTGTTGCGCGCGCTCATCACGATGACGCGCAATTCCGGCCGCGCCTTGCGCAAGCGCGGCAGAAGATCGAGTCCGTCGCCATCGGGCATCACGACATCGGTGATGACCAGATCGCCGTCCCCGCGCGCCGCCCAGGTCCAAAGCGTCGCCACGTCCCCCGTGGCGCGCACGTCGTAACCAAGCCGGCCGAGCGCCTCCGACACCACGGTGCGGATGGCCCGATCGTCGTCGGCGACGAGGATCGTGGCGCTCATGGTTGCGAGGCGGAGGGCAGCATGACGCGGAACGTGGTTCGCCGGGACTGCGTTTCAAATTCGACCAGGCCGCCATGATCGGCGACGAGCTTGGCCACGAGCGCCAGGCCCAGCCCCGAGCCCTTGGCCTTGGTGGTCACGAAGGCCTCGAACAGATGGCCGCGCACGTCTTCGGAAATACCGAGACCGTTATCGGTCACCTCGACCACGATCGGCAGATGCACCCGGCTGCCGCGCCCCGGGACCGCGAGACGCACGCCGTGCCGATAGGCGGTCGCCAACGTGATTTCGCCGCCCTCCTCCGGAGCCGCTTCGGCCGCGTTCTTCACGAGATTGAGAAAACTCTGAATCAACAAATCCCGGTGACCGGATACGAGCGGCAAGGACGGGTCATAGGCTTCGACGATTCGCCGGTCGCGGGCAAATCCGGCCTCCGCCACGCGCCGCACATGGTCGAGAACTTCGTGAATATTGACCGCCTGGCGCGCCAGGGGGCGCTCGTCCGTGAACGCCTCCATGCGATCAACGATGGCCCGGATGCGGTCGGTTTCCTCGCAAATGAGCCGCGTCAGTACCTTGTCCTTGTCGCTCGCGCGCTGTTCGAGAAGCTGAGCGGCGCCGCGTATGCCCGATAACGGGTTCTTCACCTCGTGCCCCAGCATCGCCGCCAAGGCCGTGACCGAGCGCGCCGCGCCCCGATGGGTCAATTGCTGATCGATGCGCCGCGCGATGGTCTGTTCATGCAGCGCCACGACCACGGCGCCCCGCGTCTCGGGCACGGCGGATGCCTGAAGCGTGACGCGCCGCAAGCCCGAGCGCGGAGTTTCCACCGCGACATCGTATTCGGTCAGCGAGCCGCCGCGCGCGCGGGCCTGCGCCACGACGGCGTGAATCGGATGATCGCTCGGGACCAAATCGACAAGCGAACGGCCGACGAGATGGCCGGCGCCCGCGGTAAAAAATTGCTCGGCCGCCGCGTTCACATGGCCAAGAACGCCCGCGCCATCGACCACCAGAATGGCGTCGGGCAAGGCGTCGAGGACCGCGCACGGATCGAAGCCGAAATTCCTGGCGGGCGCGGCTCCGGCGGCGATTTCGGGCATCGGCGGCGATTTCACCGTCGCGCGCGCGCGCGCCTTGGGCGCGGCCCGAACCGCGCGCCGCCCGCTCATGCCGCCTGCCGCTCGGTCGGCCCGTTCTCGATCGCCGGCCCGAACAGCAAACGCACCGCCGCGCGGACATCTTGCGGGTCGTCCATGCGATTGGCGGTCGCGCGGAATTCGGACGCGCCGGCGAGGCCTTTGGAATACCAACCAAGATGTTTGCGCGCGACCCGCACGCCGATCGCGGTGCCGTAATGGGCGAGGATTGCGTCGTAGTGCTCGAGCAGGATGTCCATGCGTTCGGCAGGCGGAGGGTCGGGCAGGCGGACGCCGGTCGCGAGGAAAAGGGCGACTTGGCGCAAAAACCACGGCCGGCCCTGCGCGCCCCGCCCGATCATCACGCCGTCCGCGCCCGATTCCTCGAGCGCGCGCCGCGCATCATCCAGGCTGGCGATATCGCCGTTGACCATGACGGGCACCGAGACGGCCTCCTTCACCGGTCGGACCGCGGCCCAATTCGCCTTGCCCTCGAAGAACTGACAACGGGTGCGGCCATGCACCGAGATCATGCGGATGCCGCAACTCTCGGCGATGCGCGCGAGCGACGGCGCATTGCGATTCTTGTCGTCCCAGCCCAGGCGCATCTTGAGCGTGACCGGCACGGACACAGCCCCGACCGTCGCTTCGAGAATGCGCGCGGCCTTGACCTCATCGCGCATCAGCGCCGAACCGGCATAGCCATTAACGACTTTTTTCGCCGGACAGCCGAAATTGATGTCGATGATGGCGGCGCCCCCCGCTTCGGCCAATTTCGCGGCCTCGGCCATTTCTCGGGGCTCGCAGCCCGCCAATTGCACCGAAATCGGCCGTTCGTCGGGCGCATGCGTCGCGCGCAGCAAGGCATCGCGCGTCTCCCGGATCATCGCTTGGCTCGCGATCATCTCGGAAATCACGAGCCCCGCTCCGCAGCGTTTGGCCGCGCGGCGAAACGGCATGTCGGTCACGGCCGACATGGGCGCAAGCAGCACAGGCTCCGGGACCTCGACCGGTCCAATTCGTATTGGTGCGAAGTATATGCCCATTTTATAGGCATCCTATGCTGATGATGAAAAATCGGGCACGCACTCGCAGCCATCATACATCACCCACCGGGCTCCGGGGCAAGCGCGGCGAGCGCCCCGGGAAACGCCCGCAAACACTTAAAATATCGAGGATTTATCCTTGCTTTGGTGACCCCTTAGCGGGGATGGTATGGGAATCCGTGCCTTACCCGTCGTTTGGGAAAGGACCAAGACACGGGCGACGGAGAGATCCCGCTGCATGGCTGGTTGCATTGCTTTGATCGTCGCCGCCGGGCGCGGCCAGCGCTTGGGCGGGGAGCTGCCGAAGCAATATCGCGCGCTCGGCGGCCATGCCCTGATGCGTTACAGCGTCGAAGCATTCCTCCGTCATCCGAGAATCACCGGCGTTCGCGCGATCATTCACCCTGACGACCGCGCGCTTTACGACCGCGCCGTCGCCGGGCTCGCGTTGCTTGATCCGGTTCATGGCGGCGCCGAGCGCCAGGATTCGGCGCGCCTCGGCCTCGAAAGCCTGGGCGCGCTCGCGCCCGACCACGTTCTCATTCACGATGCGGCGCGGCCCTTTCCCGATTCGGCGTTGATCGCGCGCACCATCGACGCCCTGGCTAGCCACGATGGCGCCGTCGCGGCCCTGCCAGTGACCGATACGCTGAAGCGCGGCGGCGCGAACGCCGCCATCGCCGGCACGCTCGACCGGACGGATTTGTGGCGCGCGCAGACACCGCAGGGTTTTCGCTTCGCCCCCATCCTTGCCGCGCACCGCGCGGCGAAGGGCCTGGCCTTGACCGACGACGCGGCGGTTGCGGAACGCGCGGGGCTTTCGGTCGCGCTCGTTCCCGGCAGCGAGGAGAATTTCAAGGTGACGACGGAATCCGACCTAGCGCGCGCGGCGGCGCGGCTACCCGGCGGGGCTTGGGAATATCGCACGGGCCTGGGATTTGACGTCCATCGCTTCGGCCCCGGCGACACGCTCTGGCTGTGCGGCGTCGAGGTCGCACACACCCACGGCCTGGTCGGGCATTCCGATGCCGATGTCGGTTTGCACGCGGCGACGGACGCGATCCTCGGCGCCATCGGCGAGGGCGATATCGGTCATCACTTCCCGCCCTCCGACGCCAAATGGAAGGGCTCGCCGTCCCATCTGTTTCTCGACCATGCCGGCGCCCTGGTCCGCGCGCGCGGCGGCGCCATCGCCAGTCTGGACGTAACGTTTATCTGCGAGCGCCCGAAAATCGGCCCCCACCGGCCGCGCATGATCGCGCGCGTCGCCGAGATTCTGGGGATCGAGCTTGATCGCGTCGGCATCAAGGCAACGACGACCGAACACCTGGGCTTCACCGGGCGCGAGGAAGGCATGGCGGCGCAAGCGATCGCCACGGTCCGCCTGCCCCTTGGCGGCATGGGGCGATGATGCAACCGATGAAGGGCGGGCTTTCGTTCTTCCACCCGGCGTCGCTGCTCGCCACCTGGTTCGGCATCGGGCTGTTGCCCGGCACCAAGGGGACTTACGGCACGATCGCCGCACTGCCCTTCGCCTGGCTCATCCTCGATCAAATCGGTCAATGGGCGCTGGCCGGGGCAAGTCTCGCGCTGTTCTGTGTCGGGTTGTGGGCGAGCGGGATCTACGCGGCGCGCGCGGGACAGCACGATCCGCAGGACGTAGTGATCGACGAGGTATCCGGCGTCTGGCTCGCATTGAGCGTGGGCACGGCGTCGTTGGTGCATTTCGCCATCGGCTTCGCGCTGTTCCGGCTGTTCGACGGGCGCAAGCCTTGGCCCGTCAGCTGGGGCGAAGCGCGCCCCGGCGCGCTCGGGATCATGCTCGACGACTTGATCGCCGGCGCGTTGTCCGCGGCGCTCCTCCTTATACTCGTGACCGCGGGGGTGTGAGCGATGATCGATGATCGTCTGCTGGAAGCAAGCGAAGCCCTGCTTGCCCAATGCCGCGCGAAGGGTATGAAGATCGCCACGGCGGAATCGTGCACGGGCGGGCTGCTCTCGGGCGCGCTTACCGCGATTCCCGGTTCGTCGGACGTATTCGAGCGCGGCTTCGCGACATACTCCAACGAAGCCAAGACCGAATGCTTGGGCGTGCCGATGACGCTTATCGCCGCGCACGGCGCGGTCAGCGCCGAGGTCGCGCGCGCCATGGCGGACGGCGCGCTCGCGCGCTCGGCGGCGCAACTTTCCGCCGCCGTCACGGGCGTTGCGGGCCCCGGCGGCGGCGGCGAGACAAAGCCCGTTGGCCTTGTCTTCATCGCGGGCGCGCGGCGCGGCGCCATGACCGTGGTCGAACGCCATGTCTTTTCCGGTGACCGCGCCGCGATCCGCGAATCCTCCGTCGCCGCGGCGCTCGCTCTCATGTCGCGCCAGGTATCGTGAATCCCGTTCCAGGAATGGATTGGACCGCGACGCCCGCGCCCGCGCCGCGCTGGCGAATCCGCGCCGTCCATGCCGCCGCCATCTTCGCGGCGGCGCTCGCCCTCACGTTCATTGCCGGCATCGGCGGAGTCAGGCTTTGGTCGCGCTTTATCGGCCCATTTCCCGATGCGGCCATCGACCTCATCGGCATCGCCCTGCCGGCATTGGCCACGCTTGTCGCCGTTCGCACGATCGGCCTCGGCGGCTTTGGCCTCGCATGGCGCGATTTCGGCCTGACTCGCCCGCCCAGGGGCTCGTGGATGGCGGCCATGCTGGTGTGGCTGGCCTGCTTGCCGCTCCTCGCCGCCATTCTTTATGCGACGAAGACGTTGACCGGCACCACGCCCATCGCGGAACAGACTCGCTTGCTGCCCCCTGGCGCCCTCGACGATTGGCGGATCGCCCTGCCCTTGGGGGCCCTGATGATCTTCGCGGCACCCTTTGGCGAGGAGTTGCTGTTTCGCGGCATATTGTTCGGCGCGCTCCGCCGGCGTTGGCAATTCTGGCCGTGCGCCGTCCTCGGCGCGGCCGCGTTCGCCACCGTCCACATGATCCCCGCCGTCTTCGCGCCGGCTTTCGTCCTCGGCGTGGCCTTCGCCCATATCTACGAGCGCAGCCGGTCGATTTGGCCCGCGGTCTTCGTCCACGCGCTCCACAACGCAGTCGTGTTCGCGGCAAGCGTCGCCGAAAAGCGCATGGGCGCCGATGTTCTAGGTTTGCTCTCGGCCATATAGCCGCACCGCCCGGTTTTCGAACGCCGCGACCATGCGGCGCACGGCCTCCTCGAACAGGGGGCCGATGAGGCGGTCGAGCAATTTCGAGCGAGACTCGAAATCGACGAAGAAGTCCACCCAGCAACCTTGCGGGTCGGACGCGAAGGCCCAGCGATTTGACAACTGGCGGAACGGTCCCTCCTC
>CAMAPP010000028.1 GCA_945860095.1 Rhizobium sp. Q54 | reverse complement strand
GAGCAGTTCGGGCCGCGCCGCGGCGGCGGCGGAGATGGCCCCGCGCGCGGGCGGCGGCGGGGGATCGTCGGATAGCTCGAAGGGATCGGACATGGGCGGCGTTTTATAGCACGCGGCACCCCGACGCATCCCGATTTCGGCGGCGCGACTTGACTTGAGGGCACGCGCCGCCGAGCCTTGGCGCTCGGCCGCGACGGGCTTGGTTGCAAGCGCAAGGACGCATCGTGCGGACAGCTAAAGGCAAGGCGGTGAAGATGCCGAAAGGCAAGCCACGGCCCATCCATTGCGTGGATTGGACGCGCTCGGCGAGAAGCGGATTGCGGGCGAGATGACGGATGCTTGAGATCTTCGATCCCAAGCCGTTGGCGCCGGCCTCGCCGCTTTGGACGACGCCCCATCCGGCGATGGGCTTCGATTGCCGCTCCGACGACCCTGCGATCTTCGTTGCAGACTGCCGCGACCTTCTCATGGCCGATGTCGAGCGGGTCATGGCGGGCGCAAAGTCGAAGAATCCGGTCGATCCGGCACTGCAATATAGACGATGAAACGAATCGAACGCGTGGAATTGCCAAGCCCAAGCGCGGGCACGCGGCGCGAACTCGTCTTTCACCGCTATGGCGGCCCAGGTGCCGCACCCAAGGCCTATATCCAGGCGAGTCTGCACGCCGACGAAACCCCCGCCATGTTGGTCGCCCATCATCTGGTGCGCGCCCTCGACGCGGCGGATGGGGCGGGGCAAATCTTGGGCGAAATCGTCGTCCTGCCCGCGGCCAATCCCATCGGCCTCGATCAAGAAGTGGCCGGAAGCCATCTCGGCCGCCACGATTTGGCCAGCGGCGCCAATTTCAACCGCCACTGGCCGGACCTGACCCAGGACGCCGCGCGCCTGCTCGAAGCTAGGCTCGGTCCCGACGAACGCGCGAACGAACGAATGGTACGCGCGGCACTCGCCGAGGCGGCTTGCGCGCTCGAAGCGCGCGGCGCGCTCGGCCACTTAAAACGCGCCATCGTCGAACGCGCGGCGGATGCGGCCATCGTGCTCGATCTCCACTGCGACGCCGAGGCGGTGCTGTATTTCTACCTCAGCCGCGCCATCGAGGACTGGCGCGCGGGCGAGGATTTGCTGCGCCACACCGGCGCGCGCCTTGCGCTGCTGACGGAGGATCCGGGCGGGGGTTCGTTCGATGACACCATGAGCGCCACCTGGCGCAAACTCGCCGAACGCTTCGGCGCGCAAATCCCCATTCCGCGCGGCTGTCTGGCGGCAACCCTCGAATATCGCGGCCAATCGGACGTGCGCGACGAAGAGGCGCGGGCGGACGCGGAAAATCTCGTGCGCTTTCTCGCCGGGCGCGGCGTGCTATCGGGCGGCGCGGACGCGCCGCAAGCGCGCGGCCGGGCGATTGCGCTCGAAGCCGTCGATATCGTGCGCGCGCCCCATGCGGGTATTCTCGTCATGGCGCGCGCGCTCGGCGCCATGGTCGCTTCGGGCGAGACGATCGCCGAACTCGTCGATCCGGGCGATCCCGAGGCGCCGCGCACGAAACTTTCGAGCCGTACGGCGGGCATGCTCTTCAGCCACGCGCGCGACCGCCTGGTCCGCCCCGGCGCCGCCATCGCCAAGGTCGCGGGCACCGAGCCCCTGCCCGGCCGCGCGGGCTATCTGCTCGACGATTAGGCGTCGGGCAGAAGGCGCGCGGAGGTTTCGAGATCGCCGGTCCAGAAATACATCGCCAGCAAGGTCTCGCCGCGCGTGCGCATGGCGTGGCGCACCCAGGACGGATGGACGATGGTGTCGCCCGGACGGCGTTCGAGGAAACCCTCCTCGCCGCGTTGCCAGTCGGCGGTGCCGGACAGCACGATGTAAAGCTCGCGCGCGGGATGGGCGTGCGCCGGGTAAAGAAGGTCCGGGCCGAGCATCAGAAATCCCGCCGCCACGCCGCGACCGGGTAGATTCGTCCCAGGGCCCATGAACTTGACGAAGCCGTAATTGTCGAAGAAACGCGGATCGAGGCCGCGATCGCGGTATTGCGGCGAATCAAACCAGGCGGCGGCGCGGATGATCGGTGCGGCGGCCCGGGCGAGCGCCGCAAGAGGCGTGCCGTTCGCCCGGCCGAGCGCGCCGTCGAGAAGCCCCGCCACCTTGAGCTTGGGGCCGGGCCTGGGCGGAGGCAGGTCTGCAGGCATGGCTCCCAGGATGTCCCGGCAATCACCCGCCGCCTCGCCGCCCGTAGCCTGGATGGCTTCGAGCACCAGGCGCACTTCGCGCGCAAATTGCACGCCTTCTCCGACCATCGCCATCGCCATGCTCCCGAAATGACACTTCATTCTCGCCCGCGTGATCCTAATCTATATAGGAATATCGAAACCCTGCCCGCGCATTTCCCGGCCGCTTGTCCGCCACGCTGGAAAGGACGCCTGCGATGAACCCCCGCCGCCCACGCCCTTGGTTGTGGCTTGTCCTCGGAGCCCTCTTCGTGTTCGGCGCGGTCTTCTTTCTCGCCGAACGCTTTCCCCACGCGCTCGCGGGCGAGGACGGCCAAATAGACCTCGTCCGCGCGCTCGCCATCCTCGCCCTGCTCGCCGCCAGCCTCGCGGTCCGGCCCGTGCGCGCGCTGTTCGCGGCGCGTGCGGCCCTCTCTTGGCTCGCGCTCGCCGCCGCGCTCGTCGCCGGCTACGCCTACCGCGACCGCCTGGCCGAATTCGCGGCACCGGTCCTGGGCGCGCTCGTGCCCCAGAAGCCGCGCGCGCTTGGCGACGGCGCCATCGAAATCCGACGCTCGGCGGGCGGGCATTTCCATATCGAGGCCGAGATCCGGTCGCGGCCCGACGCGGTGCCCGCGCGCGTGCGCTTTCTGATCGACACGGGCGCGAGCGATATCGTGCTCGCGCCCGAGGACGCGCGCCGCGCGGGCTTCGACTTGACCGCGCTCGCCTATACCCGCGCCTATGCGACCGCGAACGGCCGCGTCATGGGCGCGCCCGTGCGCTTGGCCGCGCTCGAGATCGCCGGCACGCGCCTCGACGACGTCGCCGCGAGCGTGAACGGCGCGGCCATGGACCAATCCCTGCTCGGCATGGCGTTCCTTGGCCGCCTGGCGGGCTTCGAGATCACGGGCGATGTGCTTGTGCTCCGCTGGCGTTAGCGGTCCTGCTCCGACAGACCGTACCCGGTCCTCACGGCCCCGACCGCTAGCGAACCCGTTGAAATGCGTTGCGGAGCAAACACGATAAGAGGGGATCGCGCGTTCGATCCGCACCTCTGGCGCCGCGCGGGTTGTGCTAAGCTTGCTTCCTCGCATTGCCATCGGCGGAGCGCGCGCCATGATCGCCAATATCGCACCGAGCCGTAGGTTGCGCGCCGCCGTGGCGGCGGCGGTTTTATGCGCCGCCGTGCTTGGCGCGCACGACGCGGGCGCGCAGGAAAAGCCCGACATTCTCGGCGCGATCCTCGCTTTGCGCGCGGTCGTGCCCGCGGACGCGCGCACCGCCGAGACGCTTGGCACCGAGCGCAATGGCACGGGCGTGGTGATCGATTCCAACGGTCTGGTCCTGACCATCGGCTATCTCATCCTCGAGGCCAGCGAGGTGACCTTGCACGACGGTGCTGGCGGCGCGACGGCGGCCGAGGTCGTGGGCTACGACCACAGAACCGGTTTCGGCCTGCTGCGCGCCTTGAAGCCGCTCGGTAAGCCCCTCCGGTTCGGCAATTCCCAAGCGCTCGAAGCCTTGCAGCCGGTTCTCGTGGTCGGACGCGGCGACACCGAGATCGTCTCCGTGGCGCAAGTGACGGCGCGGAAGGAATTCGCGGGTTCGTGGGAATATCTGCTCGACAACGCGATCTTCACCGCACCCGCCCACCGGCGCCATTCGGGTGCGGCGCTCGTCAATATCGCGGGCGAATTGCTCGGCATCGGTTCGCTCGTGCTGGCCCAGCACGTGGCGGGCGGCG
The DNA here is from genome assembly GCA_945860095.1 of Rhizobium sp. Q54. Lineage (GTDB taxonomy): Bacteria > Pseudomonadota > Alphaproteobacteria > CADEGL01 > CADEGL01 > CAMAPP01. Next base: position 23,750 of record CAMAPP010000028.1, on the reverse strand, counting down.
GCATGATCGCCGGCAACATGTTCGTGCCCATCGACGCGCTAAAACCGATTCTCGCCGATTTGATCGCGGATGGCCGGCCCTCGGGCAACGGCCAGCCTTGGCTCGGTCTCGCGCCCGAGGAGGTGCGCGGCCATCTGTTCGTCGAGCGCGTCTCGCCCGGCGGACCGGCCGAGGCGGCGGGCGTGAAGCCGGGCGATCTCATCCTCGGCATCGGCGGGCAAAAAATCGGCGACATGGCGACATTCTTCCGCAAAACCTGGTCGCTCGGGCCCGCCGGGATCGAGGTGCCGCTCGACATCGTGCATGCGGGCGCGCCCAGGCGCGTGGTGGTCAAGTCGGCCGATCGCAACGCCTGGCTGCGGGTGAAGCGGAGCTACTAGGCGACGCGACCCAAGCCGCGACCCGGGCTTTTCGGGCGAGCCGGTCGCAGCTACCGTATTTCCGGCCGGCGCGGCGTCGCCGGATGGCAAATCGAAAGGACGATGGCATGGCGCAATCGGCGGCGGAAATGCCCGAGCGGGCGAACCAAACCCACCCAACGAACCAATCCCACCTGGCGAACCAAACCCAACGGGCGAACCAATCCCACCGGGCGGGCGAAACCTATCGGCGGATTGCGGTTACCAAGCTGTGCGGCGCGGCGGGGGCGGAAATCGACGGCGTCGACCTATCGCAAGCCATCGACGCCGAGACGGTGGCGGAAATCCGCCGCGCCTTCCTTGAGAACTGCGTCATCGCCTTTCGCGGCCAGGATCTTGCGCCCGAGCGGCAAATCGCCTTCACCGAAATATTCGGCAAGGTCGAGCAGCACCCGCTCTATCGCGGCAATGCCATCGAGGGTTTTCCCGATATCCTCGTCCTCGAGCACAAGGCCGGGCAGTTCATCAACGGCAAGAACGATATCTGGCATTCCGACATCACCTTCAGCGAGACCCCGCCCTTGGGCAGCGTGCTGCACTGCCGCGCCGTTTGGGAAGGCTATGCCGACACGATGTTCGCCAATCAATATCTGGCGTTCGAGGCGCTGTCGGAGCCGTTGAAGCGATTGTTCGACGGCATGACGGCGGAATACGACGCCGCCCTTCTGCGCACGCTCAACAATTCCCAGAACTACAATGCGCCCATGGGCGCCATCCCGCCGCCCGTCGTGCATCCCGTGGTCCGCACCCATCCGGAAACCGGACGCAAGGCGCTGTTCGTCAATTGCGCCTACACCACAAGGCTGTTGGGCGTGACGGCGGAGGAAAGCAAGCGCTTGCTCGACTTCTTGTACGCCCACTGCACGCGACCGGATTTCGTTTATCGCCATCGCTGGCGGGTGGGCGATGTCGTGATGTTCGACAATCGCTGCCTGCTGCATTACGTCGTGCAGGACCATCCGTTCGACATGCACCGGCGCATGCACCGCACCACCGCCTCGGGCGACCGGCCGTTTTGACGCCGCGAGCGACCGGGGGTTCCAACGCCACTCCGACGCTTCCGGCGACCGGCGGTTCCGACGCCTCGGGCGACCGGCGGTTCCGACGCCTGGGGCGATCGGCCGTTCAGACCGGGATATATTCGTCGGCGATCGATTCCCGGCGGCCAGCCGCCCCCCGAGCGATCAACCCAAGTCGATCGCCGACGATCAATTGCATTGCCCGACCGAGGTCTCGGCACAGATCGTCTTGCCGTCGGTCCAGGTGGCGCCGCCCAGCTCCGCCCCCGTGAAATCCGCGCCTGCGATTTGCGCGCCCGCAAGATTGGCGCCCTTGAGCGAGGCATGGAAAAATCGCGCGCGGCGCAAATCGGCGCGCGCGAGATTGGCGCCCGAGAGATCGGCGCGGGTGAAATCCGCCTCGGCCAGGCGCGCGCCGGCAAGTGCCGCGGCCGTCAAATGGGCGGAATTGAATTTCGCGCGGAAGCCGTCGGCCTTGGACAAATCGGCGCCCGCCAAATCCGCGCGCACGAAGCTTGCCTCGCGCAAGGACGCGCCCGCAAGATTGGCGCCTTCGAGATTCTTCTCGTCCAACCGGCAACGCTTCCAATCGACCTTGGGCGCGGGGGCATCCGTGCACTCGGCCCACGCAGACGCGGCGCCCAGCCAGCGGCCAGTTCCAAGCAAGGGGCCCGTTCCAAGCAAGGGACTGGCGCCAAGCAAGAACAGGGCAAGAAGCGCCGCCCTCACGAAGACCAGCCCGGCTTGACCGCGAGCTTCCGGCCCGCGTCCTCGGGCCAGGCAAGAGTCTTCTGTTCCCCCCACCACGCGGCGAGGCGTCCGAGCGCGTCCTCCGGAAAGGGCACGACCCGGCGCGTCGCCAGGCTCGCGTGCAAGGCCAGCATTTCGACCGTGCACGCGATCTCGGCCGCGGCGGTGTCGTACATGCGGTGATAGATGTGAATGCGCTTGTCGTCGTAGCCGAGCAATTGGGTGGTGAAATGCATCGCCGCGCCCAGTGCTACCTCGCGGTGGAAGCGCAGATGTTTGTCGACGATGAACATGGTGTGCCGGGTGCGCGGGATATCGTCGAAGCCGACGCCGACATGGTTGAACGCGATATCGGTCGCCGGATCGACGGCCAAGGCGTAATAGGCGACGTTCATGTGGCCGTTGAGATCGATCCATTCGGGCTGGACGATGGCCGATCCGGTTTCAAGAGGAGTAGCCATGGCGGCGCGCAGAATACCGGTTCGGCGGCTGCCCGCAAGAAGGCCGGGTAACCCGGCCCGGCAATACGACCGGGCAATGCGACCGGGCAATGCGATCAGGTAATGCGGCCGGGCAATGCGATCGGCGCTTGACGCTCGATCCGGCCCGCTCTCATATCGCTTACCTCATATCTGCCACCCCATATCGGCGCGCGCCGGCGGCGCACCCGTCCCCGGGGACCGGCGCGGCACCGGGGTCAGGGAGGACGACATGGCGGCGGCAATCGGTCAGGAACTGCCCTTCGAGCGCGCCGAGCTCGACGCCCGCATGGCGCGCGCCCAAGCCAAGCTCGCCGAGGCCGGGCTCGACGCCGCCCTGCTGTTCGATCCCGAGAACATCTTCTATCTGACCGGCTATCAGACCATCGGCTATTTCACTTTCCAAGCCATGCTCCTGCCCGCCAAGGGCCTGCCCATTCTGATCAGCCGCGCGACCAATCAATTCATGGCGGCGATCACGCCGACCATCGGCCGCTTCGTGATCGTGATGGATTGGGACGATCCCGTCGCCATCACGCTCGCCACCCTGGCCGAATCCGGCGCGCGCCGGCTCGGGGTCGAAACCGCCGCCTGGTATCTGACGGCCCAAACCCATGAGACGCTGAAGGCAAAATCGGGCGCCGAGCTCGTGCCTTGGAACGGCATCGTCGAGCGCCTGCGTCTCGTGAAATCGCCGGCGGAAATTGCGCGCATGCGCCACGCCTGCCGCGCGGCGGAGGCGGGGATGCACGCCGCGCTCGAAGCCGCGCGGCCGGGCGCCACGGAAAACGACCTCGCGGCGGCGATGCACAACGCCTCGATCGCGGCGGGCAGCGAATATCTCGGCCACGCGCCCATTGCGGTCGCGGGCGAGCGCACGGCGGTGACCTTCGCCATGTGGCGGCGCCGGGTGCTTGCGCAAGGCGACGTCTTGTTCCTCGAAACCGGCGGCTGCATCGACCGCTATCACGGTCTGCTCGCGCGCTGCGCGGTGCTGGGTCCGCCGACCGACGAGATGCGCCGAGTGTCGGATGCGATCATCGCGGGTCTCACGGCGGCGATCGCCACGATGCGCCCCGGCGCAAGCTCGGGCGAATGCGACAAGGCCTGCCGCGACGAGATCGAGAAGGCCGGGTACGGCAAGCGCTTCGTCCACCGCACGGCCTATGCGGTGGGCATCGGCTTTCCGCCCAATTGGAGCGAGGGCAAGACCATGACGCTCAAGAAGGGCGACCCCACGCCGCTCGAGGAAGGCATGACCTTCCATCTGGTGCCGAGCGTGTTCGGCGGCGATTGGGGCATGTGCTTCAGCGAAACGGTCCTTGTGACCAAAACCGGCCACGAAGTCCTGACCCGGTTCCCGCGCGAACTCGCCTTGCCGTGAGCCAACAAGGCACGAAGCCGGGGGGGCCGTCCGCGCCCGTCGCGCGGGCGCATCTGCGCGCCTTCGCGCCCGTGGCGGCGGCGCTGGCGACCGTGTTCCTGCTGAGCCAGATCTATCGCTACGCCACCACCGTCATCGCGCCCGAAATCGCGCGCGAGTTCGGCCTCTCCCCGGGCGCGCTCGGCGGGGTGGGCGCCGCGTTCTTCTTCACCTTCGCCGCCATGCAGATTCCGGCCGGCATCATGATCGATCGTTGGGGCGCGCGGCGCGTCATCGCGGCGATGCAGGTTTTCGCGGTCGCGGGCCTGGTGCTCGCCTCCCTCGCGCCCACGGCGATCTGGCTGACGGCGGCGATGGTGCTGCTTGGGATGGGCGCGTGCTGCAATCTCTCGGGCTCGCTCGTCCTCGCCACGCGCTGGCTGCCCGCCGATCGCTTCGCCACGCTCACCGGCGCGCTCATCGCCTTCGGCGGCATCGGACACATCATGTCGACCTCGCCCATCGGCTATCTCATCGAGGCCATCGGCTGGCGTGGGGGTTATGCCCTGCTCGCGGCGGCGCAAGGGGTGGCGGGGATCGTGCTGTACCTCGTGGTGCGCGACAACCCGCCCTGGGCGCGCGACGGGGAGGGGCGGCACGCCGCGAGCCTCGCCGAAAGCGCGCGCGGCATCGCCGAGGTTCTGCGCGCGCCCGGCATTTGGCGGATTATCGCCATCATGGCCATGGGTCCGCCGATTTTCTTCACCCTGCGCGGGCTTTGGGCGGGACCCTATCTCGCGGATGTCCACGCGCTCGACCCCGTCGGGCGCGGGCATGTGCTCATGGTCATGGCCGCCTGCCTGATCGCGGGCAATCTCGTTTACGGCCCGCTCGACCGGCGCCTGAACACGCGGAAATTCATCGTCCTCGCGGGCGCGTGCGGCCTTGGCGCCTGTTACGCCATCTTCGCCACGCAGGGCGCGCCCGATCTATGGATGGCCGTGCTGTTCATCGGCGCGATCGGATTGTTCTCGCCCTTCGACGTCGTGGTATTCGCGCACGCGCGCAGCCTGGTCACCGCGCGCCTCACCGGGCGCATCATCACCACCATCAATTTCGCCATGTTCCTCGGCACCGCGCTGCTTCAACAGCTTTCGGGTCATTTGCTGGGCTGGCTCAAATCGGACGGCTGGACGCCGGGCGAGGCCTACCGGGTATTGTTCGCGGGCCTGGCCGTCATCGGCTTCGCGGGAGCGGCGATCTATTCCCGCGTGCAGGACGCACCGCCGAGCGAGGACGTGCGCCGCTAGCGCGGGGCCGATCAATCCGCGCGCGGAAAGACAAAGCCCATGGCCTCGATCATGAGCTGGGCCGAGAGCAGGCCGGTGATCTGGCCCGAATCGAAGCTCGGATTGACCTCGACCAAGTCGAAGCCGACGACGCGGTTGTGCGTGCAGACGAGTTCGAGGAAGCGCCGCGCCTGCTCGTAGCTAAGTCCGCCAACCTCCGGCGTGCCCGTGCCGGGGGCGAGGGCTGCGTCCATGCCGTCGATATCGAAGGTGACATAGACGTCGCGCCCCTGGGGCAGGACCGAGGCGAAGGCATCGGGGCCGCGCGCGTGAATCTCGTAGGCGTGCAAAATGGCGTTGCCGTCGCGCAAGGAGGCTTCGTGATCCTCGCGCCGCGTGCGCAAGGAACGGATGCCGATGGCGACCACGCGCTCGACCCAAGCGAGCTCGCGCACCCGGCGCAGCACATTGCCGTGGCCGTAGCGCACGCCCATCGCCTCGTCGCGGTAGTCGAGATGGGCGTCGAATTGGACGACCGTGATCGGCTTCGCGCCCTCGTAGGCGCGCAGGACCGGAAAGGTGATGGAATGATCCCCGCCCATGACGAAGGGCAAGGCGCCGCGTTGGCGGATATGGCGCACGGCCTGGGTGATGCGGTCGAAATTTTGTTCCCACAGCAACGGCACGATCTCGACATCGCCGCAATCGGCGATGGAGCAGATCGCGCGGTCCCTCCCCGAGCGCAAATCCCAATAACCGGGCTTGCCCTTGGCGGTCAGCGAACTGAAGCGCACCGACATGTCGCGGATGGCGCGCGGTCCCCAGCGCGCGCCCGCGCGAAACCCAGCACCCTGATCGAAGGGCACGCCGAGGACGCCAATATCGGCCGACCATTCGCCATCGGGCTCGACGATCGACGCCTTGGCGAAACTCGCCGGCCCGAAGGGCGAAATACCGAGGGCCTTCGAATCGTTCATCTTCGCCTCACGGATAAAGCAGCCATTCCCTGAGCAACGCGGTCGTCGCTTGGGGGCGTTCGAGGGGCAGCATGTGGCCGCATTCCTCGACCAGAACCAGGCGCGCGCCCACGATGCCGGCGGCGATTTCCTCCGAACGGTCGGGCGGCAGAACCGCATCCTGCCGGCCGCACAGCACCAGGGTCGGCACACCGATCGCGGGCAGGTCCGGGCGGCTATCGGGCCGCGCCATGCAGGCCAGGCTTTGGCGCACGAAGACCTCGGCGCCCTGGCGGCGATGCATGGCGACGATGCCGGCGATGAGGTCTTCGTCCTTCGCGCGGGGCGCATGGACGGTCGCCGACATGTCATGCACAAGATGGTCCTCGAACCCGCCCGGACGCAGCACGCCGGCCATCTGTTCGCGCCGTTCGGCCTTGCGCGCCTCGGTATCGGGGCGCGCCGTCGTGCCGAGGAAGGCAAGCTTGGTCACGCGGCCGGGCGCGCGCCGATGGATGGCGAAGGCGACATAGCCGCCGAGCGAAAACCCGGCAAGGGCGAAGCGTGCGGGGGCCTGGGCCAGGACGCGATCGGCCATGGCTTCGACCGAATCGTGGCGCGCGATATCGGCGACGACGACATCCGCGATATCGGCCAGGTGCGCGCTCTGGTGGCTCCAGACGTGCGGATCGTCGAGCAGGCCGGGCACGAGCACCAAGGAAGGTTTCACGGACTCCATCCCCGCCCTAGCCGGGCATCAAGCGGCGCACCGCGCCCAAAAGACGCGCGTTCTCGTACGCCGTGCCGACGCTCACGCGCACGTGGTGGGGCGAGAAATCGCCGCGCACCAGCACGCGCCCGAGATCGAACACGAGTTGGGCGAATCCGGCGGCGTCGAGCCCGGTCTTCCTCACATCGACCATGACGTAATTGCCTTGCGGGTTCGGCACCACGGCGAGGCCGAGCGCGCCGAATTCCGCGACCAGATAGTTCCTGCCCTCGGCGACGGCCGCGCGGGTGCGCGCAAGATGCACGGTATCGGCCAGCGCCGCGATGCCGGCCTTCTGGGCGAGATCGCCGGTCGGCCATTTGGCGTTCGCCAAGGCGAGCGCGCGCGCCGTCTCGCGCGTGCCGACCGCATAGCCGAGGCGAAGATTGGCGAGGCCGAACGCCTTCGAGAAGGTGCGCGACACCATGACATGAGGCAGTTCGGGGGCGGGGCCGCGCAGAAATGCGACCGCGCTCGGCTGGTCCAAATCGGAAAATTCGATATAGGCCTCGTCCGAGACGACGAGCGCGCCCTTCTCGCCCGCAAGATGCGCGGCGCGGACAAAATCGCCAAGCGGGATGAGCGTGCTGGTCGGATTGTTCGGACGGGTGAGGAAAACGAGCTGGGTTTTGTCCGATAGGGCGGCGGCGAAGGTCTCGAGATCGAGGGTAAAATCCGTCGTCCGCAGAGGCACCGCGACCGGCACGCGGGCGTGCGCGCGGGCGATTTCGCGATAGACGCTGAAGCTCGGATCGAGCGCGACGACCTCGCCGCCCGGTTCGGTGAAGGCGGCCATCATGGCGTGCATGAGACTCGAGCTGCCCGCGCCGACCACGACCTGATCGGCCCCGACGTCGAGATGGACCCCGATGGCCGCGCGCAACGCATCGGCGGTGGAATTGGGATATTCGTGGATCGCATCGATCATGGCCGCGATCGCGGCCTTGGCCGCGGGCGAGGCGCCGAGCGGGTTTTCGTTCGAGGACAATTTCACGATTTCCGCCGCCGGCACGCCGGCGATCCGCGCGGCCGATTCGCGCGTCATGCCGGGCACGTAGGGCTCGTGATCCTTTTCCAGCCGGCGGACGCGGTCGAGAAAATTCGAGCGGATTGTCATGGCGGAGCCGAACGCGCTCAGTAAGCGAATTCGCGGTAAACCGGATCGACCGAGCGGCCCCAGCGCGTCTCGTACGCCTCGAGCAGAACATCGGACGGCGAGCGGCCCGAAGCGGCGATGTCGTCGAGCGCGCCCAGGAACACGCCTTCGTTCTCGCCGGTCGAATTGCGGCAATCGCGCGCCTTCAAGCCCGCCTGCGCGATGGCCAAGGTCTTGCGCGCGAGATCGAGCAGCGTGCCCTTGCGGAACTTGGTCTTGAGCCCGTGGCGCGGCACCTCGTCGCGCAGCGCGTTGCGCTCCTCGCGCGTCCAGTCCTTGACCAAATCCCACGCGGCATCGAGCGCGCCCTGGTCGTACAGCAACCCCACCCACAACGCGGGCAACGCGCAAAGCCGCGCCCAAGGACCGCCATCGGCGCCGCGCATCTCGAGGAAGCGTTTGAGGCGCACCTCGGGGAAGGCGGTCGTCATGTGGTCGACCCAATCCGCGAGGGTGGGCAGCACGCCAGGCATGGCCGGCAATTCGCCCACCATCATATCGCGGAAGGATTGACCGCTGGCGTCATGATAAACACCGTCGCGGTAAACGAAATACATCGGCACGTCGAGCAGGTAATCGACGTAGCGCTCGTAGCCCATGCCTTGCTCGAACACGAAATCGAGCATGCCGCAGCGATCGGGGTCGGTGTCGGTCCAGATATGGCTGCGCAGACTCTGGAAGCCGTTCGGCTTGCCCTCGGTGAAGGGCGAATTGGCGAACAGGGCGGTCGCCACGGGCTGGAGGGCGAGCGAAACGCGGAACTTCTTCACCATGTCCGCTTCGCTGGAGAAATCCAGATTCACTTGCACCGTGCAGGTGCGCACCATCATGTCGATGCCGAGCGAGCCGCGCTTGGGCATATAGGCGCGCATGATGCGGTAGCGGCCCTTGGGCATCCAGGGCACGTCGGCGCGCGGCCATTTGGGATCGAAGCCGAGGCCGAGAAAGCCGATGCCGAGTTCGGCGCCGACTTCCTTCACCTGGCGCAGATGCTCGTTCACCTCGTTGCAAGTCTGGAAAAGATTTTCGAGCGGCGCGCCGGACAGCTCGAACTGCCCGCCCGGCTCGAGCGTGACCGAGGCCTGGTCCTTCACCAGCGCGATCGCATTTCCGTTCTCGACCACCGGCTTCCAGCCATAGCGCATCATCGCCATCAGCAAGGCCCGGATGCCGACCGCGCCCTCGTAGGGCAGGCGTTTCAGGGTATGGGCATCGAAGGCGAATTTCTCGTGTTCGGTGCCGATGAGCCAGCCCGATTTCGGCTTCTCGCCCTCGGCGATATAGCGGACGAGCCGACTCTTGTCGGCGATCGGCACGCTCTCTTCTTGACTTGGACCCGACATGACACCTCGGCGAGGGCAGCCCGCGGGGCGCGGACGGCCGTTGTTCTTACGCGGTTCGGCGCGCGCCCGGCATGGCGCCGCGCAAGGCCGGCACACAGACAAGAGCGGCCAGCACCGCAGCGCCGGCGGCCAAATCGCGGCGGCCGGCAGGGGCAACAAGGCCAATGGGCGTAACAATGGAGAGTTTGCGCAAGGCGTCAAGCGCGCCCGGTCCATCGAGAATTTCCCGTGCGGAGCGGGACTTGGAATGAGATATCCTGGGGACGGGGCAATGGGAATGGGCGATGCGAGCCCGAACCCGATTTCGTGCGGCCAAAATCCCCCGAGCCGAATTTCCAATGGTCTTGAACCCTAATGATCTTGAATCCCAATGATCTTGAATAAATGACCGACAGCCATTCCGCCGGACCCTTTTCCACCGGCCCCAATCCCGCCGACCCCATTCCCGCCAATGGCCGCGCCGCCACCGACATGCCGGCGCAAAGCTGGGTCGATCGGCTGTTGCCGGGCGCGCTTGTGCCCTACGCGCAGCTCATGCGCCTCGACCGGCCGATCGGCACCTGGCTGCTGCTGTTCCCGGGGCTGTGGAGCATCGCGCTGGCGCTGAAGGGGGCGGGGGATCTGCGCTATTTCGGCTATTTCGCCGCGGGCGCGCTCGTCATGCGCGGCGCGGGCTGCGTTTGGAACGACATCGCCGACCGCAATATCGACCGGCAGGTTGCGCGCACGCGCGCGCGCCCCCTCGCGAGCGGCGCGGTGGGTCTCGGGCAAGCCGTGATTTTCATGGCTTGCCTGTTGTTCCTCGGCCTGCTGATCCTGCTTCAATTCAACGCCTTCGCGGCCCTTCTCGGCGCGTGCGCGCTCGGCGTCGTCGCCGTCTATCCCCTGATGAAGCGCATCACGCACTGGCCGCAGCTCGTGCTCGGCCTCGCGTTCAATTGGGGCGCGTTGCTCGGCTGGGCGGCGGTCGCGGGCAGCCTCGCGGCGGCGCCCTTGGCGCTCTATGCGGGCGGGATTCTGTGGACGCTCGGCTACGACACGATTTACGCCCACCAGGACAAGGAGGACGACGCGCTCATCGGCGTCAAATCGACGGCGCTGCTGTTCGGCGGCAGGACAAAGATTTGGCTTGCCGCGTTCTATGGCGGGGCGGTGGTGATGTTCGCGGTCGCGGGCGCGCTCGCCGATTTGCGCTGGCCATATTTCGCCCTTCTCGCCCTCGGTGCGGCGCAACTCGCCTGGCAGGTGCGCGGCGCCAAGCTCGACGACGGCGCGGATTGTCTGTCCAAGTTCAAGTCGAACCGCGTCTTCGGCTGGATGGTGTTGGCAGCCATCGCCTTCGGCCACCCGCCGCCGATGTGAACGACGCGGCGCCGCCCACCCCACCCCCCTCGTCCTGCGATCCGGCGGACTTCATCCGCAGCCAAACCGTGCTCGCGCGCGCGCCGCTCGTGCCTGAATTCCGGCTTTATCTCGCGACCGAGATCACCCCCATCTGGCGCGCGACCGAGGATTACCTCGCGCGCGAGGGCATCGACCCGCCCTATTGGGCTTTCGCCTGGGCGGGCGGCCAGGCCCTCGCCCGCCATGTCCTCGATCATCCCGAACTCGTGCGCGGCAAAACCGTGCTCGATTTTGGCTCGGGCTCGGGTCTGGTGGCGCTTGCGGCCGCGCGCGCCGGCGCCGTCGTCACCGCCGCCGACACGGACGGACTCGCGCGCGCCGCGATCACACTGAACGCGGCCGAGAACGGCTTCGATGTCGCCCTGGCCGTTGATGTGATCGGGGCGGACGAGGGCTGGGACGCGGTGCTGGCCGGCGACATGTTTTACGAACGCACCCTCGCCGCGCGCGCCCTGCCCTGGCTGCGGGCGCTTGCGCGCCGTGGTGCTCTGGTGCTCGCGGGCGATCCGGGGCGCGCCTACAAGCCCGAGGACGGGATTGTCGAGTGCGCGCGCCACGACGTGCCCACGACGCGCGAACTCGAGGACCGCGAGATGCGCGAAACCGTGGTGTGGCGGCTCACGCCCTGACTGCGCCGGTTAGGCGCCTTTGATGCCGAGGCGTCTTCGATGCATTGGCGCCGTCGATACTTAAGCGCCTTCGATGCGAAACCGCGCCAGCGCGTCGTCCACGGTCGCCATGGCCTTGGCGCGCCACGCCGCCTTGGCTTCCTCGAAGCTGCGGAACGGGCCCAGGCGAATCTCCGGCGTGCCGTCGGCGGTGTCGTGGAAGGACGTGTCCTTGTAGCTCGCGCCCACGACCCAAAACGCGGTGCCGCCGATTTTCTCGACGTGAAAGCGCGTGCAGGCATTGTCCACCGTCGCCATCGCCTTGGTCCGCCAGGCGGCCATCGCTTCGCCGTAGGTCGCGAACGGTCCGTGGCGCTCCTTCGGCTTGTTGGCGACCATGCGCTGGAACGAGGTGTCCTCGTACTCGCCGCCGATGACCCAATAGCTCGTCATGTCCTCGAATGCCCCGCCGTCCCAGGCCGGAACCGCCGGAACCATGAACGATTCCGCGCCGGACCGAACCGATTCCAATTCTAACGCCATGGCACCGCCCTCCGTCTAGATAAGAGACAGCACGGTCGCGTAACCGTACGCGATGGTGCCGACGAGAAACAGAATCCCGGCGCCGCCGAGGCTGGCATAAAGCGCGATCGTGAACGCCTCGTCCGAGATGGCGGGCGGGCGGAGTGCGATGGCCCGGGCCCGCGGCGCGCGCCGGACGGCCCGCGGCGTGCGCCGGGCGGCGAGCGAGGGCACGCGCAAGGCATCGTCGTGTACGTGCAAGATGGACATGGCTTCCTGCCTTTCCTCCGGCCGCGACCGACGCCCTACATGGGAGCCGCAATCGACCGGACAGCGGGAAAGCTACGCGCCATCCGTTAACACCACGCCAACAAACGTGGTTAAGCGCGATTCACCACGACGATTTCGCGCGAGGATTCGCCGTGAACCGGCGGCAAGGCTGTGGCGTGCGCGCGGCCATGGCCGCGCCCTGCTTGACCGCGCCCGCGCTTTCGGGCGTCTTACGGCCATGCCCTATCGTTCCTTGCGCGATTTCATCGCCATCCTCGAGAAGCGGGGCGCGCTCGCGCGCGTGACGGCGCCGGTTTCGCCCATGCTCGAGATGACCGAGATCGGCACGCGTCTCATCGCCGAGGGCGGGCCGGCGGCCTTGCTCGAAAACGTCGTGCGCGCCGACGGCACGCGCTACGCCATGCCTGCGCTCATCAATCTGTTCGGCACCGTCGAGCGCGTGGCCTGGGGGATGGACCGGGAACCGGGCGAGCTGCGCGCGGTCGGCGAGACCCTGGCCTTTCTGCGCCAGCCCGAGCCGCCCGGCGGCTGGCGCGAGGCTTTGGAGATGTTGCCGCTCTTGCGCACCGTCATGGCGATGAAGCCGAAATCGGTCGCCTGCGCGCCGTGCCACGATGTGGTGTTGCAGGGCGCAGAGATCGATCTTGGCGCCCTGCCCATCCAGACCTGCTGGCCGGGCGAGCCCGCGCCGCTCATCACCTGGCCGCTGGTCGTCACCAAGGGCCCGGGCAAGCGCAAGGAAGACGACTACAATCTCGGCATTTACCGGATGCAGGTCACGGGGCGGAACACCACGCTCATGCGCTGGCTGCGCCATCGCGGCGGCGCGCAGCACCATGCCCGCTGGAAGGCCGAGAAAACCGAACCCCTGCCCGCCGCCGTCGTCATCGGCGCCGATCCCGGCACCATCCTCGCCGCCGTGACCCCCGTGCCCGACACGGTGTCGGAATACCAGTTCGCCGGCCTGCTGCGCGGCGCAAAGGTCGAGCTCGTCGATTGCAAGACCGTGCCGCTCAAGGTTCCGGCCGAGGCGGAAATCGTGCTCGAAGGCCATGTCTCGCTCGACGATTACGCCGACGAAGGGCCCTACGGCGACCACACCGGCTATTACAACGCGGTCGAGAAATTCCCGATTTTCACGATTTCGGCGATCACCATGCGCCGCGATCCCATCTATCTCACGACCTATACCGGACGCCCCCCCGACGAACCCTCGGTGCTCGGCATGGCGCTCAACGAGGTGTTCATCCCCCTCCTGCGCCAGCAATTCCCCGAGATCGTGGATTTCTGGCTGCCGCCGGAGGGCTGTTCGTACCGCATCGCCGTTGTGTCGATACGCAAGGCCTATCCCGGCCACGCCAAGCGCGCGATGATGGCGGTGTGGTCGTATCTGCGCCAATTCATGTACACCAAATGGGTGATCGTCGTGGACGACGACATCGACGCGCGCGATTGGAAGGACGTGATGTGGGCGATCTCGACGCGCATGGACCCCGCGCGCGACATCACCTTGGTCGAGAACACGCCCATCGATTATCTCGATTTCGCCAGCCCGGTCTCGGGCCTGGGTTCGAAGATCGGCCTCGACGCCACGAACAAATGGCCGGGCGAAACCAGCCGCGAATGGGGCAGCGAGATCCGCATGGCGGAGGACATCGTGAAGGCCGTGACCGAGAAATGGCCGAGTCTCGGCCTGCCGGGCGCAGGCAAGAGCGTCTGGACCGGCAAGAGCACATCGGCAAAAGCCCAGGCCGGAAAGAGCGCGTGGAAGTGAGTATGGCCGACCGCCGGCCACGGCACCTCGCGGGTGGCTTCGGCGTGACCGGCCGCCTCCGCGCCTTCGCCGAATCGATCCAAGCCAAATCGATCCAAGCCGGATCGATCTGAAAATCCCGCCGAGGCCCACATGACCGACCCAGCAATGACCGACCCAGCAATGACCGGCCCCGTAATGACCGACCCCGCATGACCGACCCCGCAATCACCGATAATGCCCTCGATTTTGCAACCGACCTCGTCGCGCGCGCACGCCGCGCGGGCGGCGATGCGGCCGATGCGCTGTACGTCGAGGGCACCTCGCTATCGCACGCGCGGCGCCTCGGGCACACGGAAAAGCTCGAACGCGCCGAGGGCCGGGATATCGGCTTGCGCGTCTTCGTCGGCCGGCGCCAGGCTATGGTGTCGTCCTCGGACACTTCGCCCGCGGCACTGGCCGAATTGGTCGAACGCGCCATCGCCATGGCGCGCGCGGTGCCGGAGGATTCCTTCGCCGGTCTCGCCGGGCCGGACGAGATCGCGCGAACCTTCCCCGCACTCGATATCGACGACGCGGCCGAGCCCGGACTCGAGGTCCTGATCGAACGCGCCCGCGCCTGCGAGGACGCCGCGCGTGCGGTTTCCGGCATCACCAATTCCGAAGGCGCCGAGGCGGGATGGAGCCGCAGCCGCATAGCACTCGCCGCATCGAACGGCTTTGCCGGCTCTTACGCGACGGCGCGCCATGCACTCGGCGTCTCGGTCATCGCCGGCGAGGGCCTCGGGATGCAGCGCGACTGGGAATACACCAGCGCCATTCACGGCGGGGATTTGGAGGACGCGGCCGAAATCGGCGCGCGCGCGGGACGGCGCGCGGTCGCGCGCCTGGGCGCGCGCAAGGCCAAAAGCGCGCGGGTGCCCGTGATCTACGATCCGCGCGTCGCCAATTCGCTCGTTCGCCACCTCGCGGGCGCCGTGAACGGCGCCGCCGTCGCGCGCGGCACGTCCTTCCTCAAGGACAAGCTGGGCGCGCGGGTGATGGCGCCGGGTCTCGGCATCGTCGACGACCCCCATCGCCCGCGCGGCTTGGCCTCGCGGCCTTTCGATGGGGAGGGAATCCTTGCGACAAGGCGTCGCGTGGTGGACGCAGGGCTTCTCACCACCTGGTTTCTCGATTGCCGCTCGGCGCGCCAATTGGGCATGAAGACCACGGGTCACGCTTCGCGCGGCACCTCGTCCGCGCCCTCGCCCTCGGCGAGCAATCTCTATCTCGAGGCCGGAACCGAAAGCCCCGCCGCGCTCATGGCCGATATCGCAAGCGGGCTTTACGTCACCGAGCTCATCGGCATGGGGGTCAACCTCCTCACGGGCGATTACAGCCGGGGTGCCGCCGGGTTTTGGATCGAGCACGGACAACTCGCCCATCCCGTGAACGAAATCACCATCGCGGGAAATCTCAAGGACATGTTCCTCGCCATGCGCGCGGCCGACGATCTCGTCTTGCGCCACGGCACCGACGCGCCGACATTGCGCGTGGACGGCATGACCGTCGCCGGCGCCTAGGCGATCACCAGCAAGCTCCGGGGCGACAGGGCGACCGCGAGCGGCAGGACGCCGATCACGTCGCCATCGCCCTGCGCCGCCTCGCCCTCGACGCCTTCGATGCGCACCCGGGCGGCCACGACGATGCGCACATCGGGCAAGCGATGGATGCGGTCGAACAGCAAGGCGGCGGAGTAGCGCAGCACGTGCCAGCGGCCGGTGCGGGCGAACAGACAGACGTGAAGGTTCGGATCCTCGAGCCGCGCCGCCCGCGCGATGCGAAAGCGCCCGCCGTAGAACCGCCCCTTCGCGACCACGACCGCGGCCGCGACCGAGCGCCGGCCATCGATTTCGACCGCGTACTCGACGGCACGGTAGCGCGCGAGCTCGACGATGCTCTGCCAGACATAGGCGAGCTTGCCGAGCGCGCGTTTGACGCGCGGGTTCACGTTCTCGACCACGCGGGCATCGAAGCCAACCCCGACCATGAGCGAGAACCGCCGCCCATTGGCTTCGCCCACATGGACCGCGCGCGCCGGCGCCAAGGCGATGAGGCGCGCCAGCGCGCCCGCGCGCCCCGGCAGGCCAAGCTCGGCCGCGAGCACATTCGCGGTGCCGAGCGGAATCACGGCGAGCGGCAAGAGCGATTGCGCGAGACCGTTGACAACCTCGTTGATCGTCCCGTCGCCGCCCGCCACCACCACGGCGTCGTACCGCAAGGCCGTGGCCGCGCGCGCGAACCGTTCGGCATCCCCGCGCGCAGCCGTCGGCACCACCGCGACATTGCAACCAAGAGCGCGCAAGCCATCCAAGGTCCGCCCATAGATCGCGTGCCGCGCGCCGCCCGCCATCGGATTGACGATCACGAGCAGCCGGCGCGGCGGTTCCCACCCGCCTTGGCTCGCCTGGGACGCTTGGGAATTCATGGCGAAAAGTTTATCGGGAACATGGGGGAGGGGTTCACGGCGCGCGCGGACAGGGTGACCGAAACGCTATGTCAATAATGTGACGTTTCTACGCGCGAAGATTCACGAAACCGTGCCTATTAGATTCAAAGTCTTCGGGCATCGTCTTGATCCGCGGAGTAACGCGGCGGTTCGAGCACCTTGAACCGGCGGACACGCCGCGGACGATGATTGGAGCACGATGACCGAACACCGGACGCACCGAGCGGTCTGGATCTCGGACACCCATCTTGGCACGCGCGGCTGCAAGGCCGAGTTGCTGCTGGATTTCCTTCAGCACGTCGATCCGCAATATCTGTTTCTCGTCGGCGACATCGTCGATGGCTGGCGTCTCACGCGCTCGTGGTACTGGGCGCCCTCGCACTCGGCCGTCGTCCAGCGCGTCCTCACCATGGCGCGCAACGGCACGGAGGTCGTCTATATCCCCGGAAATCACGACGAAACCATGCGCGACTACACGGGCATCCAACTCGCGGGCGTGAGCGTGGTTGCCGAATACCTGCACGAGACGGCGGACGGGCGCCATTTTCTCGTCATCCATGGCGACCAGTTCGACGCCGTCGTCAAATACGCCAAATGGCTCGCCCTGCTCGGCGACTGGGCCTACCAGGGCGCCATTTGGGCGAACAGTTGGGTCAACCACGCCCGCGCGCGCCTTGGTTATCCCTACTGGTCTCTCTCGGGCTATCTCAAGCACAAGGTCAAGAACGCGGTCGAATACATTTCGCGCTTCGAGGAGGCGGTCGCCGCCGAGGCCAAGCGCCGGGGCGCGCACGGCGTCATCTGCGGCCATATCCACCACGCCGAGATGCGCGATAGCGGCGGCATGCTCGATTGCCATGACGGCGATTGGGTGGAGAGCTGCACCGCGCTCGTCGAGCATCGCGAGGGCACGCTCGAAATTCTCGTTTGGCCGCAAGCGCGCCTGAGCGCGCCGCGCGGCCGCCGGGCGCGCCCGGGCCGGGACTGGCCCGCCGCGGCCGAACGGGTCGCTGCGGACTGATGCGCCTCCTTCTCGTCACCGATGCCTGGTTGCCCCAAGTCAACGGCGTGGTGCGCACGCTCGACACCGTGCGCGGCGAACTCGAGCGCCTGGGCCATCACGTGAAGGTCGTCGCGCCCGCCGAGTTCGCGACCGTTCCCTGCCCGACCTATCCCGAAATTCGCCTGGCGGTCGCGCCCGCGCGCAAGCTCGCGCGCCTGTTCGACGCCCACGACCCCGACGCCATCCACATCGCAACCGAAGGACCCCTCGGCCACGCCGCCAGACGGCTGTGTCTGGCGCGCGGCTGGCCGTTCACCACCTCGTACCACACGCGCTTTCCCGATTACGTGCACGCCCGCACTTTCATCCCGCGCAGCTGGACCTTCGCCCTGCTGCGGCGCTTTCACGCACCCGCCGCGGGCGTGATGGTGGCCGCGCCGACCTTGCGCGCCGAACTCACCGCGCACGGCTTTCGCAATGTGCGCGACTGGTCGCGCGGGGTGGACACCGAGCTGTTCGTTCCGGGTCCCAAATCCATGCTCGGCTTTCCCAAGCCCATCCTGCTTTATGTCGGGCGGGTAGCGGTCGAGAAGAATATCGAAGCCTTTCTCGCCCTCGACGTGCCGGGCACCAAGGTCGTGGTCGGCGACGGGCCGATGCTCGAAACCCTGCGGCGCAAATATCCCGCGGCGCGCTTTCCTGGCGCGCGCTTCGGCACGGAGCTGGCGCGTTTCTACCAGGCGGCCGATGTCTTCGTGTTTCCCTCGCGCACCGATACCTTCGGCCTGGTGATGCTCGAAGCCCTCGCCTGCGGCCTGCCGGTCGCGGCTTTTCCGGTATCCGGCCCCCTCGACGTCATAGGAACCTCTCCCTCCGGTTGTCTCGACGTGAATCTCGGTCGGGCCATCGAAAAAGCCCTCAAAATCCCCCCCAATGTCTGCTGCGCTCGCGCCCTGGAACACTCATGGAAAGCCTGTGCGCAGCAATTTCTCGACAATTTGGCTCCCCGGAAAAGCCGCACCCTCGCCGCCTAGTTCGGGCCGGCGCCCGCGCCCCATCGGCCGCGCGTTAACCTTTCATTTACACTACCTATGATTGAGTGTAGCTGACGCGGCAAATCCGCCTCGTCGCGCCCCCGCAAATGGGAACGGCCGGTCATGCCGCTCCCATGATTGGCGGAGGACGGGCGCAGGAAACCGCAAACGAAAGGTCTGTCGGATGAGTATTCTGTTGGCGACATCTTCGGACTTGTTGCGCGGCGCCTTGGCCTCGGCGATGGCCGCCGCCCATCCCGATATCCCGGTCGTCGAGGCCGCCTCGCTCGAAGAGGCGACGGCAATCCTCGATTCGGGCATGGCTGTGAGTTTGGCCATCGTCGATCACGCGCTTATTGGCTGGAGCGGGCTTCTCGGCTTGGATTCCTTGCAAGCCTCGGCGCCGGGCTTGCGCGTGGCGGTGCTCTCGGGTCCGGCGCGAAGGCTGCATGCCCTGGCCGCCTATTCCCGGGGAGCCGTGGGGTTCCTGCCGAAGGACGCAGGCATCAAGGCCCTGCTGGGCGCGGTCGAGGTCATGCTGGCCGGCGGCACCTATGTCCCGGCCCTCGTGGTCGAGCAGCCGCGCAAGGCGGCCCTACCCCGCACCGATATCTCTTACGGCGAGCCGCCGCGCCCCAGGCTCGCGAGCCTCACGCGGCGGGAAACCGATGTGCTGACGGAACTCACGCGCGGCCACGCCAACAAGGACATCGCCCAATCCCTCGGCATGAAACCGATCACGGTCGCGAGCCATTTGAAGCGCGTGTTCAAGAAGCTGGGCGCGCACAACCGCACCCACGCGGCGACGATCGCGCTCCAGGCCGGACTTTAGGCCCGCCCGCCCGGCTCCGGCCCAGAGCTAGGCCCTGGATTCGATTGATCTTTCCGCCCAACCGCCCGCCTGCCCGGGTGGCCGGGGGCGCGTCCGCCATGCTATGATTTCGGCCATGGCTTTCACCATGGGCGCGCCGTGAGCAAGGCAAGGCCCGAAAAACTCCGTCTGGATTCGACGACCTACGCGCTGGCGAGCCGGCTGCTGCGCGAGCACGTGCGCGGCCATATTCCGCGCCTCTTGCTCGCCCTTGCCTGCATGGCGGTGGCGGCGGCGGCGACCGCGGCGCTGGCCAAGCTGATGGAGCCGATTCTCGACGAGGTCTTCATCAAGCAAAACCGTTCGATGCTCGTCTTCATAGCGCTGGCGGTCCTGGCGGCGAGCGCGGGCAAGGGGCTCGGCAATTTCGGCCAGTCGGTGCTGATGAACTGGGTCGGCTATCGCATCGTCGCCGATTTCCAGATCCGCATGTTCGCCCATTTGATGCGCGCGGACTTGGCCTATTTCCACGACAACCATCCGAGCGGCCTGGTTTCGCGCTTCATCAACGATGCCCAGGTGCTGCGCAAGACCGTCTCGGACGTCTTCGCGGGTCTGGGCAAGGACACGCTCACCCTCGCCTTCCTGATGGCGGTGATGATCGAGCAGGATTATTTGCTCGCCGCCGTCGCCGCCTTCGTCTTTCCGCTCGCCACGCTGCCCATCGTGCGCATCGGCCGGCGCATGCGCCGCGTCTCGGGCAATATGCAGGGCGCCATCGGCGAGCTCGCGACCTTCCTCGACGAGGCGTTCATGGGCGTGCGCCACGTCAAGGCTTACGGCATGGAGGGCTACGAGACCGAACGCGCCAAGCACGCGGTCGGCCGCGTCTTCAAGCTCATCCTCAAGGCGACGACGACGCGCGCGCTGACGTATCCGATCATGGAAATCCTCGGCGGCTTGGCGGTCGTCGCGGTGGTGGTGTACGGCGGCATCCAAGTGATGGAAGGCAACCGGACGCCGGGCGAGTTCTTCTCGTTCATGACGGCGCTGCTGCTCGCCTTCGAGCCGATGAAGCGTCTTGCGCACCTGAACGCGAGCCTGCAGGAAGGCCTCGCGGCCGCCCAGCGCATCTTCCTCGTGCTCGACACCGAGCCCGGCATTCGCGAACGGCCCGACGCCGGCACGCTTGGCGTCCGGACGGGCGCCATCTCCTTCGAGAACGTCGAGTTCGGCTACGCCCCCGGGCGCGCGGCGCTCAAGGGCGTCAGCCTGCACGTACCCGCGGGCAAGACGGTCGCCCTCGTCGGCGCCTCGGGCGCCGGCAAGTCGAGCATCCTGAACCTCATCCCGCGCTTCTACGATGTCGATGCCGGCCGGGTGGCGATCGACGGCACGGACGTGCGCGACGTCACGCTCGCGTCGCTGCGCACGGCCATCGCCCTCGTCAGCCAGGAAACCGCGCTGTTCGACGACACGATCCGCGCCAATATCGCCTACGGCAAATTCGACGCCTCGGAGGAGGCCATCGTGGCCTCGGCGCGGCGCGCGGGCGCGCACGATTTCATCTCCGCCCTGCCCGAAGGCTATGCCACGCGCGTCGGCGGCCAGGGCGTCAAGCTCTCGGGCGGCCAGCGCCAGCGCATCGCGATCGCGCGCGCCATGCTCAAATCCGCGCCCATCCTGCTGCTCGACGAGGCGACGAGCGCGCTCGACGCCCATACCGAACGCCAGGTGCAGGCGGCGCTGCGCGAACTCATGCAGGGGCGCACCACGCTCGTCGTGGCGCACCGTCTGTCCACCGTCGTGGACGCCGATTTGATTTACGTGATCGACGACGGCCGCGTGATCGAAAGCGGCTTGCACGGCGAGCTTCTCGCGCGCGGCGGCGCCTACGCGAAATTGTATGCGCGCCAGGCCGCCGAGGAAGCGCACGCCGCCGAATAGGCGGATATCGGGCATGGCGGCAAAACGCATCTTGGCGCGGGCCTGGGCCCAGGAAGCGGCGGCGCGCTTGGCCGCCTGCTATATGCGCCTGGTGTGGCGCACCAGCCGCTGGGACACCCGCGGCGGCGAGGCCGCCGAGGCGTTGCACCGCGCGGGCCGCGCCTTCATCGTCTGTTTCTGGCACGGCCGCATGCTCATGATGCCCTTCGGCTGGAAGCGCGGAATCGAGATTTCGATTCTCGTCTCCGCCCACCGCGACGGCCGGCTGATCGCGCGCACCATCGCGCGCTTTGGCGTCGGCACGGTCACGGGCTCCTCCCATCGCGGCGGCGCCACGGCCTTTCGCGCGATGCGCAAGGCCTTGGCGGCGGGCCGGTGCATCGGCATCACCCCCGACGGACCGCGCGGCCCGCGCATGCGCGCGGCCATGGGCATAGCCGAACTCGCACGCCGCACCGGCGCGCCCGTGCTGCCCGCGAGCTATGCCGTGCGCCGCCGGCGCGTGCTCGGCAGTTGGGACCGCTTCATCCTGCCCTGGCCGTTCAATCGCGGCGTCTTTGTATGGGGCGCGCCCATCGCGGTCGCGCGCGATGCCGATGATCGCGCCGTCGAGGCCGCAAGGCTTCGCATCGAGGACAGCCTGAACGCGCTTTCCTCCGAGGCCGACGCGCATTTCGGCCACCCGCCGATCCGGCAAGCGGACGCGGCGCCCACGGGTCGGGCGTCATGATCGCGGCACTTTATCGGGGGCTAACGACGCTCGCGGCACCGCTGGTGCGCGCCCTCCTCGCCGCGCGCGCACGCCGGGGCAAGGAAGACCAAGCGCGTCTCGGCGAGCGCATGGGCCTCGCGAGCCGAACCCGCCCCCCGGGGCCGCTCATTTGGCTGCACGCGGCCAGCGTGGGCGAGGCGCAATCGATTCTCGCCTTGCTCGGCCCGCTGGCGGACGCACGCATGGACGCGCATTTCCTCGTTACCACCGGCACTCGCGCCGCGGCGCGAATGCTCGATGACCGCCTGGCCGCACTCGTGCCCGGCGGCCGGGCGTTCCATCAATACGTCCCCGTCGATCGCGCGCCCTGGGTGCGCGCCTTTCTCGACCATTGGCGGCCCGATCTCGCGCTCTGGGTCGAATCCGAGTTGTGGCCCAATCTCGTGCTCGACACGCAGGCGCGCGGTTTACCGATGATCTTGCTGAACGGGCGCATGTCGCCGCGCTCGTTCCGCCATTGGCGCTGGGCGCGCGGCTGCGCGCGAACCTTGCTCGGCGGCTTTGCGCTGTGCTTTGCCCAATCCGCGGCCGAAGGCGAGCGCTTGCGCATCCTCGGAGCCAAGCGCGTCTTGACCCCAGGCAATCTCAAATACGCGGCCGATGCCTTGCCCTTCGATCCAGCGGCCGAGGCCGCGCTTTCCGGCGCCATCGGGACGCGCCCGGTATGGCTCGCGGCGAGCACCCATGCGGGCGAGGAAAAGATCGCCGCCGCGGCGCATGGCGCGCTTGCCGCGCGCTGGCCGGATCTGTTGACCGTCATCGTGCCGCGCCATCCCGCGCGGGGAATGGCGATCGTGCGCGAACTCGCCGCTCTCGGGCACGCGGCCATCGCGCGGCGCGGCACGGGCGAACTGCCCGGCGCCAAATCCGGGATCTACGTCGCCGACACCATGGGCGAGCTTGGGCTGTTCTATCGGCTGTGCCCGATCGTCTTCGTCGGAGGTTCGCTCGTCCCCCATGGCGGGCAGAACCTGCTCGAACCCGCGCGCCTCGGCCGCGCCATCCTGCACGGCCCGCACATGCACAATTTCACCGAGATCGTCGGCGAGCTTTCGGGCGCGGCCGAGGAAATCGCCGACGGCGCGGCGCTTGCGCCCGCGCTTGCGCGCCTGCTCGGCGACAACGCGCTTCGCGCGCAAAGAGGTAAGGCGGCGCAAACCGCGGCCGAGGCCGGGCGCTTCGTCATCGAACGAATCATGGCCGAACTGCACCCCTTCCTCCAAGCGCTTCCGGGGAAATAGGCGATGCGCGCGCCCGAGTTTTGGGATCGCGGCGGCATCCTCGCCACCGCGCTCGCGCCCGCCTCCTTGCTATGGCGCGCGGGCACGGCGATCCGCCGCCTGGCGGTGCGCCCGCGCGCGGCCCCGGTGCCGGTCATTTGCGTCGGCAATCTGGTCGCGGGCGGGGCGGGCAAGACGCCGGTGGCCCTGTCGCTTGCCGAACGCCTCGCGCCCTGGGGCGCGCACGCGCTCGCGCGCGGCCATGGCGGGCGCGAACGCGGGCCCTTGCGCGTCGATTCCGCGCGCCACGGCGCGGCGGATGTCGGCGACGAAGCCTTGCTGCTCGCGGAA
>CAMAPP010000027.1 GCA_945860095.1 Rhizobium sp. Q54 | reverse complement strand
TCCCGCGAGGACCTTGGCGATCTCGGTCTTGCCCACTCCGGCCTCGCCCTCGAGGAAAAGGGGGCGGCCGAGCTTGAGCGACAAAAATGCCGCCGTCGCCAGGCTGCGCTCGGCGATGTAATTGCCTTTCGCCAGCAGGGCAAGGGTTGCATCGACTGAGGTGGGGATGGCGACCATGGAGTCCGGTTCCGGTGGCAGTGGGCGATATTGCGAAGATAGGGCGTGCGGGGCCCCAAAAACAGAGAGGGCAGGGGAGGTCCCCTGCCGCTCTCCTCACAATCGTGGGCGCGGGGTCAGCTATTGGCTTTCGCGACCGCGCGCTTGGCCATGACCGTCACGAGATGGGCGCGGTAATCGGCGCTCGCGTGAATGTCGCTGTTGAGATTCTTGGACGAGACCTTGATGCTGGCGACCGCATCGGCCTCGAAACTGGCGCCGAGAGCTTTCTCCATGTCCGCCGAGCGGAACACGCCGGGACCGGCGCCCGTGACCGCAACGCGCACGCCACCCTTGGTCTTGGCGACGAACACGCCGACGAGGGCATAGCGCGAGGCGGGGTTTGGGAACTTCATGTAGGCGGCCTTCTCGGCGACCGGGAAGGTCACCTTGGTGATGACCTCGCCTTGCTCGAGCGCGGTCTCGAACAGGCCCTTGAAGTATTTGTCGGCCTCGATCGCCCGCTTGTTGGTGTGCACCGTCGCGCCGAGACCGAGCACCGCGGCCGGATAATCCGCGGCGGGGTCGTTATTGGCCAGCGAGCCGCCGATGGTGCCACGATTGCGCACCTGCGGATCGCCGATATGCCCGGCCAGATCGGCGAGCGCCGGGATCGCCTTCTTGACCTCGGGCGAGTTCGCGACATCGCCGTGGCGGGTCGCCGCGCCGATGGTCACCGTGCCGCCGGCGACGGAAATTCCCTGAAGTTCCTTGAGCCCAGAGATGTCGATGACATCCGAAGGCTTCGCAAGGCGCTGCTTCATGGTCGGGATGAGCGTATGCCCGCCCGCTAGAAAACTGCCCTCGGACGCGCTCTTTTGGAGCTTGACCGCCTCGTCCACGCTCTTTGCGCGGTGATAGTTGAAGGCATACATGTTCGTTCTCCTCCCTATTCCGCCGCCTTGGGCGCGCTTTGCAGCGCCCGCCAAACGCGCTCGGGCGTGGCGGGCATTTCGACATGCGTGACGCCGAATGGCGCCACGGCGTTATGAACGGCGTTCATGATGGCGGCCGGCGAGCCGATGGCGCCGACCTCGCCGACACCCTTCACGCCCAACGGATTGTGCGTGCACAGGGTGTTATGGGTGCTGACCTTGAGGGTCGGCAGGTCGCTCGCGCGCGGCATGGTGTAGTCCATGTACGAGCCGGTGACGAGTTGGCCGGTCTTCTGGTCGTACACGCAGCCCTCGAGCAGCGCCTGGCCCATGCCCTGCGCGACCCCGCCGTGCACCTGACCCTCGACGATCATGGGATTGATGACACGGCCCACGTCGTCGACGGCGACGAAGCTCACCAATTGCACGACGCCCGTGTCGCGATCGATTTCGATCTCGGCCACGTGGCAGCCGCCGGGGAAGGTGAAATTCGTCGGATCGTAAAACGCCTGTTCCTCAAGGCCCGGCTCGAGTTCGTTGATCGGGTAGTTGTGCGGCACGTAGGCCGCGCCCGAAATCTCGGCGAGGGTCTTTTTCTTGTCGGTGCCGGCGATCGAGAAGGTGCCGTCCTTGAACTCGATATCGGCCTCGGCCGCTTCGAGCAAATGGGCGGCGATCTTCTTACCCTTGGCGATGATCTTGTCCATGGCCTTCACGAGCGCCGAGCCACCGACGGCGAGCGAGCGCGAACCGTACGTGCCCATGCCGAAGGGAATCTTATCCGTGTCGCCGTGGACAACCTCGATCTTGTCGAAATCGACGCCCAGGCGTTCGGCGGCCAACTGGGCAAAGGTCGTCTCGTGACCTTGGCCGTGGCTGTGCGAGCCGGTAAGGATCGTGACCGAGCCCGTCGGATGCACGCGCACCAGGCCCGATTCGTAAAGCCCCGCCCGCGCGCCGACCGAGCCCACGACCGCCGAAGGCGCAATGCCGCAGGCCTCGATATAGGTCGAAAGCCCGAGACCGCGGAGCTTGCCGCGTTTGGCCGATTCGGCGCGCCGCGCCGCGAAGCCCGAATAATCGGCCGTCTTAAGCGCGATCTCGAGTGTCGATTGGTAATCGCCCGAGTCGTACTGCACAACGACGGGAGTCTGGTAGGGGAAGGCGTCGCGCGGGATGAAATTGCGCCGCCGGATTTCGGCGACATCGAGCCCCGTCACGCGCGCGGCTTCGTCCACCAGGCGTTCAACCACATAGGTCGCTTCCGGCCTGCCGGCGCCGCGATACGCATCGACCGGCACGGTGTGGGTGAATATCGCCTTCACCTCGCAGAAGATCGCGGGCGTGGTGTAGGTGCCGGCCAGCAAGAGAGCATAAAGATAAGTCGGTATGCACGGCGCGAAGGTCGAAAGATAGGCGCCCATGTTCGCGACCGTCACCACGCGCATCGCCAGGAACTTGCCGCCTGCGTCGAGGGCGATCTCGGCCTTGGTCAGATGATCGCGGCCGTGGGCGTCCGACATGAAGGATTCGCTGCGATCGGCGGTCCATTTGACTGGCCGGCCCAGCTTGCGTGAGGCCCAGCAGACGATGGCTTCCTCGGCATAGTGGTAGATCTTGGAGCCGAAGCCGCCGCCGACATCGGGCGAGTACACGCGCACCTTGTGCTCGGAAACCTTGAGCACGTAGGCCGACATTAGCAGGCGGATGACGTGCGGGTTCTGGCTCGTGGTGTAGAGATTGTAATTGCCCTTCGCGAGGTCGTAATCGCCGATCGCGGCGCGGGGTTCCATCGCGTTGGGAATGAGGCGGTTGTTGACGATATCGACCTTGGCGACCTTGGCGGCCGTCTTGAAGGCCGCGTCCACCACGGCCGAATCGCCGAGCGCCCAGTCATAGCAAATATTGCCGGGCGCCTGATCCCAGACGAGGGGCGCGCCTTTTTTCGTCGCGTCGGCAAGGCCGACGGTTGCGACCTGTTCGTCGTAATCGATCTTGACCAATTCCGCCGCATCGCGCGCCTGGGCGCGGGTTTCGGCAATGACGACCGCGACCTGATCGCCGACATGGCGGGTGCGGTCGGCCACCAGGACGGGGTGGGGCGGCTCGACCATGGGCTGGCCGTTGCGGTCGGTGACGAGCCAGCCGCAGGGCAGGCCGCCGATTTGATCCTTCTCGATATCGGCGCCGGTGAAGACGGCGGCGACGCCCGGGCCCTTCAACGCCTTCGACGCATCGATCTTCTTGATCTTCGCGTGGGCGTGGGGTGAGCGGAGAATATGTGCGTGGAGCTGGTTTGGCCGGTTGATGTCGTCGGTGTAGTTTCCGCGTCCGGTCAGGAAGCGGAAATCCTCGACCCGGCGCACCGATACGCCGATTCCAGACGCTGCCATGGCGTCACCCGCGCATCGTCTGGGCGGCGGCGGCGATGGCCTTCACGATATTGTGGTAACCGGTGCAGCGGCACAGATTGCCTTCGAGCCATTCGCGAATCTCGCGCTCGCTCGGGCTCTTGTTGCGCTTCACCAGATCGATTGCGCTCATTACCATGCCGGGGGTGCAGAAGCCGCACTGCAGCGCGTGGTTCTCGCGGAAGGCTTCCTGCATCGGATGCAGCGTCTCGCCCTGCGCCAGGCCCTCGATGGTCGTCACATGGGCGCCTTCGCACTGGACCGCCAGCTGCGTACAACTCTTGACCGAGGCGCCGTCGATATCGACGACGCAGGCGCCGCACTGGCTGGTGTCGCAGCCCACATGCGTGCCGGTGAGACCCAGGTTTTCCCGCAAATAATGAACCAGCAAGGTCCGTGGCTCGACATCGGCCGAAACCTTCTTGCCGTTCACCATCATGGCTACGGTGGGCATGAATTCCTCCCTAGTTGACACGCGCGCCCTGCCCGGACCCGCAAAAATCCCGCGCTTTGCCGCACTTTGGCGATCTTGGCACTAGTCTCTCCGGCGGCCCACGCCCGGTCAAGACCGGAAGCGAGGGACAGGGGAGGGATTGCCGCGCGACCGGAAGCTAGCGCCCGAATACCGCCAAAATGACGACGATCCCGGCGATGACCGCCGCAACCCAAACCAGCGGCGAAAGTCCCTTGCGCTTGGCGGCGGCGGCCGGGGGATGATCGGCTGCGTTCGTCCCGGGCTCGGCCCCGTCCGCGCCGGCGGCGGGTGCCGCGCTTTTGACGGCATCGGCGAAGCGGGTGAAGAAATCGTCGGCCATCTTGCGCGCGGTTGCGTCGATCAGGCGCGAGCCGATCTGGGCGAGCTTGCCGCCGACCTGGCCGCTGGCGCTGTACGACAATAGGGTGCCGGCGCCGTCGGGCAGCAATTTGACCTCCGCTCCGCCCTTGGCGAAGCCGGCGACGCCGCCCTGGCCCTCGCCCGAGATTTTATAGCCGTTCGGCGGATCGAGATCGGTCAGGCTGACCTTGCCGGTGAATCTGGCCGATACCGGCCCAACCTTGGCGCGGACCTCGGCCACGAACTCGGTATCCGAGGCCTTGGTCAGCGTTTCGCAGCCGGGAATGCACTGTTTGAGGACTTCGGGATCGTTGAGCGCGCGCCACACGACCTCCGGCGGCGCGTCGAGCCTAAACTCGCCGGTCATGTCCATGGCGTATTCTCCTTAACGGTCGGCGTTCGTGGATGATGCAAGCTAGTTCGGCGCCGCGCGTTCTTCAACGTGAATGGCGCGATGCCCGGGCACGCGGGCCTTAATTTTATTCTTAGCCGTTCCAGCCGACGCCGCTTTCGCGGCGTAGAATATCGGCGACGATGGGCGCCTGGGTTTCCATCCAACTTGCGACCGCCGCCGCGAGGCGGGCCTGGGACTCGCCGGCCAAGAGCGCCAGATTGCGTGGCCGCGCCGTGTCCGGCCAATCGGGAACCCAATCCCACTGCACCCACCAATCGGCGGGGCTGTCGCGCTTGGGATTGCGGAACGCGGCACGCGTGCTGTCGTACAATTCGCGTTTGATCGCGGTTTGCGCGCGCGGAGTGGTGAAAAGCCCGAGCCACGGCGCCGCGAAGGGCAGGCCGGGCGAGGTCGAGTAGGCGAAAACCAGCCAAAAATCCTCGGCGAAAAGCTGCATTTCGCCCGCCGGCTTGAGACCGATATAGGTCTCGACCCGCGAAGTCTCGACCACCTGCCAATTGCCGCCTTGCCGCGCGGCGACTTCGGCAAGCGCGCGGCGCAACCGGTCGATGAATTGCCGGCCGATCAATTGCTTGAAGCCGTGGAGGGCGTCTTCCATCCGCTCAATGGCTTCGAGATTGGCCGGGTCCGACAGCAGCGCGATCGTCGCCTCGTCGAGCGCGAGCGGCCCCCTGGCCTTGGCGATAATGGTTTCGATCTCGGTCTTGGCCATCGATGGGAGCCCGCGCGATAAAAGGGGGGGATGACGACGGCGCGCGCCGTGGACGCGCTCAATAGGCCGAGCGGCCGCCGGAAATGTCGAACACGCCGCCGGTCTCGAACGAGTTGTCCTCGGACGCGAGAAACGTCACGAGCGCGGCGATTTCCTCGATTCGCCCGTAGCGCTTCATCGGCACGCGGGCGAGCGCGAAGGCTTTGTACTCCTCGCCCAGGTCCTTGACCATGTCGGTTTCGACCGTCGCCGGCGTCACGCAATTCACCAGCACGCCCGAGGTGCCGTACTCGCGCCCCAGCGATTTGGTGAGCCCGATAACCCCCGCCTTGGCCGCGCTGTAGGCGGGCATCATGGGCGAGCCTTCCTTGCCGGAAATCGACGCGATATTGACGATGCGGCCGTAGCCCCGCGCGACCATGCCGGTCATCGCCGCGCGCGTGCAGAAATAGGTCCCGGTCAGCACGACGCCGACGCAATCGTGCCATTCCCGGTCGCTATGTTCGAGCCCCGCCTTGCGCGGTCCCAGAATACCCGCGTTGTTGCACAGGATGTCGATGCGCCCCCATAGGCGTTCGAGTTCGGCCACCGCGTTCTGGACCTTCTGCGAATCGGTTACATCGACAACTTGGGTGTGCACCGCGCCCGCATTGACCAGGCGGCCAGAGGCCTCGGCCAAGCCCTTCGCATTGGTGTCCCACAGGCTAACCTTGGCGCCCGAGCGCAGGAATCGCTCGGCAATACCAAGGCCTATACCGCGCGCCCCGCCGGTTACGACGGCGGTGCGGCCGGAAAGATCGTATTGGTTCATCTCATCTCATCCCCCAGTGGCCACCCGACGACTAACCTCGTCGGGTGGCGCCTCGAAGGCCAGCCCGGTCCGGTGGCGTCTCAAAAGCCCGATCCGATGGCGTCTCAAAAAAATGACACCTACACCGGGCCGGGCGCGTCTCCAAGCGCTCGCCGCCGCGTGCTCGATGCGCGCCCGATGCGCGTACCATCACCAGGCGAGTTCGACGGCGTAATCCTTTAGCGGCGGCAGGGTTTTCACCAGGTTGTTCTCCTTGAGGAAGGCCGCGAAGCGCTCGTAGCGCGCGCGGTCGAGCGCGGCGGGGGTGAGGGAGAAGCGCGCCAGCGTGTCGCGCCAGGCGCGGCGGTTGAGTTCGGTGTCGAGCGATTTGCGGCCCTTGATGAAGAGCTGCCACGCTTCGTCGGGGCGATTGACCATGAACTGGACGCCAAGTTCGAGCGCGTCCACGAAGCGGCGCAGGCGTTTGTCGTTCACCAGATTGCGGTTGGTGACGAGGATGAGTTCGTCGAAGGCGGGCACGCCTTCCTCCTCCACGTAGAACGCGCGGGCCTTTTTGCCGAGAAGCTCCATCTGCGTCATCTCGAAATTCCGGTAACCGCCGATGATGGCATCGACTTGCCCCGAGGCGAGCGCCGCGGTGAGGCCCATATTGACGTTGACCAGGGTCACGTCCTTGAGGGTCAGTTTGTGCTTCTTCAGCATGGTGCCGAGAACGGCATGTTCGGTGCTGCTGACCGAATAGCCGATCTTGCGGCCCTTGAGATCCGCCAAGGTCTTGATGGGGCCGTCGGCCATGACCATGAGCGTGTTGAGCGGCGTGGCGATGAGCGTGGCGATCCGTACGATGGGTAATCCCGCCGCCACCTGGATGTGCAGTTGCGGCTGATAGGAAACGGCGAGTTCGGCTTTACCCGCCGCGACCATCTTGGGCGGGTCGTTCGGATCGGCCGGCTCGATCATCCTGACTTCGAGCCCGGCATCGGCGAAATAACCCTTTTCAAGCGCGACGTAGAGCGGGCCGTGATCGGGGTTGATGTGCCAATCCAGAAGCAGGGTCAGTTTGTCGGCGGCCCGCGCGGCCGGCGAAGCGGCCGACAGCAGGACGGCCGATAACAAGAGGGCGGCTAGGCGTGCGAGAAGGCGGGTCATGCGGCGGTTCTCCTTCGTTCGAAATCGTTCGGGGGTTCGAATTCGCGTTTCTGCGGGTGTGGGCGGCTGGCCGGTGGGAGGCTCAAGGTGGTGCGCCGTTTTCGTCGTCGGTGGGGATGGTTTCGGGTTGCCAGTGGAGCGCGCGCCGAACCCCGGCATCGACCGCGTAATAGAGAAGAACGCCGAAGACGGCGAGGATGAGTAGGGCGGCGAACAGAAGATCGATCTGCACGCGGGCATTTGCTTGAATCATCCGGTAGCCGAGGCCGCCGCTCGAGCCGACCCATTCGCCGATGATGGCCCCGATGGGTGCGAAGGCCGCAGCCATGCGCAGACCCGAGCCCAGCGCCGGCAGGGCCGCCGGCACGCGCACATGGCGCAAGATCACCGCGCGCGACGCTCCCATCGTGCGGGCAAGATCGAGCCAGCCGGGCTCGGTGCGCCGGAGCCCGTCGAAGAACGCGGCCGTGACCGGAAAAAAAATGACCAGCGCCGCCATGACCACCTTCGATGCCATGCCGTAGCCGAACCATAGGACCAGGACCGGCGCGAGCGCGAAGACCGGAACGGCTTGGCTGGCGACGAGCACGGGCAGTAACCAGCGCCTCGCCGGGCGCGCGTATGAGATGAACAGGGCCGTGGCGATGCCGAGCGCGCAGCCAAAGGCGAGACCGAGAGCGATCTCGGCGAGCGTGATCAGCGTGTCGTCCCACAGCACCTCGGCATGGACGACGAAGGCATTCATGACGGCAACGGGCCCAGGCAGGATGAAAGCCGGCATGCCCGCGGTCCACACGGCCATCTGCCAGAGCAAGACGAGGCCTAGGGCGGTGATGCACATTCGTTCGAGGCGGCGGCGCATGGCGATCAGAATGCCGCCGCCGCCAAACGGCCGAGCAGGAGGCCGAGCTGTCCGCCCATGTCCGGGGCGGCCGGATCGCGCGGCGGCACGCCCGGCGGCGGGGCGGTGTCTTCGAGGCGCGCCGGCGCACCCGACATCACGAGGATGCGGTGCCCCAGGCGCAGCGCTTCCGCCGGATCGTGCGTGACGAGCAAAACCGTCCGTCCGGCAAGCACGTCCGCGGCCAGATCCTGGATGCGGTGGCGCGTGATGGCGTCGAGGGCCGAGAATGGCTCGTCCATCAGCACCACGGGTTTGTCTTCCATGAGCGTGCGCGCGAGCGCCACGCGCTGGCGCATGCCGCCCGAAAGCGTGCGCGGCAGGTCCGCCTCGCGTCCGGCCAGCCCGACGCGCGCGAGCATGGCGCGCGCGCGTACGCGGTCGGGTGCCTGGCCGCGCAGCCGCGCGCCGAGCGCCACATTGGCCTCGGCCGACAACCAGGGCAGCAACAGGTCTTGTTGGCCCATATAGGCGAGCCGGCCGGCGAGCGGCGCGCCGTCCCCGCAGTCGATGACGCCGTCCGTGTCCGGGATGAGGCCGGCGAGGAGGCGCAGAAGGCTCGTTTTGCCCACTCCGCTCGGGCCGAGCAGGCATGTCCACAGGCCGGCCTCGAGCGTGAATCCGAGGCCGTCGAACAGCTTTGCGCCGGCGAATGCGAGGCGCGCGTCCGTCAGGCGAACGTCGAAAGCGGCTAAATCGGCTACGGACTTTGGCACGAACCCACTCTTCCCTCCGCCGGCATGATCCGGTTCAGGTTCCTGGGGTCGTCCCGCCGAAGCGAAACCTCTCAGCCCGAAGGCTCCCCCGAGTGCTTGGGTGCGATCCTAACCAAGCCGCTGACGCTGGCAAGGGGCGTTGCGCGCGCCCTCGACCGCGCCTAGCGTGCGTCCGCCGTCGAATGGAAACCGCAGCATGACCCGCCGAACCAAGATTCGACCCTTTAGCTTCGTGCGCGCGGCCGTCCGCCGCTTGGCCTCGGGCGCCGCGATATCAATTTGCCTGGTGGCGGTTCTTCCAGCCTGTGAGGCGTTCGGCAATGATTGCGACGTGCTCTCGATGGTCAGGTTCCAGAAGGGCGAAGTCAAAATCCAAAGCGGCGCGAAGACGCACGCCTTCGCGATCGAACTTGCCGTCTTCGACGATCAGCGCGCGCGCGGCCTCATGTGCCGGACGAAGTTGGATCCGGGCGAGGGCATGATGTTCGATTTCGGCCAGCCGGCCGAGATCGCCATGTGGATGAAGAACACGCTCATTCCCCTGGACATGCTCTTCATCCGTGCCGACGGCACGATCGCGCGCATTCACGAACGCGCGGTGCCCCATTCGCTCGCCACGATCGCGGCGGGCGAGCGCGTGCTCGGCGTGCTCGAATTGGCCGGGGGCAGTACCGAGCGCTTGGGCATCAAGGCCGGCGACAAGGTGCTTCACCGGATGTTCAAAACCGCGCCGTAGAGACGCGGGTTCCTAGATTTGCGGACCGGTGCTCGCAACGGTCAGCGATTCCCAATGTTCGCCGGTCGCAACCAGGCAAGACACGCCGTTGGGCATCGTCACCAGAATCGTCCAAGTTCTCGCGGCGCGGTTCGAGAGAATCTCGACAACGCCGCCATTGGCGTCGAGGCCCATGGCCACGGGGACTTCCTGATAGCGATCCGCCAGCGCTTGCAAGACGCGGGGGCGTTCGCCGCATTGCGGGGCCGATTGCGCCATCGCCGGAGCCGCGCACAGCAGGCTCGGGACGAGGGCTAGAACTGCGTACATCCTCTACATGTTCGATCTCCATCCTGGATCGTGCGATGCCTACATGGCACCGATCATCATGTTAGCACCGGAGTCGTTAATGCCCCGTGAAGCGCGCGGTGAACCATGATAGTCAGTACCCTTGGTTCCGCCGCCACCGCTGTCCCCCATGAACCGCCCCAATGCCAACTGCCCCGATACCAACCGTCATATCCTTTCTCGCCGAAGCCATGGCCCCATACGAGGGCTGGGTGCCCGCCATCGCCGCGGCCGCGTTCGCTTCGGGATTCACGCGCGGCTTCATGGGTTTTGGCGGCGCGATGATCTTCGTGCCGGCAACCGCCGCCATCCTTGGCACGCCCGTCGCGGTCGCCTGCATCTGGTTTTTCGACCTCGTCATCCAAGTTCCGCTGCTCTTGCGCGCGCTGCGACACGCGGTCTGGCGCGAGATCGCGGCGCTGGCCTTGGCGGCCATGGTTTTCACGCCACCGGGGGTCGCCATTCTCGTGCTCGCCGAGCAGGGGGCGCTGCGCTGGACGATTTGCGCATTGATTCTGATCGTGGTCGGGATCTTGGCGACCGGTTGGCGGCCTTCCAGGGCGC
Organism: Rhizobium sp. Q54; assembly: GCA_945860095.1. Taxonomy (GTDB): domain Bacteria; phylum Pseudomonadota; class Alphaproteobacteria; order CADEGL01; family CADEGL01; genus CAMAPP01. The sequence continues at coordinate 17,245 of CAMAPP010000027.1, read as the reverse complement.
CGGGCACGGCCGGGCAGGTGGGCATCGGCGCGCTTGCGGGCCTGTTCGGCGGCGCTGCGGGCATTCCCGGTCCGCCGGTCATCATCTTTTATCTGACGGGCGGCAAATCGGCGGTGCAGGTCCGGGCCAATCTGATCGTATTCTTCTCGACGACGACGGTGGTTTCGGGGCTGTCGTACTGGATTGCTGGATTGTTGACGCGCGAGGCGGCGGTTTTATCGGCGATTCTGGTCGTACCCTTTGCGCTGGGCACCTGGCTCGGCGCGCGCGCCTTTCCGTTGGCGGGAGAGCGCAACTATCGGCGAATCGGCTTCGGCCTCATCGTCCTCGTGGCGCTCGTCAGTCTGCCCGCGTTCGACCGCATGTTTGGCCGTTAGATTTCGATATTGGGCCGCTAGCGCTTGCGGCAAAGGGTCAAGCCGTCGCCGATGGGCAACATGCACGAGGTCACGCGCGCGTCCGTGGCGATCTTGGCGTTGAGCGCGCGAATCGCATCCGTGTCCTTGTCGTGGACTTTGTCGTCGGCGACCTTGCCGCTCCACAGCACGTTGTCGATGGCGACGATGCCGCCTTGGCGAAGTAGGACGAGGCAGCGTTCGTAATAGGCGTCGTAGTCTTCCTTGTTGGCGTCGATGAAGGCGAAATCGTACAGCGCGGATTCGCCCGCTTCGATCATGGCGTCGAGCGTTTTGGCGGCGGGCCCAAGGCGGAGATCGATCTTGTGCGCGACTCCGGCTTCGGCCCAGTGGCGCCGGCCGATCGACGTCCATTCCTCGCTGACATCGCAAGCGACGACCCGGCCCTGGGCCGGCAGAGCCATGGCGACGACGAGCGCGCTATAGCCCGTGAACGTCCCGATCTCGATGGTGCGGCGCGCGCCCATGAGCTCGACCAGCAGGGCCATGAACTGACCCTGCTCGGGCGAAATCTGCATCACCGCCATCTTCTGTTTGGCCGTTTCGGCGCGCAGTTTGGCGAGAATGGGTGTGTCCTTGACCGACACCGATCGGAGATAATCGATCAGCCGGTCGTCTAGATTGAGGGTCCGTGACGACATAGTGCCCTCGCGTTTTGGATCCTAGGGAAGGCGCCACTATGACCCAATTGCAAATCCGTGACGATCCGTCCCGGGTCAAGAGCGCCCCAATCCGCCCGAGTTTTCGTCGGGCGTCTTTCGCCGGAGCCGGGGTTCGTGTATCTCCTATCCGGCCCACGGGGCGGCGGGGCGTAGCTCAGCCTGGTAGAGCACCGGTTTTGGGAACCGGAAGTCGGAGGTTCAAATCCTCTCGCCCCGACCATTTGTCCGAACGGCGGTGGAAAGCGTAATTGTAATTGCGGTCGGCAGATAGCCGGGGGAAGAAGAAAACGATGACGGCGCGCATCTTTCAGCCCACGAAAACGGCCATGCAGTCCGGCCGGGCAAAAACCCATAAATGGGTTCTCGAATTCGAGCCGGCCGAACGCAAGGCGCATGACCCGTTGATGGGCTGGACGAGTTCGGGCGATACCCGTCAGCAGCTACGCCTCGAATTCGCGAGCTGCGAGGAGGCGGTCGCCTATGCAAAGGCGCACGGCATCGCGCATGTCGTCGTGCCGGCGCGCGGCAGAACGGTGCCGCCGAAAAGCTACGCCGCCAATTTTGCCTGGAGCCGGATACGTTAGGCCGGATACGTTTGGGGTGCATCGCGTCCTGGCCCCCTCGGGCGGAGCGGCGTAACACGCGGCGCGATATGACGTCGTGGTATACTGGCCCTGGTGCCGGCGATTCGTGACCCCGTAGCTCAGCTGGATAGAGCACCTGCCTTCTAAGCAGGTGGCCGCAGGTTCAAATCCTGCCGGGGTCGCCAGCACTCCGAGGCGAAACGCAAATCCTTCCGGTCAAGACAGCTTGCCGCCGGGTTCCGCCTCGACCGGGTGGATGATTTCGAGCTTGCCGTCGCGCACGGCGTTGAACATGCAGCTCATCCGTCCCGTGTGGCAGGCGACGCCCGCTTGCTCGACGATCATCAGGACCGTGTCGTTGTCGCAATCGAAGCGAAATTCCCTCACGCGCTGGCGGTGGCCCGAAGTCTCGCCCTTGCGCCAAATCGTCTTGCGGCTGCGTGACCAATAGGTTGCCCAGCCCGTCTCCAGCGTTTCGCGCAAGGCCGCGCGGGTCATCCAGGCCAGCATCAAGACCTGCCCCGTATCGCGCTGTTGCGCGATGGCGGGAACCAAGCCATCGGCGCCGAATGCGATCATGCCGAGGATGCGCGCGACGACATCCGGCGGGGCGATCGGGGATGGGGCTGGTGCGGGTGTCATGCGTTGGCGCGGAGCCGTTCGAAGCCGCGCTCCAGATCCTTGATCAGATCGTCCGGACTCTCGAGACCGATATGAACGCGGATGAGCGTGCCCGTCTCGCGCCAGGGCAAGGCGGTCCGTGCGCCATCGAGATTCTCCGGCAGGATCAGGCTTTCGAACCCGCCCCAACTGAACCCCATGCCGAACAATTCCATGCCGTCGAGCATGGCATCGATCGCCTTCTTCGGTGTCGGCTTGACGATGAAGGCAAATAGGCCGCTTGCGCCGGTGAAGTCGCGTTTCCACAATCTGTGGCCTGGGTCCTGGGGTAGGGCGGGGTGCAAGATGCGCGTGACCTCGGGCCGCGCCTGAAGCCAGCGCGCGACGGTGAGACCGTTTTCCTGATGCTGGCGCATACGCACGCCGATGGTGCGAAGGCCCCGCAGGCCGAGATAGCAATCGTCCGGCCCGGCCGAATTGCCGAGCGTCATGGCCGAATGCTTGACGGCGTAAAAATCCTCGTCGCGCATCGTAATCGCGCCGAGCATGGCGTCAGAATGGCCGACGATGTATTTCGTCGCGGCATAGATCGCGACATCGGCGCCGTGCTGGAAGGGTTTGAAGAACAACCCAGACGCCCAGGTGTTGTCGATCAGAACCTTGACGCCTGCCTTCCGCGCCGCCGCGGCGATGGCGGGGGTGTCCTGGACCTCGAAGGTGATCGAGCCTGGGGATTCGAGATAGACGGCCTTGGTGTTCGGGCGGATGAGCGCCGCGATGCCCGCGCCGATAGCGGGGTCGTAATAGGTCGTCTCGACGCCGAAGCGCGCGAGGAACTGGCCGCAAAACCGCCTTGTCGGTCCGTAGCACGAATCGGTCATCAACAAATGGTCGCCACTTTTAAGGAAGGCGAGCAGGGCGCCGGTGAGCGCCGCCTGGCCCGAGGACACCTGCACGCATTTCTCGCCGCCATCCAATGCCGCGACAGCCTCTTCGAAGGCATGTGTCGTCGGCGTGCCGTAGCGGCCATAACGGACCCCGGAATAGGGGTCCTTGCCCGATTCCTCCATGGCGGCGACGGTCGGGAACAGTACCGTCGAGGCGTGGTAAACGGGCGGATTGACGATGCCGTGATTGGCGCGCGGATCGCGCCCGGCATGGGCCAATACCGTGTCTTCCTTAAGGTCTTTTCCCAGGCGCTTCATGGGCCTACCGGAGTTGGGGGAGGGGCGGTCCTTGTACCTTGGTTAGCCCTGCGGGGCTAGCTGCGGCTGGCCCATTGGGGCAATCCGCCCAATGCGTTTGCTGCATCGCACAAAAAGGTATATAGGGTGGCTTCGTTCTGATCGCGTTCCGCGCGCCCGCATTGGCGCGCCAGATGGCCGGATTTTTCTCGGCAAACGACAACCAATCCAGCATGGCAAAAACGACCGGTTCGCGGGATGCCGCTTCGTCCGCGCCGCCGCACGCATTGGCGCCCCTGGTGCTCGCCGCGCTCGGCGTCGTTTACGGCGATATCGGCACCTCGCCGCTCTATACGCTGCGGCAATGTTTCGGCAATCGGGACGATTTTCCCGTGACACCGGACAATGTGCTGGGGATCCTGTCGCTCATCGCCTGGTCGCTGATCGTCGTCGTCTTCGTCAAATACGTCCTCGTCATCTTGCGGGCCGACAACAAGGGCGAGGGCGGCATCCTGGCCTTGCTGGCCTTGGTCATGCGCAGCCTGCGTGCGCGCCCCGCGTTGCGCCAGTTCGCGCTCGTCGCCGGCCTCCTGGGCTTCTCCTTGTTTCTCGGCGACAGCATCATCACGCCGGCCATTTCGGTGTTGAGCGCCGTCGAGGGGCTCGAGTTGGTGACGCCGATGTTCACGCCCTACATCGTCCCGCTTGCACTCGGTATCTTGGTCGCATTGTTCGTCATTCAGCGCCGCGGATCCGCCGCACTCGGTTCGCTGTTCGGACCCATAACCGCGATCTGGTTCGTCGTCATCGGCGGGCTGGGTGCGGTTCAGATCGTCGAAAATCCCATCGTGCTTTGGGCGCTCGATCCGCGTTACGCGGCGGCCTTCGTGGTGTCGAACGGCTGGTCGGTGATGGTTTCGCTCGCCGCCGTTGTCCTCGCGGTCACGGGGGCGGAGGCGCTCTATGCCGATATGGGGCATTTCGGCCGCCGGCCCATTCGCGTTGCCTGGATGAGCGTCGTCTTTCCGGGACTGCTCTTGAACTATTTCGGCCAAGGCGCGCTGATTCTCGGCGATCCGACGACCGTGGAGAGCCCGTTCTTCTTGCTGGCGCCGTCGTGGCTGTTGCTGCCGCTCGTGGGCTTGGCGACCGCCGCGACGGTCATAGCCTCGCAAGCGGTGATCACGGGCGCGTATTCGATGGTCCATCAAGGGATGCAGCTCGGCTTCCTGCCGCGCCTTAAGGTCATCTACACCTCCGAAGCCGAGCGCGGGCAGATCTACGTTCCCAAGCTCAATTGGTGGTTGATGGTATCGGTGGGAGCCCTGGTCCTGGGCTTCGGTTCGTCCGATGGCCTGGCCTCGGCTTACGGCATTGCGGTGACCGGAACGATGGCGATCGACACCGTGCTGGCCGCCATCGCGGCGATCTTCATTTGGCGCTGGCATTGGCTGCCGGTGACGGCGCTGTTCGGCGCGTTGCTCGCCGTCGATCTGGCGTTTTTCTCGGCCACTGCGATGAAATTCCTCTCGGGCGGTTGGGTGCCTCTGGCCGTCGCGCTTGCGATGTTCGTCCTGATGATCACCTGGTTGCGCGGCCGAAAGATTCTGTATCGCGCACTGGCCGAGGACGGAATGAACATCGACACGTTCCTTTCGACCATCGCCAAGCGGCCGATCCAACGGGTGCCGGGCACCGCGGTGTACATGACGCGCATCGGCGCCAGCGTGCCCCATGCCCTGCTGCACAATTTGAAGCACAACAAGATTCTGCACGACCGCGTGCTGTTACTTTCCGTTCGCACCGACGACGTGCCCGAGGTCGAACGCAGCCGGCGCGCGGAATTGACGGATTTGGGCGGCGGGTTCTACCGCGCGACATTGCATTACGGTTTCCGCGAGCAGCCCGATGTGCCCGAGGCGCTCAAGGAATACGCCGCGCTCGGATTGCCGCTTGTTCCCGAGGAACTCAGCTTTTTCGTCGGCCGGGTCAATCTGGTCGATGCGGATCGGCCGAAACTGGCGCGCTGGCGACGCTGGTTGTTCGTCTTTGCGACCAAAAACGCCCTAAGCGCGCCCGATTTCTACAAATTGCCGCCCAATCGGGTGGTCGAAATGGGCGCCCAGATGGCGATCTGACTTGCCCTTTACCGGCGCCGCCTTCGGCCCAGGCGCGCAAATGATTCCGCGTCGGTGATTTAGAATCCAGTGACTTAGAATATTGTGACGCCGTCGCCGGCCCGCACGGCCGTCCAGGCTCGTGTTGCGCCTGCGAACACCCGTTTTTCCGCCTTGGGGTTCTGTTGTGTACGGTGCGTGCGGACTGTAGATTTATCGCCATGCGAGCGGCGCGCGGGAGAGCGCCGCGGCTGGACCGTGAACCATAGGGAGAAAAAGGGTATGCGCTATCGTCATATAATGGGTGCCGCCATCGCCGCGCTCGGCCTCTTCGGGCTGGTCGCGACCGCACAGGCCGGCGCGACGTTGACCGCGATCAAACAAAAGGGCTTCATCCAGTGCGGCGTCAACACGGGCCTGGCCGGCTTCTCGATCGCCGACAGCCAGGGCAACTGGACCGGCCTTGACGTCGATTTCTGCAAGGCGGTGGCCGCGGCGGTGTTCGGCGACTCGAAGAAGGTCAAATACTCGCCGCTCAATGCCCAGCAGCGCTTCACCGCGCTTCAGTCGGGCGAAGTCGATATTCTGTCGCGCAACACCACCTGGACGCTCGTGCGTGATGCCTCGCTGGGCCTGGTGTTCGCGGGCGTGACCTATTACGACGGCCAAGGCTTCATGGTGCCGAAGTCGATCAACGTCAAAAGCGCGAAGGAACTGAACGGCGCCGAGATTTGCGTGCAGACCGGCACGACGACCGAACTCAATCTCGCGGACTTCGCGCGCGCCAACAAGATCCAAATCAAGCCCGTCGTGTTCGAGGGCCTGGAGGAATCGAAAGTCGCGTTCTTCGGAGGTCGCTGCAAGGCCTACACGACGGACGCCTCTGGCCTGGCCTCGATCCGCGCCAAGGATGCGCCCAAGCCCGACGACTACATCATCCTGCCCGAGCTGATTTCGAAGGAGCCCCTGGGCCCCGTCGTGCGGCGCGGCGACGACGAATGGTTTGCCATCGTCAAATGGACGTTGAACGCGCTGCTCGAGTCCGAGGAGCTCGGGGTCACGCAGGCCAATGTTGACCAGATGAAGACCTCGAAGGACCCGAACATCGCCCGCGTGCTCGGCACGACGGGCGACATGGGCCAGAAGCTCGGCCTCGACAACGCTTGGGCGTACAACGTCGTCAAGCAGGTCGGCAACTACAGCGACATCTTCGAGCGCAATGTGGGGCAAAAGACCCCGCTGCGGCTCGCACGCGGCTTGAACGCTTCGTGGAAGGACGGCGGCCTCATGTACTCCGCGCCGATTCGCTGATGATGGAAAGGCGCCGCCCGGTGATCCTCGGGCGGCGCCGTTTCTTTTACCCTTTTAACGCGGCTGGCCTTCTACGTGGCAGGGCCTGTCACGACGCTGGATGAAGAAGTCGATGACCGAGCGAAACGCGGCACCCAGAACCGCGCCTTGGAACGACCCCCATATCCGCGCCATCGCCTATCAGGCCGTGCTGATCTTGGGCATTGTGCTGCTCGGCGTTTTTCTCGTCTCGAACACCTTGAGAAATCTCGAGGAGCGGCAGATCCGCTCCGGTTTCGGCTTCCTGGTGCAGGAAGCCGGTTTTTTCATGGGCGAGTCGGTCATCGCCTTCGACGCCGCCGATAGCTATGGCCTCGCCTTCGTTGCCGGCCTGCTCAATACCATCAAGGTTGCCGTCATCGGCATCGTTCTGGCGACGATTCTGGGCGTCGTCATAGGCATTGCGCGGCTGTCGCGGAACTGGCTGGTCGCGCGCCTCGCCACGATTTACGTCGAGACGCTGCGCAACATTCCGTTGCTGCTGCAGCTGTTCTTCTGGTACGCGACGGTGACCAATCTTTTCCCCGATGCGCTCGAAACCGAAGCGATCGTCCCGGGGGTCTTTCTGTCCAAGAGCGGCCTGACCTATCCGGCGGTCGTGGACCACCCGGTGCATGCGCCGATGTGGGTGGGGCTGCTGTTGGGTCTTGCCTTGCTGTGGTGGTACCGGCGTTGGGCAAGCGGGCGGCAAGAGAAAACCGGGCGGATCGCGCCGGTTTTTCTTCCAGGAATTGCCATCGTCTTGGCCTTGCCGCTTCTGGTCTGGTTCGCCGGCGGCATGCCGACCGGCGTGGATATGCCGGAGAAGGGTAGGTTCGCCATCGTCGGGGGGGCGGCCGTCACGTCGGAATTTCTCGCGCTCCTTGTCGGGCTTGTGACCTACACCGCGACTTTCATCGCCGAAATCGTGCGCGCGGGCATCCTGGCGGTGAACTGGGGGCAGACCGAGGCGGCGAGCGCGCTGGGGCTGCCGCGCGGCCGGGTCTTGCGCCTCATCGTCCTGCCCCAGGCCTTGCGCGTCATCGTGCCGCCGCTCACGAGCCAATATCTCAACATCACCAAGAACAGCTCGCTCGCGGTTGCGATCGGTTATCCCGATTTGGTTTCGGTGGCGAACACCACGCTCAATCAAACCGGCCAGGCGATCGAATGTATCGCCATCCTGATGGCGGTATATCTGTCGATCAGCCTCGGTATCGCGGGCTATATGAACTGGTACAACCGGCGCATAGCGCTGGTGGAGCGCTAGGGCGTGCCGGTGGATTTCCACGTTCCGCTTCCCGACCGGACGGCCCCGCTCGCCGCTGGCGGCATCTTGGGTTGGATGCGCGTCAATCTCTTCAACTCGCCGCTCAACTCGCTGCTGAGCGTGGTCTTGCTGTACGTCATTGGCTGGGCCGGGTGGCGGATCGCGGACTGGGCGATCTTCAGCGCGGTCTGGGCGCATGTCGCGCCGGAGGTGTGCAAGGAAAACCCCGATCAAGGGGCGTGCTGGGCCTTCATCGCCGAGAAATACCGCCTCATTCTGTTCGGCCGCTATCCGTTCGACGAGCAGTGGCGGCCGCTTCTGGCCATGTTCGTGCTAATTGCCGCCATCGCCTTCTCGTGCGACCGGCGTTTCTGGCGCGCCTGGCTGGGCGCGGTCTGGCTCGGCGCGCTCGGATTGTTCGGATTCTTGATGTGGGGCGGCGTGCTCGGCATGAGCTTTGTCGAGACCAATCTGTGGGGCGGCTTGCCGCTCACGCTCATCCTGTCCGTCGTCGGCATTGTCGTGGCCTTTCCATTCTCGATACTTTTGGCCTTGGGTCGGCGTTCACACATGCCGGCCATGCGCGCGGTCTGCGTGACCTATATCGAGCTTATTCGTGGCGTTCCGCTCATCAGCCTGTTGTTCATGGCGTCGTTCATGCTGCCGCTTTTCCTGCCGACAGGGATGAAGTTCAACGCCCTGTTGCGCGCCCAGGTCGCGATCGTCATGTTCACGGCCGCCTATCTGGCCGAAGTCATCCGCGGCGGCCTGCAGTCCATTCCCAAGGGCCAGTACGAGGCGGCTTCGGCCATTGGACTTGGCTATTGGCAGTCGATGCGCAAGATCGTCCTGCCCCAGGCCATCCGCGCGGTCATCCCGCCGATCGTCAACACGTTCATCGGCATGTTCAAGGATACCTCGCTCGTCGCGATCGTCAGCCTGACGGACTTGCTTTTGGCGACCAGGCAGGCGATCGCGGACCCCAACTGGCGCGCGTTCTTCGTCGAGGGCTACATCTTCATCGCCCTGATTTACTTCGTGTTCTGCTTCTTCATGTCCCGCTACAGCCAGCACCTCGAAATCCAGCTTCGTTCCGGATCCAGGCGCTAGGAGAGGGAATATCCATGGCCGAGCCGCCCATCATCCAACTTGCCGCCGTCAACAAATGGTACGGCCAGTTCCATGTCCTCAAGGACATAGATCTCGAGGTTGCCAAGGGCGAACGGATCGTCATCTGTGGACCGTCGGGTTCGGGAAAGTCCACGCTCATCCGCTGCATCAACCGGCTGGAGGAGCACCAGCAGGGGAAAATCGTCGTCGACGGCATCGAGTTGACGAACGACGTGAAGCAGATCGAGGCCATCCGGCGCGAGGTCGGCATGGTGTTCCAGTCGTTCAATCTGTTCCCGCACCTCACGGTCCTGGAAAACCTCACGCTCGCGCCCATCTGGGTGAAAAAACTGCCAAAGCAGGAGGCCGAGGAACTGGCCATGGCCTATCTCAATCGAGTCCAGATTCCCGAGCAGGCGGCCAAATATCCGGGCCAATTGTCGGGCGGCCAGCAGCAGCGCGTGGCGATCGCCCGCGCCTTGTGCATGAACCCGAAGATCATGTTGTTCGACGAACCGACCTCCGCTCTCGATCCCGAGATGATCAAGGAAGTGCTCGACGTCATGGTCGAGCTCGCGGGCTCGGGCATGACGATGCTGTGCGTGACCCACGAGATGGGTTTCGCGCGCACGGTGGCGAACCAGGTCATCTTCATGGACAAGGGCGAAATCGTCGAACGGAGCCCGCCCGAGGAATTCTTCAGCCGGCCGAAGTCCGAACGGACGAAGCTGTTCCTGTCGCAGATCTTGCATCACTAGGACCGGCGCGAAATAACCCCGGGCCAGGCTTGACGGCGCCAAGCGCGCGCACCATTTAGCGATAGGCGCCGGGCCCCTCTGGCGGTGCGAACGCGCCGCGATGTCGGTGCCGCTCGATTGCCGTTGTGCCGCATCGGAGGGCGCTCCATGGATTTCCTCGAACCCTTTCTTTTTGGAACTTTTCTCGGCAAGGAAGCCTGGCTCTGGCTGGTCTTCCTCGTCATCGTGGCGACTCTTCTAATCCTTGATCTTGGCCTGCTCCATCGTTCGAGCCGCGAAATCGGAATTCGCGAGAGCGTCGTCCTGTCGGCCGGATACATGGCCATTGCCTTGGCTTTCGGCGGCTGGGTGTGGGTCGAGCTGGGCCGCGAGGCGGGCCTTGAATACATCACCGGCTATCTCATCGAATGGAGTTTGTCGGTCGACAACATCTTCGTGATGGCGCTGATTTTTGGCTTTTTCGCCATTCCGAGGGAATATCAGCACCGGGTGTTGTTCTGGGGCATTCTGGGCGTCATTGTATTCCGCGCCGTGCTCATCGGCGTCGGCGCCACATTGGTGCAGGAATTTTCCTGGATCCTTTACGTCTTCGGGGCATTTCTCGTGTTCACGGGCATCAAGATGCTGGTGCGCGGGGATCACAAGCCCGATCTAGCGAACAATCCGCTGTTGAAATATTTGCGCGGGCATTTGCGCGTGACCGAGACGCTCGAGGGTCAGAGTTTCTTCGTGCGCAAGCCCGATCCCGCTCGCCCGGGCAAGACCGTGCGTTATGCGACGCCTTTGTTTCTGTGCCTCATGCTGATCGAAGGCGCGGATCTGGTGTTCGCGGTCGATAGCGTGCCGGCAATTTTCGCCGTCACGACCGATCCGTTCATCGTTTATACGAGCAATATTTTTGCGGTTCTGGGGCTGCGTGCATTGTATTTCGCGCTCGCCGCGGCCATTCACCGTTTCCGTTATCTCGAGAAGGCGCTTGGGCTCATTCTCGTGTTCGTTGGGGGAAAGATCTTCTTCGCGGATATCCTCGGAAAAATTCCCACCGAAATATCGCTCGGCATGACCATCGGTCTCTTGGCCGGCGGGGTTGCGTTCTCGCTCGTCAAGACCCGGAGCGCGCGGGGTTAGGGTTTTTCGAACTGCGCCGGGGTTTCCGCGCGGCGGACGCAACCGACCATGTTGCACGCGCCGAGTCTAAAGCTGTCGAAAAGATCGGCCAAGTTCATCCGCGCCGCAATCGTTTAGATTTTTTCGAACAGCATCCGGGGAAAGTCGGCGAAGGTCTTGGCGCCGTTCGCGGTGACGACGAAAGACTCGCTGACGACGAGGCCGTACTTGTCCAGCCAGAGGGCGGGGATGCAATGGAAGGTCATACCTTCCTCGAGAACGGTCTTGTCGCCGGCGCGGAACGAACAGGTCAGTTCGCCCCAGGTCGGGGGATAGCCGATGCCGACCGGATAGCCGATGCGGGAATCCTTCTCGAAGCCGTACCTGGCGATGGTCCGCTTCCAGGCGGCCTCGAGTTCCTCGCAGCGCGCGCCGGGCTTCGCGGTTTCAAGCACCGCGTTCAGGCCTTCGGCGATGACGCGCGTGGTCTCGGTCAATTTCGCGGGCGCCGCGCCGATATGCACGCAGCGCGATAGCGGCGAGTGATAGCGATGCCGGATGCCGCCCATTTCGATGTAAAAAATTTCCCCGCGCTCGAGCGGAGCGTCCGTCCACGACAGATGCGGCGCCGAGCATAACTCGCCCACCATGGCGTTCGGCGGCTTGCAAGGAAATGTGCCGCCGTGCTCGGGCGTGCCGCCGGTCGTGACCTTGTACAGCTCGGCCATCACGTCGCATTGCCGGACTCCGGCCTCGGCCTTGTCGATCGCGGCCTGCATAGCGGCGCCCGCGATGCGTCCGGCCTGCATCATGAATTCGATTTCGCGCGCCGATTTCCTCATACGCGCCCAATTGACCAATAGGAACGCATCCTCGAAGCGAGCGTTGGGCAGACCGTGGGTCAAGATCTCGTGCCAGCGCGCGGTGTAATAATACTCGTCCTTCTCGACGCCGATGCGCGACTTGTCCCATTTGCGGTCCTTGACGAGCTGAACCAGAAGCTCGATCGGGTGACGCTCGGCGGAGGCGACATAGCCATCGGGATAGGGAACGACGTTCTCATCCTTGACGAAGGCGGTGAACTTGGCGCCGACCGCATCCATCTTGCGCACGAAAATGAGGGGCTCTTCGATGTCGTGGGCGACCACGACCATCTGCGGGGTGTAGAAGGACCAGCCGTCATAGCCCGTGAGATAGAACTGGTTCGCCGGACTGGCCACAAGCAGCACGTCGAGGCCGCGCGCGGCCATGCTCTTTTTCGCGCGGGCGACTCGTTCGAGGTATTCGGAGCGTTCGAACAGCGTCATGGTGCGACTCCTGGACGAGCGGCGAGGTCAGCCGCGAACCACGATGTGGGATGGAATGAGGCCGTTCAGGCGCGGATCGTCGAACACCAGAACATCCTGGCGCACCGGCACGAAGCCGATTTTCTGGTAGTTCGGCAAGGCGCGGGGGTGGTCGAAATTATTGGTGTTTACCAACAGGCGGCGCGGCTGGTGGCGCCACGCGGCCTCGGCCGCCCAACCCAGAAGATAACGCCCCAGGCCTTGCCCCAGGAAATCGGCCACGAGGCCGAAATAGGCGAGTTCGATATCGGGCGACTTGCGGCGGTCGAGTTCGGCGTAGCCCGCCGGCACGCCGCCGACGTAGAGGACGTAAATTTCGACGTTTTCGTCGCCGATGATGGCGTCCAATTGTTCATCCGCCATGGCGCGGCGTTCATACCACAGATAAGGCTCGCCGACCGTGTTGTAGAGATAGCGATAGAACGACACGGTCATGGGGTCGGCACGCATCAGCGCGATCTTGCGCCCGCGGGGCGCGGGCGGAGCGGGGCCCGGTGCTTCCGACATTTCGAGATAGGTGATGGTCATGCACAGCTTGCCCGCGGGCAAGGGCGCGTCGTCGCGGACGGCGCGCTCGCCGCCGATCACGGTGACTCCGGTGAAGTCGCGGATGGTCACGTTTCGACGGGAGTATCGGCGCGCGCGCCCCATTCGCTCCACGAACCGTCATAGACGGCGACGTCCGGCCGGCCGGCGAGGTAGAGGCCGAGCGCCAGGGCAGAGGCCGTGACACCGGAGCCGCAGCTCGTGACGATGGGTTTCGCAAGATCGATGCCGGCTGCCTCGAAACGCTGGCGCAATTGCGCTTGCGCAAACAGCGTGCCGGTCGTGGGATCGATCAACTCGTTATAAGGTAGGTTGCGCGCGCCGGGGATGTGTCCCCCGCGCACTCCGGGGCGCGGCTCGGGCTCGGCGCCGGCGAATCGGCCGCGCGCGCGGGCATCGAGCACCTGTTCGGCCTTGGTCGTCAGGTTCGACCGCATCTGATCGAGATGGCGGATAAGCGAGCGGTCGGGGCGTGCCGTGAACCGGCGCGGCTCGGGATCGGCCTTGCCGCCTTGCGTCGCCCGGCCCTCGCCAAGCCATTTCGGCAGGCCGCCGTCGAGCACCGCGACTTGGGCGTGACCCATGGCGCGGAGCATCCACCAGGCGCGGGCCGCGCTGAACAGACCCATGCCGTCATAGCAGACGACGCGGTCGCCATCGCCGATGCCGAGCGCGCCGACTTGCGCCGAAAATTGCTCGGGCGAGGGGAAGGTATGGGGCAGGGGGATGGACGCGTCCGAGATTGCGTCGATGTCGAAATACACCGCGCCGGGAATATGGCGTTCCAGATATTCGGCCTTGGGGTCGCGCTTGTGCTGCGGCAGGTACCAGGAGGCGTCGAGGATTCGCAAATCCGCGGCGCCAAGCTCGGCCGCCAGAAAGTCCGTCGATACCAAGGCGTCGGTTTTCGCCATGGATTGCCTCCTTCAGGCGGCCTCGAAGGGAATGGCGATGGGCGCGCGAGCATCGGCGAGCCAGCGCGGCAACGGGAGGTTCTTCTCGCGCAGAAAGGCCGGATTGAACAACTTGCTTTGATAGCGCGTGCCGTAATCGCACAGCACCGTGACGATCACATGGCCCGGCCCCAACGACTTGGCGAGGCGGATCGCGCCGGCGACATTGATGCCGCTGGACGCGCCCAAGCAGAGCCCCTCGTGTTCCATCAGGTCGAACACGATGGGCAGGGCTTCTTCGTCCGGGATTTGAAAGGCCATGTCTATCGGGGCGTCCTCGAGATTCTTGGTGATACGGCCCTGACCGATGCCCTCGGCGATGGACGAGCCTTCGGCCTTGAGCGCGCCCGTCGTGTAATAGCTGTAAAGCGCCGCGCCCATGGGGTCGGCGAGGCCGATGCGAATGGCCTGGTTTTTCGATTTGAGGAACATGCCGATTCCGGCAAGCGTGCCGCCCGTGCCGACGGCGCATATGAATCCGTCGATTTTGCCCGAGGTTTGGCGCCAAATTTCGGGGCCCGTGGTTTCGAAATGGGCGCGCCGGTTGGCCAGATTGTCGAATTGTTGCGCCCAGATCGCGCCGTTTTTTTCGCTTTTGGCGAGGTGCCGCGCGATGCGTTCGGAAATATGGACGTAGTTGTTCGGATTCTTGTAGGGCACGGCCGGAACTTCGACCAATTCGGCGCCGAACAGGCGCAGCGCGGCCTTTTTTTCCTGGGATTGGGTGTCGGGGATGACGATGACGGTGCGGTAGCCCCGCGCGTTCGCGACGAGGGCTAGGCCGATGCCCGTGTTGCCGGCGGTGCCTTCGACGATCGTGCCGCCGGGGCGAAGCACGCCGCGTTCCTCGGCGTCCTTGACGATGAACAGGGCCGCGCGGTCCTTGACCGATTGGCCGGGATTCATGAACTCGGCCTTGCCGAAAATCTCGCAGCCCGTGGCCTCGGAGGCGCGCCGCAAGCGGATGAGCGGGGTGTTACCGATGGCGTCGGGAAAATCGCTGCGCGTGTCCATGACGTTCCTTGGACGATCCTGGGTTTATGGTCGCGAAGCTAGTTCGCGCGCGGCGGCCGATCAAGCAGCCCCCCAGCGCCGGCGAACATCGTCGCGATTCAACAACAGCCATTGCAGGGGGATGATCGTGGCCGCGTCGCAAATCCGTCCCTTGGCGATGAGATCGAAGCCATCAAGCAGAGGCAAGGCCTCGACCCGGATATCCTCGTGCTCGTCCGCCAGGCCGTGGATGCCGCCCACGCCCGCGGTATTCACTTGGCCGATATAGACCTTCACCCAATGGCTCATGCCGCCCGGGCTGGCGAGATAATCGGCGACCGGTTCAAGGGCGCGCACCTCGAGCCCCGCTTCCTCCTTCGTCTCGCGCCGTGCGACCGCTTCGGGTTCCTCGCCGGGGCCGATGATGCCCGCGACCAATTCGACGAGCCAAGGGCCGCGCCCGGCGGCATAGGCCCCGGCGCGGAACTGCTCGATCAGCACCACCTCGTCGCGCACCGGATCGTAAGGCAGCACGGCGACCGCGTGACCGCGTTCGAAGACCTCGCGCGAAAAAACCTCGCTCCAACCGCCGGCGAACAATTTGTGCCGCAGGCGATAGCGGTCGATGCGGAAATAGCCTTGGAACGGAGTGGATTTTTCGACGATCTCCACGTCGGCGCGCGTGAGGCGGGGTGCGCCCGCGGCCTTGCGGTCCATGTTTGAGCCCTTGGTTAAGACGCTGAGATTTGGCCGCCGAGATTTAGAGGCTGAAATCGAAGCTGGCGATGGCGGCGCGCGCGAGCGCGTCCCAATCCATCTCGATGCCGAGGCCGTTGCCGTCGGGCGCACGCACCAAGCCTTTGGAATCGGGGCGGATGACGGTCTTGGCGCCGTATTCGAGCGCGGAATAGGGATAGGGCTGCTCGAAATAGGCCGTTCTGCCGAGGCCGAGCATGAGGTGAAGATTGGCGGCTTGCACGGGCGTGTAGCCCCAGCTCTGGAGCTCGGCCGGCAGGTTGTGGGCCTCGGCCAGGGCGACGGCCTTCACGGCTTCCCCGATTCCGCCCACCCGGGCTGCCGCGACCCGCAGCGCGCTCCAGCACCCCATTTCCAGGGCATGCGCGAGAAGCGGCAAGGCCAAAATGCTGTTGCCCGCCGGCAGGATCGGCAGCGAGGTGCGGCGGCGAAGCTCGGCGTATCCCGCCAAATCGACATCAGGTAGCGGCGCCTCGAACCACGCGTAGTCCAGTTCCTCGAGCCGGTGCGCCATGCGCAACGCCTCCTCGCGGCTATAGCGCTGCTCGACATCGAGCATCAGGCGCAGACCCTTGGAGCCATGCGCCTTGTGCACCGCCTCCACTAGGCGCGAATCCTGCGCGTAATCGCAAAAGCAATGGAACTTGATGGCGGTGTAGCCGAGTTCGAGGATTTCCGCCACGTGATCGATGTACGCTTGCGGGTGATCGAGGGTATTGGTGCTGGCGTAAGCGGGAATGGAATTCTGCGCGCCGCCGAGCATTTTCCAGATAGGCAGCCCGGCATGCCGTCCGGCGATGTCCCAAAGTGCGATGTCCATCATGCCGAGCGCCTGGCTCGATGCGCCGCCGCCCTCGTGCAGAACGTGCGCCCGAAGGCGCGCGCGGTCGAGGGCGTTGCGGCCCAGTAGGGCGGGAGCCAACAGGCGCAAGGTTTCGGCGAGCGTCGCGTCGAAGCCAAGGCCGCCATAGGTCATTTCAGCGCCGATGCCCTCCAATCCGCCTTTCGTCGTAACGCGCAACAGGGTGAGCGTCACGAATTGCGGCTTCATGTCGTGCGCCCAGCGATAGCGCTCGACGGGCGGGCCCACGGCGTACACGCGGACGCGGTCGATCGCCAGCGCGTTCATTTAGGCCGTCTTCGGCATGGCGAGGCCAAGCTCGCGCGCGTAGCCGCCAAGTTTGGTCCAGGTCGCGGCCAGCACCTCGATGCCGTTCTGGCGCTGTAGGCGGCGCGTCGCGGCGGCGCGCTCGCCCGGTATGCGGATCTCGGTCGTGCCCGGCGCCTTCCTCGAGGCCTTGATTTGCGCGAAATAGCGCTCGCAGCCCGCGACGAAGGCGGCCGGATCGCCGAAGGCGGCGGGATCCCAGGCGTGGACGAAATGGCCTTGCGATTGGGTTTCGCCGTCGTGTTGCCAGCCGCCGAGATCGAGTCCGACGCCCGAACCGGAAAGCGGACCGCAGAGCAGTGCGACCGCCAAGCCGAGGCCGAAG
>CAMAPP010000026.1 GCA_945860095.1 Rhizobium sp. Q54 | reverse complement strand
AAGCTGTCCGCCTCGACGATGCGGCCTTCATGCCGCGTCTCGACCACCGGGTCGGCGGACTCGGGCGCGATCAGCAGCACGCGCGCCGGGTTGAGCGCGATATCGCCGCGCCCGCCCGCCGCGCGCCGGACGATTTCGTCCGCACCCAGGCGCTGGACATTTCCGGCCGCGCGAACGCCAAGGCGCGCCGCGACGCGCCGCCCGACATCGCCGCCGCCCACGGAAGAATCCGGAAACACGATATGGCGCGGGGAAAGCCGCGCCGCGAGGGCCAGGATCGCCGCCGCGCGCCGCTCGGGCGCGTAACCCGCGAACGGCGAGGAGGCAAAGCGCGCGACCCGGTCCGCCCCGCCCTCGCCCAGATCGTCGCGCGCGCCATCGGGTCCGGAAAACGACACGGCAAGCACGGCTCCTCCGCCCGAATCGGCAAGAATACGCGCAGCGCCCAACGCGTCGCGGTCGTGGCTCGATAAGCGTGCGTCGTCGAGATCGGGCACCACAAGCACGAGAAAGGCCGGCGCCGCGATGATCTTGAGCGGCAATGAGGGCTCGGATTTGGCCGGCACCACATTTCTGGCCGCGTTCCTGGCCGGATTCATGGCCGGCGAGGCGGCGGGATGGGCGGCGGGATGGACGGCGGGAACGCCCTGGCGGCGCGCCGCGCGTTCGGCATGGGGATCGCGGCGAACCCGACCATCGCTCGTCTCGACGGGCGCGGACGCCGGATTTTCCGTGCTTTCGGCGCGCGCGGGACTTTCCGCGCTGGCGGCGGGCGCAACCGTCGCGCGTTGGCGGCGCGCCGCGCGTTCGGCATGGGGATCGCGGCGAATGCGGTCGGTCACGGCCCCTCCGTCGCCCGGTCCAATAGCTCGGCGATATCGGTTACATCCGGCCGCGCGCCGGTCACGCCTTCGAGCATGTTCGCGCAATTGGGACAAGCGACCGCGAGCACACTCGCGCCCGTCGCCCGCGCCTGATCCATGCGCAGATCGGGTATGCGCCGCTTGCCCGCGACATCGGTCACGGGCGCTCCGCCCCCGCCCCCGCAGCACATGGCGCGCATGCCCGAGCGATCCATCTCCACCCGCTCGGCGCCGATGGCGTCGAGCACCGCGCGCGGCGCCGCGATCTCGCCGTTATAGCGCGCGAGATAGCAGGGATCGTGGTAGGCGATCTTGCCCTCGGGCTTGGCGCGCGGCGCGAGCTTGCCCGCTTCCAGCAACTCGGCGAGAAAGGTGGTGTGGTGCAGCACCGTGTATTCGCCGCCGAACGCCGGATATTCGTTGCGCAAGGAATGGAAGACATGGGGATCGGCCGTGACGATCCGCGAAAATGCGCGGCGGTCGAGAATCGCCACGTTGCGTTGCGCCAGAGACTGAAAAATCGCCTCGTCTCCCAGGCGGCGCGCGAGATCGCCCGAATCGAGCTCCGCCTCGCCCAAGACCGCGAAATCGATGCCGGCCCGGCGCATCAGGCGCACCAGCGCCCGCAAGGTCCGCTGATTGCGCAAATCGAACGCCCCCTCGCCGAGCCAGAGCAGAACATCGCATTCCCCGCCCTCGGCGAGGATGGGCAGGGACAGATCCGCCGCCCAATCGAGGCGCGACGACAGCGCGTGGCCGCCTGGATTGTCCGTCTCGCGCAATTCGGCGAGGACATGCGGCGCCTTGCCAGGAACGGCACCGCGTTCGAGCGCCTGAAAGCGGCGAAGATGGACGACGGCATCGACGTGTTCGATCAGCATCGGACATTCGTACACACAGGCCCGGCAGGTGGTGCACGCCCATAGCGTATCGGGATGGATCATCGCATCGACGCCGATCAAGACGGCGCGCGGCCCGCCCCGCGCGCGGCCGATCTCGCGTCCCGGATGCGGACTGCCGGCGTACCGTGCATCCGTGCCCGTGCCGTCCATCGCGCGCGCAAGATCCTGGATAAGCTTCTTTGGATTGAGCGGCAATTCGGCGGCGAAAGCCGGGCACACGGCCTCGCACCGCCCGCACTGCACGCAGGCGTCGAAGCCGAGCAATTGATTCCAAGAGAAATCCGCCGGCGTCTCGGCGCCGAGACGCGGGGCCGAGAGATCAAGCGCGCGCAAGGCCGAATCCGGCCGCGCCGCGCCGAACCGGCCCGAACGCGGATGGCAAACCAGATGCAGCGCGCCCGCGAATGCGTGCTTCATCGGACCCACGGGGAAAAACGCGATCATCTCCGCCGCACCCCAAACGCCGAGCGCGAACATGGCCCAGGCGAGCGGGGCGCCCCAATCGATGGGCGGCGCGCCCGCTTGGGGCAGGCTTGCCCAGAAAAAGAACAGCGCGAAGGCGAGCAGGCTCCACGGCAGGCGCTGGAACGACCCCTTCGACAGGCGCGCCTCGGCTTTGGGCCAGCGGCGCGCGAGTACGTACAAGGCCCCCAGCGCCATGGCGAACAGGAAGACCATCAACAGCCAAACAAGCGGGGGCCAGGCGGCGCCGAACAGATGCACCGCGAACACGAGCAAGACCGCGCCGACGAACCCGCCCGCCGCGAGCACATGCATGCGCGCGGCATAGCGGTCGCGCGAGACGACATCGTGCACGTCGTGAAAATAGCCCCGCGGCAGGCGCAGCGCGCCGCGCAGCACGGCCACGGGGGCAGACCGGCCGACGGACCAGCGGCGCGCGCGCCAGCACGCCAGCACGGCGCCCGTCGCGAGCGCGATCGACAGCAGAAGGGCGATCATGTTCGCGTCGAGGAGGGTGTCGAGCCGCCCATCACAAAACCTTGCAGATGCGCAGCGAATCGAAGATCGCGGCGTGGATGTTACGGCTGGCCCAGGCATCGCCCACGCGGAACATCTGGAACGCGCCCGACGCGTTGCTTTCGAGCGCCTGGGGCCGCGCCGCCGCGGCCGCGCGCAAATCGAGCTCGCCGCCATTGATCGCAAAGGGCTTCAGCGCGAAGTAGAGCGCGTCGTCGGGCAGCGTGCCGCATTCGCCGACGACCTGGTCCACGACGCGCTCCTCTTCCTGTTGGGTGTATGTGTTGGCGAGAACGGCCACGAGCTTGTTGCCCTCGCGATAGACGTGAACCAGGCGTTGATCGGCGGTGACGACGACTCCGGCCTGATACATTTCCTTCATGAAAGCGCCGTAGGTCGTCTCGCCCAATTCCAGGAGCGGCGCGCGGTCGGGCGTGACCATTTCGACCTTCACCCCGCGCTTGGCGAGATATTCGGCGCAGGACGGCCCCTGATGCGCGCCGTTTTCGTCGTACAGCAGAACCGTCTCGGCCGGTTGCACCCGACCCGCAAGGATGTCCCAGGTGCTCGTCGCCAATTCCCGGCCCTTGAACCAGCCGGGATTGGGTTTGCCGCCGGTGGCGACGACGACGATATCGGGGCCGAACGCGCGCACGTCCTCGGCCGTCGCTTCCATGCCGAGGCGAACCTCGACGCCGAGCTTGTTCACCTGCTGATCGAGCCAGCGCTGGATGCCCTGCATCGCGCCGCGCCAACCGGCCTTCGAGAGAATATTGATCTGCCCGCCCGTGGCGGTTTCGCGTTCGAACAGCGTGACCGCGTGACCGCGCTCGGCAAGGACGCGCGCGGCCTCGAGACCGCCAGGCCCCGCGCCGATCACGACCGCGCGGCGGCGCGTCTCGGCCTTGGGCACGACATGGGGAATCGTGTTTTCGCGGCCCGTCGCGCCGTTTTGCACACAGAACGTGTCGTGGCCGGAGATGATGCGATCGACGCAATAGGATGCGCCGACGCATTGCCGGATATCGGCCTCGCGGCCCTCGAGCGCCTTCTTGAGCAAATGCGGATCGGCGATGAAGGCGCGAGTCATGCCGACCATGTCGATATGGCCTTCCGCGATGGCGCGGTTCGCGGTCGGCAAATCGGCGATGCGCGCGGCATGGAGCACCGGAATATCGACCTCGGCCTTGACCGCCGAGGCGAGCGGCAGCCAGCCCGCGGGCGGCACCCAGTTCGACGGCCAGATGAGCGCGCTCGACACCGCGTCCGAGCCTTGCGCGGCGACGACGCTGATAAAATCGATCAGGCCCGAGCCCGCGTAGATCTTGGCGATGGCGATGCAATCGGCCTGGCTCAGGCCGTCCTTGAGCATCTCGTCGCCCGGCATGCGGATGCCGAGCAGATAGTCGCGCCCGACCTCGCGCCGCACCTCCTCGAGCGCCTCGAGGCCGAAGCGCACGCGGTTCTCGAGGCTGCCGCCGTATTCGTCCTCGCGGAAATTCATCGCGGGCGACCAGAACTGCTCGACCAATGTCGCCGACTGGAACGACATCTCGACGCCGTCCATGCCGCCCTCGCGCGCGCGCCGCACGGCCTGGGCGTAATCGCGCTGCACGCGCCGGATATCGTGCAATTCCATGACCGCGGGGAACGCGCGGTGGATGGGTTCGCGCCGACACGAGGGCGAGAAGGCCGGAAACCAGTTTTCCGAATCCCAGCGCTCGCGCCGTCCGCCATGGGTCAATTGGATGGTGCAAGCCGCCCCCTGGTCGTGGATGGCGGCGGTCAGGCGCTTCATCTCCGGGATGATCCAGTCCTCGGAGGCGTTGATCTGGCCGTAATGGTACGAGTTCTCGGCCGAGACCCCGGTCGCCCCGCCGCATTGCGCGAGTCCGAGCCCGCCCTTGGCCTTCTCGGCCTGGTAGCGGATATAGCGCTCGGTGATATGGCCGCCCTTGTTGTAGCCGGGGCAATGGCTCGAGCTGAACACCCGGTTGCGGAACGTGATCGTGTTGATCGTGAGCGGCTTCAGTAGCGCGTCGTATTGACCCATGGCGCCCTCCCCGGAAGGGCTACGTTCTCACAGGGCGCGCGCCGCGACAACGCGCCCAAATCCCGGAAATCCCCGTGCCTCAAAAATCCTTGCACAGGCGCAACGAATCGTGGATCGCCGCATGGATATTGCGCGAGGTCCAGGCATCGCCCACACGGAACAGCCGGAACCGGCCGGACGGGTTGGCCGCGATGGCCTGCGCGCGGCCCGCGACAAGGGCGCGCATGTCGAGCTCGCCGAAATTGACCGCGTGGGGTTTCAGCGCGTCGAACAACGCCTCGTTCGCCAGCGTGCCGTGCTCGGCCACCACTTGATCGACTTCGCGCTCCTCCTCCTCGAAGGTGAATTCGTTGCGCAGCACCGCGACCAGGCCATTGCCCTCGCGCCGCAATTCAATAAGGCCAAGATCGGGCGAAATGACCACGCCCTTGGCATAGAGCCGGCGCAGGAAGGGCGGGAAATTGACCATGCCGAGCTCGGCCATGAGCTGGCGGTCGGGAGTCGCGACCTCGACCTTGCTGCCGCGTTCGGCCATGTAATCCGCGGCCGAGGGCGCGGGTTCGGCGCCGTTGTCGTCGTACACCAGCACGCGTTCGCCCGGCGCCACGCGCCCGGTAAGGATATCCCAGGTCGTTGTCGCCAATTCCGCGCCCTTGAAGAAACCGGGATTGGGCCGTCCGCCCGCGGCGATCACGACGATATCGGGGTTCTCGCCGAGCACGTCCGTCACTTGCGCTTCCTTGCCCAAGCGCAAATCGACGCCGAGTTTGCGCACCTGACCGTCGAGCCAGCGCGGGATGCCCGAGAGCGATTCGCGCCAGCCCGCACGCGCCGCGATGTTCACCTGACCGCCCGTGCGCTCCTCGCGCTCGAACAGAACGACATCATGGCCGCGCAGGGCCGAGACGCGCGCGGCCTCGAGCCCGGCGGGCCCCGCGCCGATGACGACGATGCGCACCCTGCCCTCGGCCTTCGCCACCGCGTGCGGCAGTGTGCGTTCGCGCCCGGTGGCGGCGTTCTGGATGCACAGCGCGTCCTTGGCCTGCAGCACCCGGTCGATGCAATAAACCGCGCCCACGCATTGGCGGATGTCGTCCACCCGGTCCTCGCGCAATTTATTCACGAGATGGGGATCGGCGATGAGGGCGCGCGTCATGCCCGCCATATCGATATGGCCGTCCGCGACCGCGCGCGCGGCGGTGGCGACGTCGGCAAGCCGCGTGGCATGGAACACGGGCAGGTCGATTTCCGCCTTGATCGCGCTGGCCAGATGAAGATAGGGCGCAAGAGCCGCGTCCATGCCGATATAGGACAAGGCGTTCGAGCGATAGTCGCGGCCTTGCGCCGCCATGACGTTGACGAAATCGATCAGGCCCGAACGCGCATAGGCGCGGGCGACCTCGATACAGTCCTCGTGACCAAGACCGGATTTTATCATCTCGTCGCCCGACATGCGGATGCCGACGACGAAATCAGGGCCGACGAGCGCGCGAACCTCCCCGAGCACCTCCAAGCCGAAGCGCATGCGGTTCTCGAGGCTGCCGCCGTATTCGTCGGCGCGGCGATTGACATCGGGCGACCAGAATTGATCGATGAGGGTTTGATTGGCGCAGCTCACTTCCACCCCGTCGAGCCCGCCTTCCTTCGCGCGCCACGCGGCGCGGGCGTAATCGGCGCGCACGCGGGCGATATCGCGGCCGTCCATGGCGACGGGGAAGGATCGGTGCACGGGCTCGCGCATCGGCGAGGGCGCGAAGGCGGGAAGCCAATTGGCGATGTCCCAGCGCTCGCGCCGTCCGCCATGGCGGATCTGCACCATGCACGCGGCGCCGTGGCGATGGATGGCCTCGGCCATGCGCCGGTAATCGGGAATGATGTCGTCGGTCGCGCCGTTGAGCTGGCCGTAATCGATGGAGTTTTCGATCGAGGTTGCGGTCGCGCCGCCGAATTGGGTGAGGCCGACGCCGCCCTTGGCCTTTTCTTCCTGATAGCGCACATAGCGTTCGGTCACCCGCCCGCCCGCGGCGTAACCCGGCGCGTGGCCGGTCGAGAGCACCCGGTTGCGGATCGTGAGGCCCTTGATCCGCAGGGGCTTCAGCAAGGCGTCGTATTGGCCCATGGCCCGCGCCCCGTCAGGGCCGGATGATGCGCACGGCGTACTCGCGCGCGGCGTCATCGAGCCAGCGCCAGAGATAGCGCGCCTGGCTGCGCAGCACGTAGAGATCGTAACTCGGCGCATCGTCGCGCTGATCGATCAAGACCGCGACCTTGGCCAGGCGGCTTTGGGCGCAGCGCATGGGGCCGAAAGAACGCGGATGGAGGTCGAGCGGACAACCCTTGGCGAGGACGTCGCGCGCTTGGGCGCCCGACAGGGCGATGACCGCGCGCGCGTCGGAAATATCGGTGACCGATACGTGCAGACCCGCAAGCGCGGCATCGAGCGCCGCGGCCAATTGCTCACCCTCGCCCGCGACCACCAGCCATTCATTGGGACCGAGCCAAAGCACGCGATGGCGCGTGCCCTCGGCTGCGGTGTTCGGCTCGGCGGGCAAATCCACCTCGAGCGCCTGGCGGACGCGGTCGAGGAATCCGCGATCGACGCCGTCGCCGCGCAGATTGACCAGCATCACGCGCTCGCGTTCGCCCATCGTAACGCCCGCCGCATCGGCGGCGGTCGCCGCGCGCGCCGCAAGTCCGAGCGACGCCAGCGGGCTTTGGCGCAAATAGCCTTCAGGCATGGAGGCGTTTCCCTTCCGGATCGTAGAACACGGGCGAACCGATTACCGCCTCGACCACGCGGTCCTCAAGCGGCAGTTGCACGGTCTGGCCGTGACGCTTGTGCCCACCCGAGACGAGAGCGAGAGCGATCGAGCGCCCGAGTGCGCCGCTCCAGTAACTCGACGTGACGTGACCAACCATCTTCATCGGCGGCTTCGGCAGGATCCGATCGACGATCTGCGCGCCCTCGGGCAGGACGATATTGGGGTCCTTGGTCAGCAGGCCGACGAGCTGCTTGCGGTCGCGGCGCACCATGTCCGAACGCGCGAGCGAACGCTTGCCGAGGAAATCGGGCTTCTTTTTGCCGACGATCCAGTCCATGCCGAGATCGATGGGCGTGGCCGTGCCGTCGGCCTCCTGGCCCACGATGATGAAGCCTTTTTCCGCGCGCAGCACGTGCAAGGCTTCGGTGCCGTAGGGCGCGATGCCGTACTTGGCGCCTGCCATCATGCACGCGATCCACAGCGCAAGGCCCGAGGACGAGGGCACCGAAACCTCAAAGCCGAGTTCGCCCGAGAAGCTCACGCGGAACACGCGCGCGGGCAGGCCCGCCACGCGCCCGCTGCGCATGGCCATGTGCGGGAAGGCAGCGGGCGACAGATCGATGTCCTTGCACAACTCGTGCATGAGATCGCGCGCGCGCGGCCCCGCGAGCGCGATGGTCGCCCATTGCTCGGTCACCGACGTCGCCCAGACGCGCCAATCGAGCCATTCGCATTGCAACCATTCCTCGATCCAGCCGAACACCTGCGCGGCGCCGCCGGTCGTCGTGGTCATGTAATAGTGATTCTCGCCGAGGCGCGTGGTCACGCCGTCGTCGAAGACCATCCCGTCCTCGCCGAGCATGAGCCCGTAGCGCGAGCGCCCGACCGCCAGATTGTCCCAGGCGTTCGTGTAAACCATGTTCAGGAGCTTCACGGCGTCTGGACCGCGCAGCTCGATCTTGCCCAAGGTGGACGCGTCCATGATGCCGAGCGACTGGCGCACCGCCTTGCACTCGCGCTGGACGGCGGCTTCCATGTCCTCGCCCGCCTTGGGGTAGTGGCGCGCGCGCAGCCATTGGCCGACCGGCTCGAACTCGGCCGCCGCCATGACGTGCCAATCGTGGATGGGCGTGGTGCGATCGACATCGGACAAATCGCCGACATCGCTGCCGGCCAGGGCGCCGTAAGTCACCGGCGTGTAGGGCGGACGGAACGTCGTGGTGCCGACCTCTGGGATGGGCTTGCCCAGGCTCTCGGCGAGGATCGCCAAGCCGGCGACATTGCTGGTCTTGCCTTGATCGGGCCCCATGCCGAGCGTCGTGTAGCGCTTGGTGTGTTCGACCGAGCGATAGCCCTCGCGCGCGGCGAGGCGCACATCCGCGGCGGTCACGTCATTGGCCAGATCGACGAAGTGCTTGGCCTTGGAGTGACCGACGGGGGCCTTGCCGGGCACCACCCAGAGCGCGCGCGGCGCGGTCTCGCCGGGCTGATCGGCCGAGAAGGCGCGGGGCGGCGCCTCGAAACCCACGGCCACGGCGGCGGCGGCGCCGGCCGCATAGCCCTCGTCGAGGCAATCGGCCAAACCGAACGAGCCGTTGCACGCGCCCGCCGAGCGTTCGACTTGTTTGGAGCGTTCGGGCACGAAGCACAGCCGCTGATCGCAATAGCGAAGCTTGCCGCCCGATTGCGAGAACAGATGCACGGTCGGGCTCCAGCCGCCAGAAACCGCGACCAAATCGCATTCGATGCGCCGGGGCGTGCCGTGCACCTTGTCGCCCTCGGGATTGAGCAACATGACCTCGACCGCCTGCACGCGCTTGCTCCCGAGCGTGGCGGCGATGGCGTGCCCGGCCAGAACCTCGATGCCGCGCTCGCGCGCCTTCGTGGGCAGGGGGCCCTGCACGTCCGCACGCAGATCGACGATGGCGGCGATCGGAATGCCCGCATCGGCCAAATCGATGGCTGCGCCATAGGCGCCGTCGTTATTGGTGAACACCACGGCGCGGCTGCCGGGTCGCGTGCCGAAGCGATTGGCATAGCTCCGCGCGGCATCGGCCAACATGACGCCCGGACGGTCGTTGTCCGCGAACACGAGGGGCCGTTCGATGGAGCCGGTGGCCAACACCACCTGCTTGGCGCGCACTTTCCACAGACGCTCGCGCACCATCCCCTGGCCGCCATTGGGCCCCAGATGATCGGTCTTGCGCTCGACGATACCGAGAAAGTTGTGGTCGTAATAACCGAACACGGTTGCGCGCCGGAGCACGCGAACCTCCGGATTTTCGGCGATTTCCGCCGCCATGCGCGCGGCCCATTCCGCGCCCGGAAGATCGTCGATGACATCGCGCCGGCCCAGAAGCGAGCCGCCGAATTCGCCTTGTTCGTCGGCGAGGATGACGCGCGCGCCCGAGCGCGAAGCGGCCAGCGCCGCCGCCAGGCCCGCAGGCCCGCCGCCCGCGACCAGGACGTCGCAATGGACGTGCATCTTGTCGTAGCGGTCGGGGTCCGGCGACTCGGGTGCGCGACCCAAGCCCGCCGCCCGGCGGATGAAATACTCGTATTTCATCCAGAACGAAGACGGCCACATGAAGGTCTTGTAGTAGAAACCCGCCGGAAGAATCTTGGCGCACAAATCGGCAACCTGGCCGAAATCGTGCTCGACCGTCGGCCAGCAATTCTGCGAGCGCGCGACGAGGCCCTCGTACAGCTCGACCTGCGTCGCTTTCGCATTGGGCACGGTATGGGCGCCGGTTTCGAGTTGCACGAGTGCGTTCGGCTCCTCGGCCCCGCTCGCGAAGATGCCGCGCGGACGGTGATATTTGAAGCTCCGGCCGACGAGCGTGACGCCGTTGGCGAGCAAGGCCGACGCCAAGCTGTCGCCCGCGAAACCCCGATAGAGGCGGCCGTTGAAGGTGAAGCCGAGCGGCCGGTTGCGGTCGATCCGGCCGCCGGACGGCAGGCGGAAATTGCCCGTCATCGCGCGCCCTCCCGATCCGTATGGAGCGCGGGGTCCGCCGGGAGCGCGGGGTCGGTCCGAGGCGCGGGGCGGGCGGTGTACGAGACCGGCGCTATATCCGGCGCCTGCTCGCCCATCTTGTAGAAGGCCAGGAATTGGTGGGTCACCGTGTCGCGCGCGGCATTGAACCAGCGCCGGCAGCCGTGCGAATGCATCCAGCGCTCGAAATGCACGCCCTTCACGTTCTTGCGCATGAACAGATAATCGGCCCACTGGGCGTCCGTAAGCGCGGCCGGATCGGCGGGGCGGACGATATGCGCCTCGCCGCCGCAAGCGAATTCGCTTTCGTCGCGGGGGCCGCAGAAGGGGCAGGTGATGAGCAGCATCGGGGACGATCCTTTTCCAATTCTACTTATAGCGCTCCAGCGAGCCGCTGGCGCCATGTTCGCCGATCATGCGGCCGGAGTGGAAGCGTTCGAGGCCGAAGGGCGCGACCAGCGGATGGGGTTCGCCCCGCGCCAGGGTATGGGCGAAGGTCCAACCCGAGCCGGGAATCGCCTTGAAGCCCCCCGTTCCCCAACCGACATTGAGATACAGTCCCTCGACCGGCGTTTTGCCGATCACGGGGCTGGCATCGGCGCTGACATCGACGATGCCGCCCCATTTGCGCAGCATCCGGATGCGCGAAAAACTCGGATACAGCTCCAGCATCTTCTGCGTCACGTATTCGATGTGCGTGAGCGAGCCCTGCTGGCTGTAGGAATTGTATTCCTCGGTACCCATGCCGATGACGATTTCGCCCTTGTCGGACTGGTTGAGCGAAACCAGCGCCGGCGACATGACGACCGTGTGCGCGAACGGCTTCAAGGGCTCGCTGACATAGGCCTGCATGGTATGGCTGGCGATCGGCAGGCGGATGCCCGCCATGGCGGCGACGACGCCGGAATGGCCCGCGGCGACAATCGCGACCGTGCGTGCGCGAATGAAACCCCGCGCGGTATCGACGCCCGCGATCCGCCCGCCCTCGCGCCGGATGCCCACGACCTCGCAATTCTGGACGATATCGACGCCGCGCGAATCCGCCGCCCGCGCATAACCCCAAGCAACCGCGTCGTGGCGCGCGATCCCGGCCTTCTCCTGCCACGAGCCGCCCAATACCGGATTGGCGGCACGGGTCGAGCAATCGAGCGCCGGGATGCGGCGCGCGATCTCCTCGGGCGCGATCATGCTCACGCGAATGCCGTTCAAGCGCAGGGCGGCGACGCGGCGCGCGAGTTCGACGAGGCCCGATTTGTCGTGCGCCAGATTGATCAGGCCGCGCGGGCTGAACATGGTGTTGAAGTTGAGCTCGCCCGACAGGTCCCGCCACAACTGCAACGACTTGTCGTACAGGAACGCGCTGTCGTCGTGCAGATAGTTCGAGCGGATGATCGCCGTGTTGCGCGCGACATTACCCCCGCCGAGCCAGCCGCGCTCGACCACCGCGACATTGCGTATTCCGTGCTCGGCGGCCAGGTAATACGCCGTCGCCAGGCCGTGCCCGCCGCCGCCGATGATTACGACGTCGTATTCCGGCTTTGGCTCGGGACTGCGCCAGGCCTCGGTCCAGCCTTCGTGATGGCCGCGGGCGTTGCGGGCGAGCGACCAGATGGAATACCTACGCATGATCGCTCAGTGCGCGATGCCGGACGCGGCGTGCTCGTCCACCAGATCGCCGCCCGCGAAGCGGTCGAGCGAATAGCGCTGGACGAGCGGATGGGGTTCCTCGCGCGCGATAGTGTGGGCAAACACAAAGCCCGAGCCGGGCGTGGCCTTGAACCCTCCCGTGCCCCAGCCGCAATTGACGTACAACCCCGCGATCGGGGCCTTGCACACGATGGGGCTGGCATCGGGGCAGACATCGACGATACCCGCCCATTGGCGCAGCATCCGCAACCGCCCGAGGACCGGGAACAATTCGAGCAGCGCCGCGACCTGGTCCTCGACCACCGAGACCGAGCCGCGCTGGCCGTAGGAGTGGAACTTGTCCATGCCCGCGCCCATCACGAGCTCGCCCTTATCGGACTGGCTGACATAGACGTGCACGGTCATCGAATTGATGACGCAGTTCAGCACCGGCTTCACGGGCTCGGAGACGAGCGCTTGCAAGGCCATGGAGCGCACGGGCAGGCGCAACCCCGCCATATCCGCGAGCACGCTCGAATGGCCCGCGGCGACCAGCGCGACTTTCTTTGCGCCGATAGTGCCGCGCGTCGTCTCGACACCCGTCACCCTTGCGCCCTCGCGCCGAAGTCCGATGACCTCGCAGTTTTGGACGATATCGACGCCGCGCGCGTCGGCTGCGCGCGCGAAGCCCCAGGCGACCGCATCGTGCCGGGCGACGCCGCCGCGTCGTTGGAGCAGCGCGCCGAGGACGGGATAGCGGATATGGGGCGAAGTTTCGATGATCGGGATGTGCCGCGCCAGGTCCGCGCGCGGCACGAATACGGAATCGATGCCGTTCAGGCGCATGGCGTGCGCCCGGCGATGGGCATCCTGGACCTCGTGCGCGTTGTGGCAAAGCATGTAGAGCCCGCGCTGGGACAGCATGACGTTGTAATTGAGTTCGGCCGAGAGACCCTCGAACAGCTTCAGCGACATCTCGTAGAGCGCGGCGCTCTCGTCGCGAAGGTAATTCGAGCGCACGACCGTGGTGTTGCGCCCCGCGTTGCCGCCGCCGAGCCAGCCGCGCTCCAAGACCGCGACGTTGGCGATGCCATGTTCCTTGGCAAGATAGTACGCGGTCGCAAGACCATGCCCGCCGCCGCCCACGATCACCACGTCGTATGCGGGCTTGGGTTCGGGGCTGCGCCAGGCCTTGGGCCAGTTTTCGTGGTGCGTGCGGGCGTTGCGCGCAAGCGACCAAAGGGAATAGCCCATCGTGCCCTCAATGCGCCACGCCGGCGGCGGCATGCTCGTCGATGAGCAAGCCGCCCGAAAAGCGCTCGAGGCCGTAGCGCGCGTTCAACGCGTGCGGCTCGTTCCGCGCGATGGTGTGCGCGAACACATAGCCCGAACCGGGCGTCGCCTTGAACCCGCCCGTGCCCCAGCCGCCGTTCACATAGAAACCCTCGATCGGCGTCTTGGCGATGACGGGGCTGGCATCGGGGCAGATATCGACGATTCCCGCCCAGGTGCGCAGCATGCGCAGGCGCGAAAGCACGGGGAAAAGCTCGCAAGCCGCCGCCAACTGGCCCTCGAGCACCGGCAGGCTGCCGCGTTGGCCGTAGGACTGGAACAGATCGATGCCCGCGCCCATGACGACCTCGCCCTTGTCGGACTGCGAGAGATAGACGTGCACCTGGGCCGACATGACGACGCACGGCAAGAGCGGCTTCACGGGCTCGGAGACGAGCGCCTGGAGCGGATGGCTGTGGATGGGCAGGCGCAATCCCACCATGTCGGCGAGCGTCGTCGTGTGCCCGGCCGCCACGACCGCGACCTTGCCGGCGCCGATGAAGCCGCGCGTGGTTTCAACCCCCGTCACCCGGTCGCCCTCGCGGCGGATGCCGGTGACCTCGCAATTCTGGATGATATCGACGCCGAAGGCGTCGGCGCCGCGCGCAAAACCCCAAGCGACCGCGTCGTGGCGCGCGACACCGCCGCGCCGCTGCAACAGCCCACCCAGCACCGGGTAGCGCTTGGAACCCGACAAATCGAGCACCGGCACCATCGCCTTCAAGCCATCGAGCGTGACCATTTCGGAATCGATGGCGTTCAGGCGCATGGCGTGGCAGCGCCGCTGAGCCTCGCGCAATTCGTGCGGCGTATGGCAAAGCGCGAGCAGACCGCGCGGCGAGAACATGACGTTGTAGTTGAGATCGGCCGAGAGGCCCTCGAACAGCTGGAGCGATTTCTCGTACAAAGCGGCGCTTTCGTCCTGGAGATAGTTCGAGCGTACGATGGTGGTGTTGCGCCCGGTATTGCCGCCGCCGAGCCAGCCGCGCTCGATCACCGCCACGTTGCGGATATTGTGTTCCTTGGCGAGGTAATAGGCCGTCGCCAGGCCGTGCCCGCCGCCGCCGACAATGACCACGTCGTACCGGGGCTTTGGCTCCGGGCTGCGCCAGGCTTCCCACCAGCCTTCGTGATGGCCGCGCGCGTTGCGCGCGAGTTCGACGATGGAATAGCGCTTAAGGCGCGGCGCCTTGCCCGGATAGCCGCCGAGGCGCGGCGGCGGCTTCAGCATCGGCACGGCGCGCCCTCCGGCTGGTTCATGGCCCTTCCCCGCATGGCGCGATGTTAGAAGATGGCCCCGTGCCCGACAACATGGTGCGGCGGCGCTTCTTTGGCACGCGGCGCGGGCGAAGCAAAAAGCAAGAGGGGGCGATTTCCGCCCCCTCCGCCACGCACGGCTTATGTCCGCCTAAAGCGGCTTGTAGGCGACGACTTCGATCTCGATGCGGGCATCGACCATCAGGTTCGACTGAACCGTCGAACGCGCCGGCGGATCGCCGGTGATGAACTTGGCGTAAGTCTTGTTGAAGCCCGCGAAGTCCGATTTGTCGCGCAACCACACGGTCGCCTTGATGATGTCGGACAGGGCGCAACCCGCGATGGTCAGGATTTCCTTGATCTGGAGCATCGTGGTTTCGGTCTGCTCCTCGATCGATCCGGTGGTCATGGGCGCGCCATCCTTGAACGGCACCTGGCCCGAGCA
This sequence comes from Rhizobium sp. Q54, assembly GCA_945860095.1. Taxonomy (GTDB): domain Bacteria; phylum Pseudomonadota; class Alphaproteobacteria; order CADEGL01; family CADEGL01; genus CAMAPP01. The sequence continues at coordinate 12,956 of CAMAPP010000026.1, read as the reverse complement.
GAACACGAAATCGCCTGCGCGCACGCATTTGCAAATCGGAATGACATTGCCGCCGACGATCAGCGGGCCGCCGAAAACCTTCTTCACGCCCTTGCTGCGGCGCGCGGGCGCCGAACGCGCCTTCTTGGCCGGTGCTTTTTTCTTCGCCGCTTTCTTTTTAGCCATGCGTCTTACCCTCCACATATCCCCACGTAACGAGTCCGCGACGCGAACCGCAGCTCATTCCAACATCGCGGAGAAATCGAAGCAAGGCCGCGCCATGGCGAAAGCCCGTCTGTCGTCCTACCATGGGCGCGAGACAACGAGCGAGGATGCCGCCATGGCCCCCAAAAGCGCCCTTGGAAGCGCCCCAAAAACCACCAAGAAACCCGGCAAAAAGGCCGCCCGAACGCTCAATCAGCCCATGGGCGGCAATGTCATGCTGCGTCCGGCCGCCCCCATCACCATGATGCGACTGCCGACCCAACCCGATGCCCGGGGGTTGGATGCCTGTTTTGTGGGCATTCCGCTCGACTGGGGAACCTCGAACCGTTCGGGAGCGCGCTTTGGGCCCCGCCAAATCCGCCAGGAAAGCTCGTTCCTCCGGCCCTACAACATGGCGACCCGGGCGGCCCCCTTCGACGCCTTGCAGGTCGCCGATATCAACGATGTCCCGGTCAATCCCTACGACTTGAAGGATAGCTGCCGGATCATCGAGAAGTTCTTCAGCGAGAAGATCCTCAAATATGGCTGCCGGCCGCTGACCATGGGCGGCGATCACACGATCACCTACCCGATCCTCCAAGCGATGAAAAAGGTCCACGGCCCCGTGGGCCTCGTCCATATCGATGCCCATGCCGACGTGAACGACACCATGTTCGGCGAGAAAATCGCCCATGGCACGCCGTTCCGGCGCTGCGTGGACGAGGGCCTCATCGATTGCCACCGGACCTGGCAGATCGGCCTGCGCGGCACGGGATACACGGCCGAGGATTTCGACTGGTGCCGCCGCCAGGGCTTCCGCGTCGTGCCCGCCCACGAAATTTGGTGGAAATCGCTCGTGCCCATGATGCGCAAGGTGCGCAAGGCCATGGGCAAGCGGCCGGTCTATATCAGCTTCGACGTGGACGGCCTCGATCCCGCTTACGGTCCCGGCAACGGCTCGCCCGAAATCGGCGGCATCTCGTCGATGCAGGCGCTCGAGATCATTCGCGGCTGCAAGGGTCTCAACGTCGTGGGCGGCGATTTCGTCGAGGTCGCTCCGGCCTACGACGTATCCGGCAACACCTCGTTGTACGCCGCCAATTTTCTTTACGAGATGCTGTGCGTGCTGCCGGGCGTGCCCTACCGCTGACGCGGGCTACATATACGCGGCGTGGATCGCGTAAAGCTGATCCTCGATCGCGGCGAAACCGGGCTTGAAGCGCCGATCGAGTACCGCCGTGCCGATGGTGAAGGCGTCGGCACCGGCCTCGGCGATGGCGCGCACGCGCTCGGGGCCGTCGATGCTGCCCGCGACCACGAGCTTGGACCGCCCCAAGGCGCCGCGCGCCGCGCGCACCAGCGCCAAGGGATCGGCCGCGCTCGCCCGGTAAGCCAATAAATCCACGCCCGCGCAACCGAGGGCGAGCGCGCGCCTGCAATCCTCGGCGACGTCCTCGGCCGTGCCGCCGAGCGCGGTCGGATGGCCCGCCGGCCGGCCCACGAAGGGCATGAAATCGATGCCCCGTCCCGCGATGGCGCGCGCCATGCCCGCGATTTCGGTGCCGCCCATGAGACAATCGATCTTGATATCGGCCGCGAGCTCCGCCGCCGCCATCCCGCCCGCCGCATCGAGGCTCACGACCTCGAGATAGCTGCGCGCGCCCGCGGCACGAATCGCGGTAGCCAAGCGCCCGAGCGTCGCCTTGTCCGCGCCCTGGTCCTTGAAGCCGATATGGCGCACGCCGTGGGGGACGACGGCCGCCAGGATGTCGAAGCAATCGGGAACCGTCTTGTCGTCGCGCGTCAGCATGAAGATGAAATCCATGCCGCGCGCGCCCTCAGGACAGGGCGATCGGGACGTGCGCGGCGTCCTTGTACATCGTCGCCGCGCTGTATTCGACGGCGCGGCGATGGGCCTCGATGGCCGCCGGCGTCATCTCGCCTGGGCAGCGCGGCTCGTGCTCGAAATTGCGATAACGATCCTCGCCGCGCACGAGCGCCGCGCAATCGCGCGAGCCCTTGATGATCGCCCATGCCGGCATATAGCTCGGCAGAAAGATCGTGCGCGGCCGGTTCGACGGATTGCCCTTCGAGCCGTGAATGAGATTGTGGTTGAAGATCGCCGCCTCGCCCGGACGCAAGGACACGTCGACGGCTTTCGTTTCGTCGACGGGCACGGTGATGTATTGGCCGCGCGTCAGAATCGAATTCTTGTCCTGGGTGTCGCGGTGGGGCAGCAAGGGGCCACGATGCGAGCCTGGAATGATGCGCATACCACCGTTCTCCGGCCCGGCCTCGGTGAAGGCGAGCCAGAACGTCACCGCCGGTTCGACCTTGATGTACATCGTGTCCTGGTGCCAGCCGGCATAGGTCGGACTGTGCGCCTGCTTGAAGCGGAACGAGCTGGTCCAGCATAGGATGTCGGGCGCGCCGAAAATGCTTTCGACCACGTCGAGCATGGTCTCGTTGCGGATCATCTCGTCGAGCCAGGGGCAGACGAGATGGGCCTTCAAGTCGATCTTCTTCGTGGCCTCTTCGTGCCTTGCCTGCAAGTCCTCGAGCTTGCGACGGTATTCGGCCATCTCGATTTCCGTATAAACGGGAATCGGCGCCAGATAGCCGTCGCGCTCGTAGGCGTCCAACTGTTCGCGGCTCAAACCCTTACCCACGCCCGGTCCTCCTAGGCGAGAGCGATCGACGTGCGGTCGCTGCCCGCGAACAGAACATTTTGGGACTGCACCTCGACAGCCGCGCGGTGCGCCGCGATTTCACCCGGGCCGTAATCCTCGACCGGGCGGCGATCGAGATCGAAATGGCCGTAAGCGTCGTGCCCGCGCACGGTGAAGGCGGTCACGCGCTTTCCGTCCAACGGCTTCGAACGCGTGGCGAAGAAACCCAGCAGCATGATGAGCCGCCGGTCGTCCGATTCGTTGGCGCCCGAGCTGTGCACGGTGTTGTGATCGAAGAACCCGACCTCGCCCGGCCGCAACGCCAGGTCCACGGCTTTCGAGGTGTCGAATTCGGCCGTGATGTACTGCCCGCGCGTGAGGAGAGAATCCTTGTCGTGCGTGTCGCGGTGGGGCAGCACGTCCCAATTGTTCGACCCCGGAATGACGCGCACCGTGCCGCTTTGCGCATTCGCCGGCGTGAGCGCGACCACGGCGATGACGCCGGGCGGGCGGACGGTGATATAGCGCGTGTCCTGGTGCCAGCCCGCGTAGGTGGGCGAGCGCCGCTTCTTGTTGCGGAAGGACGCGTTCCAGCAGATGAGGTCGGGGCCGAGAATCGCCTCGACGGCATCGAGCAACGCCGGGTGGCGCGTGAGGGCGTCCACCCACGGGAACAGAAGATTGGCCTTCAAATCGAGCTTGCCGACCGCGTCGGGGTGGGCGCGCTCGAAATCCTCCACCCGCTTGCGGCACACCCCCGCCTCCGCCTCGCTCATGAGGCGGAGGGGAAAGTGATAGCCGTTCGCGCGAAAAGCAGTGGCGTCCGCCGCCGAAAGCCCGGTCATGTCAGCTCAGCTCTTGTAGTCGGGCTGGTCGCGGTCGAGCGTACGCTTCTGCGCCGCGTAGGTCATCTCGGCCGCTTCTTTCTTGTATTTCTTTCCGCGCGCGACCGATTCGTCCACGATGTCCTGGGCCACGATGCGCATGGGCAGGCCCGAACTCACGATCATGTACATGGCCTTGCACGCACGCTCGAAGTAGTAGAGGTCGTACCACGCCTCGGCGACGCTCGGCGACATGGCGGTCAGGCCGTGACTGGCACTCATCAGCAGGGATTTCCCGCCCGAGGCGGCGGCGATGCGCCTTCCTTCCTCGACCGTGGCGCCGCTGCCCGGGAAGGTGTCGTCGTAGGCAACCTGGCCGTCGAAGGACAGAAGGTCCTGGTGGCAATTGAGCAAGCGGCCCGGTGCGGTGTTGCACAGCCATGTGGCATGCTGGGGATGGCAATGCAGCACGCAGGCGGCGGTCGCGTGCATGCGGTGGATTTCGGAGTGGATGCAATATGCCGTCGTCTCGATCGTGCCCTGCCCGCCCACGACCTTGCCGTCGAAGCTGGCGATGATGAGATTGGACGCCGTGACCTCGGACATGAGCAGGCCATGGGGTTTCACGAAGAATTTGTCCGTCTCGCCGGGGACCATGAGCGTGAAGTGGTTCCAGATGCCGTCGTCGAAACCGTAGCGCGCCGCCAAGCGATGCGCGGCGGCGAGATCGACGCGCGCCTCCCAGACGGGATCGGCGGCGGTGTCGATGCGGCGAAGGGCGGTTGCCATGAGTTATCTCCTCGATTGGGCGTGGATGGCACGCGGCGCACGGCCCCCGGATCGGCAGACCGTGCCGGCCGCGCGCGCGACCGTGGAAATCCCTAAACCCGCCGGGGTTGTTGCCGGAAGGCCGAGCTAGAATACTGCACGGGCTAGGATACCGCATCCGAGTGCTTGGGCGAAAGCGGGGACTGGACGATGGCCGAGGGGCTTGGGGACTGGGACGTACTGATCGTCGGCGGCGGGATCGCCGGGGCCTCGCTCGCCTATCGCCTGGCGCCGCACCGGCGCGTGGTCGTGCTCGAGCGCGAGGCCCAGCCCGGCTATCACACCACGGGCCGCTCGGCCGCGAGCCTGTCGGAAAACCTTGGCTCCCCGGTCATTCGCGCGCTAACCGCCCTAACCCGGCCCTTCCTCGCCGATCCGCCTGCGGGCTTCAGCCCGGTTCCGCTCATGGCGCCCCTCGGCTGGCTGTTCGTCGCGCGCGCCGACCAGCGCGCCGCGTACCAGGAAAGCCTCGCCGAGGCCAAGGCCAGCGCGCCCCATGTCCGCGAGCTTGGCCGCGCGGGCGCGCTCGCCCTCCACCCCCTGCTCGATCCCGACTATGTCGCCCACGCCTATCTCGAGCCCGACGCCATGGCGCTCGACGTGGATGCGATCCTGCAAGCCTATTACCGGGGGTTTCGCGCGGCGGGCGGGCGGTTGATCGCCGATGCCGAGGTCCGCGCGATCGGGCGCGAGGACGGCGTCTGGCGCCTGGATACGGCCGCGGGGACCATCCGCGCGCCCGTGATCGTGAACGCGTCGGGCGCCTGGGCCGACCAAGTGGCGGCATTGGCCGGCGCGAAGTCCATCGGCCTCGTGCCCAAGCGGCGCACCGCCATGATCCTCGACGTGCCCGCCGGGGTGAACAACGCGCGCTGGCCCGAGATCGATTGCGTTTCGGGCGAGTTCTATTTGAAACCCGAGGCGGGCAAGTTCCTCGCCAGCCCCTGCGACGAGACGCCGAGCGAGCCGACCGACGCCCAGGCGGACGAACTCGACATCGCGATCTGCGTCGAGCGCATCGAACGCGCAACGACCTTGAAGGTGCGCCGGGTTGAGCGGCGTTGGGCGGGCTTGCGAAGCTTCGTTGCCGACCGCAACCCCGTTGCCGGTTTCGCGCCCGAAACGGAAGGTTTCTTTTGGCTCGCCGGACAAGGCGGCGCCGGGATTCAAACCTCGGCCGGACTGTCGGCGACCGCCGCGGGCCTCATTCTCGGCCGCGAATGGCCGGCCCTGCTCACGGAGCGCGGCATCGCGCCCGCCAATCTCTCCCCCGCGCGGCCCATGTCCCCCGCCCAACCAGGAAGTGCCCTATGAATCCGCTCATCCATCACCACAACATCGCCGAATCGAAGCACACCCCCGCCTTCAGCCATGTGGTGTTCGACGGCGACTACGCCTTCCTCGCGGGCCAGTTGGCGGCGGACCGTGCGGACGGCAAGTTCAAACTCGGCGAGATCGAGGAGGAGACCCGAACCACGATGGACCTCCTGGGCGCCGCACTCAAATCCGTCGGCCTCGACTTCGCCGATGTCGTGCAGGCGCGCGTGTTCATGACGGATCTCGCCGAGTTCCAGCGCATGAACAAAGTCTATATCGCGTATTTTCCGCAAGACCGCGCGCCCGCGCGCACCTGCGTCGGGGTCGCGAGTCTCTTGGGCGGCACGAAAATCGAGATCGATTTCGTCGCGCGCATGCGCCGGGTGCGCGCGGCGGACGAAGTGATCGAACGCGCGCGTTGAGCCCTACATCAAATACGATTCGAGATAGCCGAAATAGGCGTCCGCGCCCTCGATCATCTCGTCGATGTGGATGTATTCGTTCGGCGTGTGCCAGAGCGCCATCCGCCCCGGCCCCCACATGGTGGCCTCCGCGCCCTGGCGCGACATATAGCCCGCGTCCATGGCGCCGTGGCTGTAGAAGCTTTCGGGCTTGGCCAATCCCGCGCGCTTATAGCCCTCGTACACATGGCCCATCATCGCGCCTTTGGGATCGACCTCGTTGGGGTGCATGAAGGGGCCGCGCCGGTATTCGATCTCGAAGGGCGGGATTTTGCCGACGGCGTTTTGCAATTCGGCCATCGCGTCCTCGGCCGATTGCCCGGGCAGCAAGCGCCGGTCCCACATCATGTAAACTTCGTTCTGCACCGTGTGCGTGGCGTCGGGGCCCGAGCGCAGCGCCGTGCAGGTGAGCGTCGGTTTGCCCATGCCCGCGTGTTCGACCTTGCCGATATCGAGCTTGTACAACCGGTTCATCGCCTCGAGCGCGCCGGTGATGGCGTTGAGGCCGAGCCAGGGCGTCGAGGAATGCGACACGCGCCCGCGCACGAACATCTCGACATCAATCCGCCCCTTATTGCCGAGCGCGACCTTGCCGTCGGTGCCGAGCACGACAAAGCCCGTCTTGGGCGGGCGCGGCAGCGCCTTGAAGATGGAAATCGCGGCATCGTGCCGGCCGGTTTCGCCGGCGGTCGAAACATTGAAGACGACGCGGCCCTTGAGGCGGCCCGATTTGTGCGCCGCATAACAGGCAGCGAGCGCCGCGGCCATCGAGCCCTTCTGCTCCGACACGCCGCGCCCGCGCACCGCGCGCTTGCCGTCTATGTCCACGAGCTCGGCGGCGTAAGGCGTCGGCATGGACCCCGCCTGGTGGCACATGGCGTAGGTCATGAACAAGGCGCTCTTGTCCGGATTATCGGGGCCAAGCTCGCACAACAGATTGCCCATTTCGTCACGCCGCCAGGGCAGGCCCAATTGCGTGAGCAAGCCGCCGACGCATTTTTCGATATAGGCCTGAACTTCGGGCTCGGCCTCGAATTTGGCCGTCTGGGGCGAGGGAAAGCGCACGAAGGCGCGCGCCCATTCGATGATTTGATCGTCCGGAACGTATTTGCCGACGAGCTTGCTCATATCCGTCCCCTCAGGCCGCGTGCATCAGGCGCAAGACCGATTGCAACAGGACATTCGCGCCCTGTTCCAGAAGTTTCCAATCCGTCCATTCGTCCCGGCGATGGCTGCGCCCGCCCTCGGAGGGGACGAAGATCATGCCCGCGTCCGCCACGCGCGCGATCACTTGCGCGTCGTGTCCCGCGCCCGAGGGCATGCGGTGGGCGGGCAGGTTCAGGGATTTCGCCGAGTCCTCGACGATGTCCTGCACGCGCGGCGCCATGAGGGCGGCGGTGTTGCCCGTGGTGTGGGCGTATTCGACGCGCAAGCGGTATTCCGCCGCGACCTTGTCCGCGAGCTTGTAGCTTGCCTTCACCAGGCGCTTGACCAGCTTCTGGTCGGTGTCGCGCAATTCCTGCTTGAGATAGATCTCGAACGGCACGATGTTCGCCGCCGCCGATTTCGATTTCACGATGCCGTAGGTAAGACGCGTATAGGGCGTGCCGCGCCTAAGAATCATCTTGCGCATGCGCGAGACGAACTCGCAGGCGCCGGTGAAGGCATCCTTGCGCAAATCCATGGGCGTGGTGCCCGCGTGATCGGGTTCGCCGTAAAATGTGAAATCGGAATGATCGACGCCGACGATGCCGGTGACGATGCCGATGGGCAGTCCCTTGGCCTCGAGCACCGGGCCTTGCTCGATGTGCAGCTCGACATAGGCGGCGATCTCGCCCTTCTTGCGCTTGGCCTCGGAAAGGCGCGCGGGATCGAACCCGGCGCCGCGCATGGCATCGACCAGCAGCGCGTCGTCGGGCGCCTTGGCCTTGGCGACGCGCGCCAAATCGAGCGCCCCCGTCACCGCCTTCGAGCCCAGGCAATCGAGATAGCGTCCTTCTTCGTCGATGAATGCGACCGCCTCGAAACCGCGCGGGGGGCTAAGCCCTGCTTCCTTGATGACGCGCGCGACCTCGAGCGCGGCGAGCACGCCGAAGGCGCCGTCGAGCGGCCCGCCGTCCGGCACCGTGTCGATATGCGAACCCGACATGACCGTGGGGCCCGTTTCGGGCCCCACGCGGCCGATGGTGTTGCCCGCCGCGTCGTCGCGCGCGGCGATTCCGGAAGCGGCGAAGCGGGATTTGAGCCACCGCCGCGCCTCCTCGTAGCCGGGCGCGAAGGCGTGGCGCGTCAGATTGCCGTCGGGCGCGCGGCCGATCTTGGACAAGGTCTCGATATCGGCGCGCAGGCGGTCGATATCGATGCGCAGATTGTGCCAAGACGAAGCCATCGCCGTCTCCCCCGAGATTCCGAGGCCCCCAGCGTCGAAGGCCGAGCGCCAAAGGCCGAGCGCCGCAAGGCCCGCGCGGCCCCGCGCCGGATCATCCCGGCGCGGGGCCGTCAGACCTCGCCCTATTTGATCACGAGCTTGCGCGGCAGCCCGTTCAGCACTTCGCAACCGGTCTTGGTGACGCGCACCGACGCCGAGAAGCCGATGCCGCAATCGCGGTACTTGAGCGTGAGCGGCACCATGTGGAACGTCATATTGGTTTCGAGTTTGCGCGTCTCGCGCGGCTTCAGCGACAGGATCTGCCCTTCACCCCAATCGGGCGGGAAGGCGATACCGATCGAATAGCCCGTGCGGTGGCGGAAATATTCGCCGTACCCGGATTTCTCGATGACGTCGCGCGCGGCCTTGTCCACCTGCTCGCAGGTGACGCCCGGCTTGATCTTGGCGATCGCCGCCTCGAGACCGCCGATCACCGCAGCCGACATCTCGCGCACCGTCTTGCGCGGCTCGCCCACATTGCAGCAACGCATGATCGCCGCCGTGTAGCGATTGGTGTTGGCCGAGACCTCGAAATAAACCGGATCGCCCTCGAGAATGACCTCGTTGCGCCAGGTTTGGTGCGGCAGGCAGGTGCGCGCGCCCGACAGAATGAAGGGCGGCAGGCCGGGATACTGGCTGCCGTTCAGGGTGAGCACGCGCTCGACCTCGGCCGCGACTTGGTTATCGGTCACGCCGCCCGCGACCTTGTCGATGCCGGCCTGCACCGCCCGGTCGAGGATGCGGGCGGATTTGCGCATGGTGTCGAGTTCCTCATCCGACTTGATGAGGCGCGCTTCCTCGACGATGTGCGTCGAATCCACCACCTTGGCCTTGGGGAAATGGCCGGTCAGGTTCTCGTGCTCGAAGACGTTGAAGAACCAGCCGCGCTTTTCGACGCCGATCTTGGCCTTGCCCAATTTGAGCTTCTTCAGCGCCTCGGCGGTCACGTCGGCCGGCACCTGGTAGTCCTTGATCTCGGTGAAGCCGGGCAGCCAGGTGTATTCGTACACGTTCAGGCTCTCGAAGGAGCGCATGACCATCACCGGCTCCTCGCCAAGCGGCACGATGAGGCAGTGATAGCCGTAATAGCCCGGCGTCTCGTAACCGGTCAGGTAGCAGATGTTCTCGGGACCACGGACGAGAAGGGCATCGATGCCTTCTTTCTTCATCATCGACGTCACGACGTCGTAGCGGCGGCGATATTCCGCCGGCGAGAAGTTCTGCCGATGGTGTTCGACCATCTTGGGTTGGAAGCCGGATTTGGCCATTGCGGTTCCTCTTGTGACGGGTGTTCGGATGGAAGTCTCGCGCCCGCCGCCACACGACCGCGACCGATGTCGCGCGGGCCCCGCCAGCATGAAGACGGGGCGAAGCCTACAAAGCCTCGCCCCGCTTGGAAAGTACCCTTGGGATAAATCGTGCGCGGCCTAGCGCCGCTTCGCCTTCTTGGCTTTGGGCTTGGCTTTGGGCATGGACTTGGTTTTGGTTTTGGTCTTGGCCTTGGCTTTGCTCTTTGGTTTTTTCGCCGTCGCCACGCGCTTGGCGCTCGCCGCCTTGGTGCCCTTCACCACGAGCTTGCCCGGATACATCGAGAACGGCGCGCAGCCATTCGCGGTCACGTGCAGCGTGGCCGAAAAGCCCGCGCCGGTCTTGCGGTAAATATAGGCGGCGGGGACCATGTGAAAGACCATGTTCTCCTGCACCAGGCGTTTCTCGCCCTTCTTCAGCGACAGGATTTGCCCTTCGCCCCAATCGGGCGGAAAACACATGCCCAGCGAATAGGCCGCGCGGTGGCGGTGGTAATCGCCGAAACCGGCCTTCACGAATTCGCCGTGCACGGCGCGGTCCACGTCCTCGCACGGCACGCCCGGCTTCAAGGCCTTCATGCCGGCATCCAGCGCCCTGAGCGACGCATCCGAGATGCGCCGCACCAGATCGCCCGGCTCGCCGTCCGAGGCCGTGAACATGATGACCGAGGAATAGCGGTGCTTGGTCGCCGACAGCTCGTAGAACACCGGATCGCCCTTGGCGATGCGCCGTCCCTCCCAGGTCGAGTGCGTGACGGTGATGCGCGGCCCCGAGGTCACGAAATGCGGCAGGCCCGGATATTCGCTGCCGCGCCCGACGAGTTCGCGGTGGATTTCGGCGGCAATGGCGTCCTCGGTCGTGCCCGCGTGGAGGGCGTCGAGCCCGACCTTCGAGCCGTGATCGAGCATCTTGGCGCAGCGCCGCATGAGGGCCAGCTCCTCGGGCGATTTGATCACGCGCACCCATTCGATGATGCCCGAGCCATCGACCAGGGTGGCCTCGGGTAATTTCGCGCGCACGTTCTCGTATTCCTCGATGGTCGAGAAGAACGAGGTCTTCTCGACGCCGATGCACTTGTTCGCCAGGCCGCGCGCACGCAGCGTCTCGATGGTCGCCTCATAGGGCACGCGGTCGTCGGGCACGGGCACCGAATCGGCGAGCCAGGAATATTCGAAGACATTGGTTTGTTCGAGAAAGCGCAGCACCAGGGTGGGCGCCTGGTCGAGCGAAAGCACGAGGCAGTGATAGCCGTAATAGCCGGGCGTCACGTAGCCGGTGAGATAGGCGATGTTCTCGGGTGTGCGGACCAGTAAGACCTCGATGCCCTTCTCGGCCATGGCCTTGATCGTGGCGTCGTAGCGCCGCCGGTATTCGCCGAGCGAAAACGCCAAGCGGTCGTGCTGGATCATCTTGAATTGGCTGGCGGTCAACATGCGCTTTTCCCCGATATGGCCGGCGAGAAGGCCGGCGCGTCCAAACTCGACATCGTTCCGCGATCTTACTCGGCGGCGTCGGCCGGCGCTTGCCAGCCGATGGCGCCCGCGCGCTTCAAATCCTCGATCTCGGCCCTGGAGAAGCCCCAATCGGCCAAGCCCTCCTCGGTGTGCTCGCCCGCGCGCGCGGGCGCGCGCCGCACCTTGCCCGGCGTGCGGCTGAATTTCGGCGCGGGCCCCGGCTGCACCACGCCCTCGACCTCGACGAAGGAGCCGCGCGCGACATTGTGCGGGTGCTTCGGCGCCTCGGCGAACGACAGCACCGGCGCGTAGCACACATCCGTGCCTTCCAGAATCGCGTCCCATTCCGCCCGCGTCTTGGTCTTGATGACTTCGGCCACGCGCGCGCGCAGGCGCGGCCAGGACGCGCGGTCCATTTGCTTGGGCCAGTTCTCGCCCTTCACGCCCAATTTCTCGAGCATGAGGTCGTAGAACTTGTCCTCGATCGCGCCGAGGGATACGTGCTTGGCGTCCTTGGTTTCGTAGGTGCCGTAGAAATGCGCGGCGCCGTCGAGGATATTGGCCTCGCGCTCGTCGCGCCAAATCCCCGCCGCCATCATCCCCCAGAAGCCGGTGGCGAGATATGCCGCGCCCTCGACCATCGAGGCATCGACCACCTGGCCCTTGCCCGAACGCTTGGACTCGTAGAGGGCGCACATCATGCCGAAGGCAAGGAACATGGCGCCGCCGCCGAAATCCCCGACGAGATTCAAGGGCGGCACCGGCCGGTCCTTGGGACCGATGGCGTGCAGCGCGCCCGACAGCGCGATGTAGTTGAGATCGTGGCCCGCGACCTCGGCCAAGGGGCCGGTTTGGCCCCAGCCCGTCATGCGGCCGTACACCAGGCGCGGATTGCGCTTCCAGCAATTCTCGGGCCCGACGCCAAGCCGCTCGGCGACGCCCGGGCGGAAGGGTTCGATGAGCGCGTCGGCGCGCTCGGCAAGGCGCAGAACGGTCTCAACCCCGCGCGGATTCTTGAGATCGACCGCGATCGAGCGCCGGCCGCGATTGAGGAGATCGAGTTTCGCCGGGCGCTTCACGCCCAAGCCCGAAGGCAGGGTGCGATCGACGCGAATGACCTCGGCGCCCATGTCGGAAAACAACATGGCCGCAAACGGCCCCGGGCCGATGCCGGCCAATTCGACGATTTTCAGACCGGCCAGCGGACCCATGGCGATTCTCCCTCGCAAGACCGGGCGATTGTGGGCGAAGGCGCACGCTCAGGCAATCGGTCCGTCCCATTCGGCGCGCACCGCCCCGTCCGCTTCCCCGGCAAGGTGGCGCGCACGCAAGTCCGCGAGCGCGCCGTCGCCCGACAGGCGCCGCAGCGCCCAGACTGCCGCCGCGCGCACCAGCGGCGAGGCGTCGTCGAGCCGCGCCTCGGCTTCGGGGGCGAGCGCCGCGCTCGCGCTATTGCCGATGGCGATCAGCACATTGCGCACGAA
>CAMAPP010000025.1 GCA_945860095.1 Rhizobium sp. Q54 | reverse complement strand
GAGGTTCTCGGCAAGGTATCGATCACGACCTCGGAACTTCAGGCCTCTGCCACGAGCATGACCGCAACCGCCGAGGAAACCAGCCGTCAATCGACCACCGTGGCCGCGGCATCCGAGGAAGCCACGACGAACGTTCAGACCGCGGCCGCCTCGGCCGAGGAGTTGTCGGCCTCCATCGCGGAAATCAGCCGCCAGGTCGGCAAATCCTCGAAGATCGCGAACGACGCCGTCGATCAGGTGCGGCACACCAACGACACGGTCAGGGGCTTGGCCGAAGCGGCGAACAAGGTTGGCGAGGTCGTCGGCCTCATCAACGGCATCGCCTCCCAGACCAATCTTCTGGCGCTCAATGCCACCATCGAGGCCGCGCGTGCGGGCGACGCGGGCAAGGGCTTCGCGGTCGTCGCGGCGGAAGTAAAGACCCTAGCCAACCAGACCGCCAAGGCCACCGAGGAGATTACCGCGCAGATCGTATCCATCCAAAGCGCCACCGGCGGTGCCGTCACCGCCATCGAGGGCATCGGTGCGACGATCAAGGAGATCAACGAGATCGCCGGATCCATCGCCGCCGCCGTCGAGGAACAAAGCGCCGCGACGCAGGAAATCGCCCGCAACGTGCAGCAGGCGGCCGCGGGCACCAGGGAGGTGTCGAGCAATATCGGCACGGTATCCCAGGCCGCGGGCGAGGTCGGTTCGGCGGCGAGCCAGGTGCTCTCCGGCGCCGAATCGATGTCGATGCAGGCCAAGAACTTGAAGCGCGAGGTTGACGACTTCCTCGCGGGGGTCAAGGCGGCCTGAGAATCTGGCAATCCGTTACCGACGCAAACGAGAAGCGGCGCCGCGAGGCGCCGCTTCTTTTTTTGCCGCCTTCCACGAGATCGGTTTCGCGAGAGCCTAGCGCGCGGGCGGTGCCGCGAGCTCCTTCAAATACCAGGCGAGAAAGCGCCGGCAATTGATCTCCATGGGCGCGTAGGGGCCGGGCTCGTAATACATCGAGCTTACGCCCTTCTGGTTGTCCTCGATGATGCGCTTGTCCGCCGCGCTCGTGATGTCCCATAGCCAGATCAGGCGCTCGCGGTCGTAATCGCGGCCTTCCGCCGCGTCGCCGCGCACCAGCCAGACGACTTCCATCTCGCAGGAATGAAGGGATTTTGGGACGAACAGATACATCACGCCGTGATCGGGATAGGCGAGGAAGAAGCTCGCGGGTCCGACATGGATGAAGGTCGAGCCCGAGTCGTAGTCCTTGAACGCGCCCATGAGCGGTGCCACCGGCCCGCCATCGTTCGAGCCCGAGCGCTTGCCCTCGTACATGGGGTAGCGCACGCAATAGACCGCTTCCTCGCCGGGTGCGGCGTCAAGCGCCCAATGGTCGTGGTTTTCGATGGCGATGCCGAGCGCGCCCGCGCGCCTCTCCATTTCGGCGGTCATGGCGGCGAGCTTCGAGCGCGGCTGCTCGTTGGCGTGAAGGCGTGAATACTCGGGATGGGCGGGGGCGCAGTGATAGCACTCGACGTAATTCTCGACCGCGAGCTTCCAATTGGCGTCGATGGTATAGCGCGCGCGGTGCGCGACGCGCGCGTCCGCCCAGCCATGGGGGCCGTAGCCCTGGGCGAGCGTCCGGCGCACCTCGTTCAAGGCCAGAGGATTCGCGGCGAACGAGACGAAGATCAAGCCCTCGACGACCGCGAGGGCGATTTCCTTGAGACCATGGACCGCGCCGTCGAAATCGCCCGGCATGTGGCGCGCCGCGCGCAACGTGCCGTCGAGATTATAGGCCCAGGCGTGGTAGGGGCAGATGAAGACCTTGGCATGGCCTTCCCCCTCGCGGCAGATTCGCGAGCCGCGATGGCGGCAGACATTGGCAAGCGCGCGCACCTTGCCGTCCTGCCCGCGCACGACGATGATCGATTCGCCCGCGGGCTCGTACAGGAAGTAATCGCCCGGCGTGGGCACACGGCTCGCGTGGCCCGCACACAGCCAATGACGCATGAAGAAATGCCGCATGTCGCGCGGGTACAACTCCGGCGCGTCGTAGAATTCCCGTTCGAGGGCATGGCCGGGCGTCTGGCGGGCGATCAATCGTGCGAGCGCGCCGTCGCTTGCAAGCGAAACCTTGCCGTCGTCGGCCATGGGGGCGCCTCCAATCGGTTGGTCGGTTTTGCGGCCTAGGCGCGCAGCACCCACATCTCGCGCGGGGCGCGGGTCGTCAAAAGCTTGCCGCCAGCGGGTGTCACGACCAGGTTTTCCTCGTGCACCATGGTCCGGCCGCGTCCGAAGGCCAGGCTCGGCTCGATGGTCATGGTCGCGTTTTCGATCAGGACCGTGTTGTCGTCGAGCTTGTTCGAGGGCGGCTCGGTCAGATTGCGCCCAAGGCCGTGGCCCATGCGGCCGATATCGTTGACCGCATAGCCCGAGTCCTGGATCACCTTGGCCTGGGCGCGGAACAGATCGGCCGAGGTATTGCCCGGCCGTGCCGCCTTGATGCCGGCTTCGGTCGCGCGCCACAGGGTGTCGTAGGCGCGCCTTGCCTCGTCGGAGGGCTTGCCGACCGCGTAGTTGCGGCAGAAATCGGAGAAATAAAATCCCCAGCGCGAGCCGGTGTCGATCTGGAACACGTCGCCCTTCGCGAGCTTGCGCCCGATGGGGCCCATCGATGTCGAATCGTAGCCGCCCTTGCCCGAGCCGATCACCATGTAAGGCGTCTTGTCCGCGCCGCGCAGCAGGATATCGGCCTGGAGGCGGCGAACGAGGTCGGCGTCCGTGATGCCGGGTTTGAACAATTTGGGCAGGTCCGCAAACGCATCCGAGACGATTCGGCAGATATGGCGTTGGTGCGCGATCTCGGCCTTCGATTTGACGAAGCGCAGGCGCGTCACGAGTAACGCGCAATCGGCCATCTCGATGGGCCGCATCATGTCCTTGAGGCGCATGAGATCGCCCGGCGTCATGATGAGGCGCGATTCGGGGCCGAGCTCGCAGCCGATGCGGCCATGGACGCGTGGAATCTCATCGAAGGTCTTGGCCAGGATGTCGAGGCCTTCGTTCGCGGGATTGGGCGAGCGCCACATGCGCAGGTCCGCGATCCACGATGTCTCGCGCCATTCGCGCTCGCCCGAATAGGGAATGACGGCGACGGGATCGCCTTTGCGCGGCACGACGAGATGCCAGGGGCGCGTCGGGCTTTCCCAGGCGATGGGCAATTCCGCGCCCGCGAAATAGGGAAGGTTCGGCTGACTTGTCACCATGATGGCGTCGAGCTTGGCCTCCGTCATCGCGGCGCGGGCACGCTCGATGCGCGCTTGGTACTCGGCGCGACCGAACTTGGGCGGCGCGCGGCGCGGCGTGATCTTGGCCATGAAAATCTCCCCCAATTCAGCCGAACCGGCGTTTCCTCCAGCCGGACGAAGCGAAGCCTACACGCGACGGCGGCGGATCGGAAAGAGCGGGTTAAACCTTGACGATCGGCAGTTCCCGGGGCGCGCGGCGGGTGATCAGGACCGGCTTGCCCTCGGTGATGATCAGGTCTTCCTCGTGAACGAGAATCTTGCCCTTGCCGTACATGAGCGAAGGTTCGATGGTCAGCACCATGCCGGGAACGAGCGGGGTTTTGTCGATGGGTTTGTTCGACGGAAACTCGGTCATGACCTTCCCCAGGCCGTGGCCGAAGCGGCCCACATTGCCAAGGACGATGCCCGCGTCCTCGATTACCTTGGCTTGTGCGTGGAACACGTCGGCCGACGTGTTGCCGGGACGCGCGGCCGCAATCCCCGCCTCGGTCGAGCGCCAGAGCAATTCGTGGGCGCGTTTGGCGTCGTCGGGGGCCGAGCCGAAGGCGAAATTGCGATTGAAGTCCGAAAAATAGCCCGCGTATTTCACGCCGGTGTCGATATTGAGGATGTCGCCCTTGGCCAGGCACCGCTCGGTCGGACCTTGGATGATGCTCTCATAGCCACCCTTGCCCGAGCCGATCGCCGTGAACGGCACCTTATCGGCGCCGAGCAGAAGCGCGGTTGCCGCGAATTTTCGGCAAATCTCGCGCTCGCTATCGCCCAAGCGCACGAAATCCGGAAGGGCGTCGAAAGTGTCGCAGGCGATGCGCACGGCATGGCGGATATGGGCGTGCTCGGCCTTCGACTTGATGAGGCGCAAGGCCCGCGTCACGGGCACGCAATCGGCCAGCTCGAACGGGCGGATCGCGTCGCGGATGCGGAACAGATCGCCCGGCGCCATGCCGAGGCGGGTTTCCTGGCCGAGCTCGACGCCGAACCGGCCGAATTTGCGCGGAATCGCGGCGACGACCTTGGCGATGAGGTCGAGGCCTTCGTTCTCGGGCGTGGGCGAGGGCCAGGACACGACGCGCTTGCACCAGGACGAATCGGCCCAATTGGTCTCGCCCAATTCCGGGATAACGGCGGTCGCCTCGCCGACCCGGGGCACGACGAAATACCAGGGGCGCGACGGGCTGTTCCATGGGAACTGGCTCATGAAACCGGAGAGGTATTCGAGATTGGGCTCCGAGCAGACCATGAGGCCGTCGAGCTTGTGCGCGGTCATGAGCTTGCGCGCGCGTTCGACGCGCTCCGCGAACTCCGCCGCCTTGAAGCGCGGCACCTCGCGGTGTCCCAGGCGCGCGGCGTTCTTCTTGCCTTTGGCTGCCATTTCATCCTCCCCGGTCGAGCCGAAAATCTGCGCGACTTTGGCGCCCGGTTCAAGCACCCAGAACGCCGCCGGCGCGACGGCCGCGCAGCGTAATCTTGCCCTTGAACCCGGTGGCCCCCATCGGGTACAGGGCAGGGCGCTTGGCGATAGCTGTCCAAACTGTGCCGGAAGCGAAATCCCGAACGTGAAATCCCCGAACGTGAAATCCCCGAACGTGAAATCCCTGAAGTGAAATAATGAAAGGTCCCCGAACATGCCAGAACCGAGCGCGCTGTTTTCCCCCATCGAATTGCGCGGGGTGGTTGCGCGCAATCGCGTGGTCCTGTCGCCCATGTGTCAATACTCGGCGAAGGACGGCCATGCCGGGGATTGGCATCTGGCCCATCACGCGCGCTTCGCCCTTGGCGGCATAGGCGTTGCCCTGGTCGAGGCCACGGCGGTCGAGGCGCGCGGGCGCATCACCCATGGCTGCACGGGCATTTGGTCGGACGCCCACGTGCCGGGGTTCCGGGCCATCGCCGAGCTGTATAAGCGCCACGGCGTTGTGCCCGGGATTCAAATCGCCCATGCCGGGCGCAAGGCCTCGGGGCAGCGGCCATGGGAGGGCGGCGGGCCGCTGGGTGCCGCCGACGGGGCGCGGGGCGATGCGCCCTGGGCCGCTGTAGCGCCCTCGGCGGAGGCGATGGCGGAGGGCTGGGACACCCCGCACGCGCTGTCGGTTGCGGAGATTCGCGAGGTGGTCGGGGCTTGGGCCGCGGCCGCACGACGTGCGCGCGCGGCGGGGTTCCAAGTTCTCGAGATTCACGGCGCGCACGGCTATCTGATCCACAGCTTCCTGTCGCCCTTGTCCAACCGGCGCAATGACGGCTATGGCGGCGAGCTCGCTCACCGGATGCGCCTTGCCCTCGAAGTCACCGAGGCGGTGCGCTCGGAATGGCCACGGGATTTGCCGCTGTTCTACCGCGCGTCCGCGGTCGATCTGATCGATGGCGGCTTGACCATCGAGGACACGGTCGAGCTTGCGCGTGCGCTCAAGGCGCGCGGGGTGGACGTGATCGATTGTTCCTCGGGCGGGGTGGTCGGCCCGACCGTGACCTCGGCGGGACGCGTGCGGCCCAAACAGGGTTTCCAGGTGCCCTATGCCGAACGCGTGCGGCGCGATGCGGGCTTGAAGACCATGTGCGTCGGCATGGTGCTCGATGCCGACTATGCTGAGGCGATTCTGCGCCAAGGGCGCGCCGATCTGGTCGCGCTCGGGCGGGAGTTGCTCTACAACCCGAATTGGGCGCTGCATGCCCAGCAGGAACTGGGACTAGACCCCGAGTTCCACAATTGGCCGGTGCAGTACACCTGGGCCTTGTCGCGGCGCGCCAAGGTTCTCGCCATGCCCATCGACGGCGATGGGCGGGCGTGACGGTGACTGGGAGCCTGGGGTGGAGACGGCAATGGGACAGGTGAACGGCAGGACGGCGCCGGGCGGGGGGTTGCTTCTGCCGTATAAGGACATATGGCCGCGCATCGACGATTCGGCGTTCATAGCACCCGGTGCGGTGCTGATCGGCGACATCGTCGTCGGGCCGCGCGCGTCCATTTGGTACAACTGCGTGCTGCGCGCCGACGTCAACCGCATCGTGGTGGGCGAGGGCTCGAACATCCAGGACGGCACCGTGGTCCACGTCGACAGCGACTTCCCAACCTTGATCGCGCGTTTCGTGCTGATCGGCCACATGGCGATGATTCACGGCACGACCATGGAAGAAGGCTCCTTCCTCGGCCTCAAGGCCTGCGTGATGGACGGCTGCGTCGTCGAATCGGGCGCCATGGTCGCGGCGGGTGCGGTGGTGCCGCCGAACCGGCGCATCGCCAAGGGCCAACTTTGGGCCGGCGTGCCCGCCAAGCACATCCGCGATTTGAAGCCGGAGGAAATCTTCGACTTGAAGGACGCGCCCCGGCGTTACGAGAGCTACGCCAAGCTGCACAAGGACTTCGTTTACAAGTCCTGATCGCGCGCGCCGTTCCGCGTCAGGAAGGCGGCAAGGTCGATGACCGCACGCCGATGGCCTCCCGCCATCAGCAGCCGCGCGCCGTCATGGGCTTCGGCCTCGAAATCGATATTGCGGCCCTTCACGGCGGATAGCCTGGCGCGCACGCTCACGCGCGCGCCGAGCGGGGCGGGGGCGTGATGGGTGAAATGGAATCCGACGCCCACCGTGGCTTCGCCCGGATCGAGCAGACCTTCGAGATGGCTCGCGCACGCCATCTCGATGAAGCCGATGAGCGCGACCGAGGACACGACCTCGACGCCCGTATTGCCCACGGCCGCCGCCGAATGACCGGCATCGGTCGGGTATTCGGCCCTGGCGACCGCACCGATGGGCAGGGGCTTCATCGGCGCGCGTCAGCCTTCGTCCACTTCGCCGAGGAAAACCCGGCGCACTTTCGGGTCCCGCAGCACGAGCTCGGGCGCGCCCGACGCCACGAGCTTGCCGTAGTCGAGAACCGCGATCGTATCGGCCAGTTCCGAAACCATGCGAACGTCGTGTTCGACCCACACCATGGTCATGGCTTGGCTGTGCTTGAGGCGGAGCAGAAAGCGCGCCAAATCCTCTTTTTCCTCGCGGTTGAGTCCCGAGGCCACCTCGTCGAGCAAAAGCAAGCGCGGTTCGCCGCACAAAGCGCGCGCGACCCCGACGATCTTCGGGATGCCGTAAGCCAGATCGGCGACGCGCTTTCTACGATAGCGCTCGAGCTCGAAGAACTCGATGACCTCCTCGACGCGCCGGCGATGGGCGACGGCCTCGCGGCGCGCCTAGGTCTGGGCCTTGACCATCACATAAGTGCCGGGGGCATCGGCCAGGGCCTTGAGCTTGCCCGTGCCGGGCTCGCGCGCGGGAACCATGCCGTCGCCAAAGGGCGCGATCCACGCGGCCCAGCTCGGCCACCACGATCCCGGCTGCTCGACGGCGTTTGCAAGCCAGGCGGAAGGCGTCGGCGGATTGGCCGTATTCGTCCAATGGCCGTAGCGGTTTTTCGGATTGGGCGGACTGACCACGCCCGCGATATGCCCGGATGCCGCGAGGGTGAACCGAACGGGGCCCGCGAATATTTGGGTCGCGGCATAGGTTGCTTCCCAGGGCGCGATGTGGTCGTCCTTCGTCGAGAGCATGAAGGAAGGCGTTTTCACTTTCCGCAGGTCGATCGGCACGCCGTTCAACGTGATGCCGCCAGGTTCAATCAGCTTGTTCTCCTGGTACATCTTGCGCAGATAAAAACTGTGCATCGCCGCCGGCATCCGTGTCGAATCGGAATTCCAGTACAGCAGATCGAACGGGAACGGCTCCTTGCCGAGCAGGTAATTGTTGACCACGAACGACCAGATCAGATCGTTCGCGCGCAGCATGTTGAAGGTTGTCGCCATGTGCGCGCCCTCGAGATAGCCGCGCTCGTTCATGCCGGCTTCGAGATGGCGAAGCTGTTCCTCGTCGATGAAGACACCGAGATCGCCCGGTTCGGCGAAATCGGTCAGCGCGGCGAAGTACGTCGCGCTTTTCACGCGGTCGTCCCGCTTCGCCGCCATGTAGGCCAGCGCGCTCGCCAGCAGCGTGCCGCCGAGGCAATAGCCGACGACGTTGTGCTCGCGCTCGCCGGTGGCTTTTTCCATGGCGTCGAGGGCCGCCAGCACGCCCTCGAGCATGTAGTTCTCGAAGGATTTGGCGGCGAGCTTTTCGTCGGGATTGACCCACGAGACGACGAACACCGTGTGGCCTTGATCCGCGGCCCAGCGGACGAAGGAATTGTCCGGACGTAAATCCAGTATGTAGTACTTGTTTATCCAGGGCGGGATGACGAGCAGCGGCCGGCGGTGGACTTCGGCCGTGCGCGGCGCGTACTGGATGAGCTCGATCAGGTCGTTGCGGTAAACCACCTTGCCCGGCGTGATCGCGACGTTCTTGCCGACCTCGAACGCGTCGAGATCGGTCATCTTGATCTGCAACCGCCCCTTGCCGCGCTCGAGATCGGCGAGCAGATTGTCGAGGCCCTTGACCAGATTCTCGCCGCGCGATTCGAGAGTGGCGCGGAGCACCTCGGGATTGGTGGCGGCGAAATTCGACGGCGAAATCGCATCGACGAATTGCCGCGTGTAGAAATCGATCTTCTTGGCCGTTTTGTCGTCGAGGCCCTCGACTTGGTTAACGGTGTCGAGCAGCCAGCGCGAGGTCAGCAGATAGGACTGCTTCAGGTAGTCGAAGAACGGGTTATCTTGCCACTCCGCATCCTTGAAGCGGCGATCGGAACGCGCAGCTTCGGCCACGGGCGGAGGCGTTTCGCCCATCATGCGCCGTGCCGCGCTCTGCCACAGGTTCATGTAATCCTGCCACAGCGAGATCTGTGCCTGCATCATCTTGGCGGGGTCGGCCATCATCCGAGACATGAGGTCGAGAAAGGGCTGCTGGACGTTCAGGGGGTCGAGATTGCCCGGTGCGCCGTTTTGTTTGTTCATGTAATCGAGCAAAAGACGCTGGCTGCGCTCGGCAATGCCCGCTACGGTCGAGGCGAGTGCTGCCGGATCGGGAGCGCCCGGTTGATCGTTCATTCAAGCCCCTTGTATGATCCGGCGGCAGGGCAACCGGATGCGGTATGCGCTCGGAGAGCGGCGGCGCGACGGTGAAGCGGAGTGAAAACCCTGGAAATGTGGCGCTTTCATACACGATGGGCCGGGCCTTGGAAACCTTGGCGACGGCTGATTGCGGCGTTGGCCATCGGCGCCGCGGTTTCGGCCTGCTCGACGGTCGAGAACTTGTTCGGTGACGATGCGCCGCCGCCCGCGAAGGCGGCTCGGCCGGGCGGCGCCGGCGTGCCGGGAGCGGACCAAAGCACGCCGAATTTGTCGAGCGTGCCCGGCCAGGCGCCGGTTCCCCAGACCACCGCCGAGGAACGCAAGCGCCTGGTCAAGGAACTGGCCGCGGACAACAAGGGCGTGAAATACGCCGAACCCGTGGCGAAACCGGAGCAGCCCAATTTGCCGCCGCCGAAGTCGGCGCCTCCGCGCATCAAGCAAGAGGCCGCGAAGGACGCAAAACCCGTGGCTTCGGTCCAGATACCTGGCGCGGCCAAGTCCACGCCAGCCGAAGCCCAAGTCGCGGGAACTCCCCTAACCACCATAATTCAAGGCCCATCAAGCACGGCTTCCGCTCCGCCCGTGCCACAAACGCCGCCCGTGTCGCAAACGCCGCCCGTGTCGCAAACGCCGCCCGTGTCGCAAACGCCGCTCGTGTCCGGAAACCCGGTCGCGCCGCCGCCGAGCGCCGCTTCGCCCGCCCCCGCCCCCCCCATTGTCTCCCGAGCACCTCCGGCCCCGCCGCCAACGGCGGCCCAGGTGACGACCCAAACGCCCGCAATGCCGCCACCCCCGCCGGCTCTTACCTATGCGGCGCCGCCGCCGCTGGCTCCTCCGGCATCGCCGCCCGCTACCGCGTCGCGCGGGCCGCGCGCGCTCGAAACCTACCCGCCGAAGAAAATGGCGATTTCGGCGCAAATCGGATCGGTGTCTTTCGATGCCAATTCCGCCCAGATGCGGGCGGTCGATCTTGCGGCGCTGCGCGAGATCGCCACCGAACAGCGCAAGCGCGGTGGCACGCTCCGCGTGGTCGGGTATTCGCAAAGCCCGGTATCCTCCGAACGGGCCGAGCAAGTCGCGCGCACCCTCGTCGGCAACGGCGTGAAGCCCGACCGGATCTATGCCGGAGCCATGCCGCAGAGCGATCCGGGCTATCTCGATTTGCGTCCGGAAGCGGTTTCGGCCAATCGCCGCGTGGACATCTACATCGATTATTGAGGACATGAGCTATTTCGCGGACGAGGGTTCGGGCGTGCGCCGGTCCTCGCCGCGTGCGCCCGATCGAATGGCCGGATCGATCCCAATGCCCGGGTTGATCCGAATGGCCGGGTTGATCCGAATGGAGTGAGGAAATGGCGCAAGCGTTGCGTATCGCCATGGCGGGCCTCGGCACCGTCGGCGCCGGTACGGTCAGGCTTTTGGCCGAGAATGCCGATATTCTGTCGCGCCGTTGCGGCCGCGCGCTTGCGCTGACCGCCGTTTCGGCCCGCGACCGCGGCCGCGACCGGGGCGTCGATATTTCCGGCTGCCGCTGGTTCGACGATCCGGTGCACATGGCGCGCGAGGCCGATGCGGACGTGATCGTCGAGCTCATCGGCGGCGCGGACGGGCCGGCGAAGGCGACGGTCGAGGCGGCGATCGGGGCCAAGCGTCACGTCGTGACGGCGAACAAGGCGCTTCTCGCGATGCACGGCGCGGCGCTCGCGCGCGCGGCGGAAAGCGCGGGTGTGACGCTCGCCTTCGAGGCGTCGGTCGCGGGCGGCATCCCGATCGTCAAGGCCCTGCGCGAGGGCCTGGCGGCCAATCGCATCAGCCGGGTTTACGGCATCCTCAACGGCACCTGCAATTACATCCTGA
This sequence comes from Rhizobium sp. Q54, assembly GCA_945860095.1. GTDB lineage: Bacteria > Pseudomonadota > Alphaproteobacteria > CADEGL01 > CADEGL01 > CAMAPP01. The sequence goes on along the minus strand of CAMAPP010000025.1, from coordinate 17,285 downwards.
CGACGATGCGCGCGACTGGTCGGGCCTTCGACGACGTCCTCGCCGAGGCGCAGAAGCTGGGCTATGCCGAGGCCGATCCGAGTTTCGATGTTGACGGCACCGACGCCGCGCACAAACTCGCCGTGCTGACCGCGCTTGCCTTCGGCTGCGAGCCCAATTTCGCGGGCATCCATATCGAGGGCATCCGGCACGTCACTCCGCTCGACATCGCATATGCCGCCGAACTTGGCTACCGCATCAAGCTCTTGGGCCACGCGCGCATGACCGAGCACGGCGTCGAGCAGCGCGTGCATCCCTGCATGGTGCCCCTCGATGCGCCCATCGCGCACGTCGAGGGCGTGCTCAATGCCGTCGTCGCGACGGGTAATTTCGTCGGCGACACGGTATTCGAGGGCCGCGGAGCCGGCGCGGGGCCGACCGCATCGGCCGTGGCGGCCGATCTCGTGGACATTGCCCTCGGCCAGTCACGGCCGGTGTTCTCGGTGCCGGCGCGCGAATTGAAGCGTGTCGCCGCCGCGCCGATGGAGCGTCATCGCGGCGAGTATTACGTGCGCTTGACGGTCCTCGACCGGCCGGGCGTGATCGCCGACGTGGCCGCGACGTTGCGCGACGAAAAGATATCCATGGCGGCGATGATCCAGCGCGGGCGCAGCCCGGATGATATCGTGCCGGTCGTGCTCATGACCCACGAAACTGAGGAATCGTCGATGGCGCGTGCCCTGGCGCGCATCGCGGCGCTCGACTCCTCGGCCGAACCGCCGCGCATGATCCGAATCGAGACCTTGTAGGAGAAAACGACGATGGGCATCGACCGCAATCTCGCGCTCGAGGGGGCGCGCGTGACGGAAGCGGCGGCGGTGGCGGCCGCGCGCCTCATTGGCCGCGGCAACGAAAAGGACGCCGATCAGGCGGCCGTGGACGCCATGCGGACGGCGTTGAATGCCCTCGATATGGCGGGCACGGTGGTGATCGGCGAGGGCGAGCGCGACGAGGCGCCGATGCTGTACATCGGCGAGCGCGTGGGCACGGGCCAGGGCCAGAAGATCGACATCGCGCTCGATCCGCTCGAAGGCACGACGATCACTGCCAAGGGCGCGCCGAACGCGCTGGCCGTGATCGCCTTCGCCGAGGCGGGAAAATTTCTCAACGCGCCCGATGTCTATATGGACAAGATCGCGATCGGCGGCGGCGCGCCCAAGGATTGCGTGGCTCTGGGCGAATCGCCCGCGACGAATCTGCGCAATCTCGCCAAGGCGCGGAAATGCGAAATCGCCGATTTGGTGGCGTGCATCCTCGACCGGCCGCGCCACGAGGAACTCATCGCCAAGGTTCGCGAGGCGGGCGCGCGCATCCAACTCATCGGCGACGGCGATGTCAGCGGCGTCATCGCCACCACGCGCGCCTCGACGGGCGTCGATATCTACATGGGGCAGGGCGGCGCGCCCGAGGGCGTGCTCGCCGCGGCGGCGCTGCGCTGCATCGGCGGCCAGATGCAGGGCAAGCTCATCTTCCGCAAGGACGACGAGCGCCGGCGCGCGGCCAAGCTCGGCATCAAGGATTTCGACAAGATCTACACGCTCGAGGAAATGGCCGCGGGCGACGTGCTGTTCTCGGCCACGGGCGTGACCGATGGCTGGATGCTCGACGGCGTGAAGCGCACCGCGACCGGATGCACGACGCAGACCATCGTCATGCGTTCCGACACGGGCACGGTTCGGATCATCGAGGCGAACCACGTCTTCGCGCGCAAGCCCCATCTCGCAAAGCTCATGGGGTGACCATCGGACCGGCGACGAATTCGGATTCAGAAGCCGTTCTGGGCGTCGGGTCCTCGCTCGGGGGCAAGCGCTGGCGAGCACGCCTGGCGGACGGGCGCTTGGGCTTGGCGCTCGCGCAGCGTCTGGAATTGCCCGAGGTCGTGGGCCGGGTGATGGCCGGGCGCGGCGTGACGGTTGAAAGCGCCGACGCCTATCTCAATCCGACCTTGCGTGCGCTGCTGCCCGATCCCGGACATATGCGCGACATGGACAAGGCCGCCGAACGCTTGGCGCGCGCGGTGGTGGACGGTGAAACCATCGCCGTGTTCGGCGATTACGACGTGGACGGCGCGACCTCCGGAGCCTTGCTGCATCGTTTCCTCGGTTCGGTGGGGCGCAAGCCGCTTTGGTACATTCCCGACCGCATCACGGAAGGCTACGGTCCGAACCAAGCGGCCATGCGCCGCCTTGCGGGCCAAGGCGCCCGGGTCGTGGTGACGGTCGATTGCGGCATCACGGCCTTCGAGGCGCTGGAGGCGGCGGCCGAGGCGGGGCTCGATCTCATCGTCGTCGATCATCATGTGGCCGAGCCGCGCCTGCCGCGCGCGCACGCGATCGTCAATCCCAACCGGCTCGACGACGACAGCCCGCATAAGCAACTCGCCGCGGTCGGCGTCGCCTTCCTGCTGGCGATCGCGGTCAACCGGGTTTTGCGCGCGGCGAACTGGTACGGCGACGAACGGCCGGAGCCCGACCTTATCGGCTGGCTCGACATCGTGGCGCTCGGCACGGTGTGCGACGTGGTGCCGCTTACCGGCGTCAACCGGGCGCTGGTCGCGCAAGGTCTCAAGGTGATGGCACGGCGCGGCAATCCCGGTCTCGCGGCGCTCGCCGATATTGCGGGCCTCGACGAGGCGCCAGGCACCTACCACGCGGGCTTCGTCTTTGGGCCGCGCATCAATGCCGGCGGGCGCGTCGGCGAATCGGGCCTCGGCATACGCTTGCTGACCACCGACGACCCGGTCGAGGCGCGCGACTTGGCCCAGCGTTTGAATATCCTCAACCGCGAGCGCCAGGCGCTCGAGGCGCGGGCACTCGAAGGCGCGCTCGCGCAAGCCGCGGGCGAAACCGGTCCGCTCGTCTTCGCCTCGGCGCCCGACTGGCACCCGGGCGTCATCGGCATTGTCGCGTCGCGCCTGGTGGAGCGATTCAACCGGCCTGCCTGCGTCGTGTCCTTGGCGGGCGCGGAGGGCAAGGGCAGCGGCCGTTCGGTCGCGGGCGTGCATCTCGGTGCCGCGATCATCGCGGCGCGCCAGGCGGGCTTTCTTCTCAATGGCGGCGGCCATCCGATGGCGGCCGGGTTCACCGTGGCGCCGGACAAGGTCGAGGGGTTGCGCAATTTCCTCGCCGAGCGCATCGGCGCCGAGATTGCGCGCAACAAGGTCGTGCCCTCGCTCTCGGTGGACGGCGCCTTGCCGCTGGGCGCCGCGCGCCCGGACCTCGCGGAATTGCTTGAGCGCCTAGCACCCTTCGGGATCGGCAATCCCGAGCCGTGCTTTGCGTTGCCAGGCGTTCGAGTGGTGCAGTCGAGTGTGGTCGGCGACGGCCATGTGCGCTGTATTTTCGCCGACGCCTCGGGCGCGCGCCTGAAAGGCATCGCGTTCCGTACGGCCGATCAGCCCCTGGGTCGGGCGCTGCTCGATAAGGCGGGCGCGGCGTTGCACGTCGCCGGCCGGCTGCGCCCCGATAACTGGCAAGGGCGCAGCGAAGCGCAGATCATCATCGCCGATGCCGCCTGGGCGCGCGGATAGCGCCTGGGGCAAGCCGAAAACGAGACGGGCGGCACCGCTTCGGCGCCGCCGGCCGTCGAATAGGTCAAGCGCGCCTCAAGCGAAGCCGTAAAGCCGCGCCGCGTTGTCGCGGACAATCTTTTTCTTGTCCGCTTCCGAAACGCCGACGAAGGTCCGTTCGATGACCGCGCGGCTGTGCGGGAAGCTGCCTTCGTCGTGCGGGTAATCGCTGCCCCAGAGCAGGCAATCGGCGCCCGTGAACTCGATGCAGCGCAAGGCCATCGGGTCGTCGGAGAACGTCACGTGCCCTTGGCGCTTGAAGAACTCGCTGGGAAGCATCTCGAGCTTGGGGCGAATCCACATGTGCTTTTTCTGTACCTGCTCGTCGAGCACGTAAAGCAGCCAAGCGAGCCAGCCTGCGCCCGATTCGACGACGACGAATTTGAGCTTGGGGAAGCGCTGGAGCGCGCCTGAACTGATAAGAAGCGACACCGGGCTCAAGCCCTCGGCCATGCTCATGGCCATGAAATTGAGCGCGCCGCCGATGCCTTCCTCTTCGCCCCAATCGGGCGGGTACTGGTCTTCGTCGTTGGTGAAGGAATGGAACGAGAGCACGAGGCTGGTTTCCTGGGCAGCCGCCCATAATTTGTCGTAAACCGGATCGTTGTACGGCCGCTTGTTGACGATGATCGGCACCTTGAACAGCCTGTAACCCTTTTTCGCCAGGCGATGGACTTCTTTCACGGCGCCGTCCACGTCGTGGGTGGGCACGACGGCGCACGGCGCGAAGATATTCCTGTGGCCGCCGAATAGCTCCATCGCCCAGTCGTTATAGGCGTGGGCGACGGCCATCTGATACTCGGCATCGCCCGATTGATAGAGACCAAGGCCGTCGTTCGGGTAGATGACTTCGGCGGTCACGCCGTCGAGCGCCATGTCCTGCTGGCGACGCTTGAGATCGCGCCCGCCCGTGGGGTCGGAGCGGAACTCGCGGGTCTTGTCTTCCTCGGTCACGCGCGTGGCGGCCACGTCCATGCGCCGCGGCTTACGCCCCTCGAGAACGCGGAAACGCTTGCCGTCGCGCTCCTCGATGCGCGGCACGCGGTGCCGGTACTTCTTGTCCAGGCGCTCGCTGTAAACCTCGGGCGCCTCTTGGACGTGGGAATCGGCGGAAATGATCGAGTAGTCGGCCATTTTTGTTCCTCCCTGGGGAAGGCTGCGATCTTCGGTCAGGGGCGGACCTGGCTCAAGGGTCTTGTCGCGGCCCCCGCGCCGCGCCACGGCGCGCTTGATTTGCGGCGTTCTTACGGGTACTTGCAGGGCGCCGACTCCATCGTCTAGCCCGGCCTAGGACGTCACCCTTTCAAGGTGAAGACACGGGTTCGAATCCCGTTGGAGTCGCCATTGCGCGGAAGGCGGGGCGTCGGGCGGCCCATCGGCGCCGCGGCCTTCGCACCGTTACATTCGAGTGACGCGTAGGCCTTCCGCGCAACACGCTGGCCTTCATCGATATTTGGCGGGTATTCTCGAAGCGACGCCACGGGTCAATGGCGGCGGCGGAGGACTGATCATGGCGGACAAGGTGGCATTGGTCACGGGCGCGGGCACCGGTATCGGCCGGGCCGTGGCGCTGGCTTTTCTCAAGGCGGGATACGCAACCGTGCTGGCGGGGCGGCGCATGGCGCCGCTCGATGAAACCGCGGCCATGGTGCCCGGATCGAAAAGCCTCGGCGTCATGACCGATGTGACGGACGCGGCACAGGTGCGCGCTCTGTTCGCCAAGGCCAAATCCGCCTTCGGCCGGCTCGACGTGCTGTTCAACAATGCCGGGATCGGCGCGCCGCCCATGGCGCTTGAGGATATCCCGCTCGAGAAATGGCGCGCCTGCGTCGATACCAATCTGACCGGTCCGTTCCTGTGCACCCAGGAAGCCATCAAGATCATGAAGGACCAGTCCCCGCGCGGCGGGCGCATCATCAATAACGGCTCGATTTCGGCGCACGTGCCGCGGCCCAATTCCGCGCCCTATACCGCGACCAAGCACGCGGTCACGGGCCTGACCAAATCGACCGCGCTCGATGGCCGTAAATACGACATCGCCTGCGGCCAAATCGATATCGGCAATGCCGAAACGCCGATGACCGCCCGCTTCGCGGAAGGCTTGCCCCAGGCGCACGGCGCCGTCGCGGTCGAACCTACGATGGACGTGCAGAACGTCGCGGACGCGGTCATGTACATGGCCAGCCGTCCCTTGGACGCCAATGTTTTGTTCCTCACGGTCACGGCGACCAAGATGCCGTTTGTCGGACGGGGATAGCGCAATGGCCGGCGCGCCGGAGGTCGTTCCCGATCGCCTCCTGGGGGCCGCTTTTCGCCGGGGGGCGCGTGGGCGCTGCCCGTCTTGCGGGCGGGGCGCGCTGTATCTGCGCTATCTCAAGGTGAACGTTTCGTGCCCGTCTTGCGGCGAGGCGCTGCATCATCAGCGTGCCGACGACGCGCCGCCCTATTTCACTATCTTGATCGTCGGCCACGCGATGGTGCCGATGGCGCTGCTGAGCGAGCAGATCTGGGAGCCGTCCGTCGCCCTGCAATTGGCCGTCTGGATGCCTGCGACGCTTTTGTTCGCGCTGTGGCTCCTGCCGCGGGTGAAGGGCGCGCTTATCGGCTATCAGTGGTCGCGCCGAATGCACGGCTTCGGCGGGCACGCGGAATGAGCGCGGCGACCGACGGCGGCGTCGAAGGCACGCGGACGGCGAAATTCGGCATAGGCCAGATCGTGCGCCACCGGTTCTTTCCGTTCCGGGGCGTGATCTACGATGTCGACCCCGTGTTCGCCAATACCGAGGAATGGTACGCGTCGATTCCGGCCCATGTCCGGCCGCGCAAGGATCAACCCTTTTATCACCTATTCGCCGACAACGATCAGGGCTCGTACGAGGCCTATGTGAGCGAGCAGAATCTTCTGTCCGACGAAGACGGCGGTCCCGTGAAGCACCCGATGGTGAAACAGGTCTTCGGCGCGATCGTCGAGGGTTGCTATCAGCCCAAACCCAATACCCGGTTGAAGCTGACCAACTAAAGCGCGCCTAGCCGCCCGGGCGGACGCCGCGCCGGCGAATGCGAACGACAATCTCGACGACGATGACGCCGATGGTGGCCGCAACGATCGGGCCGATCGCGCTCAGCCATTCCCTGCCCTCGCCCGCCCACTGCGCCAATTCCGGGTCGTGCACGATCACATTGGCCCCTGTGTAGCCGAAGGCGCCCGCGATGAAGGCGACGGCGAAGGGCGCGCGGATGACGAGCAGGCTCGCGAGCTCAAGGAGAAGGGCGCGCAGGCCGAAGGCGCCCAAGGGGGCGGCGATGGCCTCGGCCGTGCTGGCCGGCGCGGCGGCGGGGTGGGGCCTTGCCATCTGGCCCACGGCCACGACGACGACCGCGCCCGCCATGGGTGCAACAAAGTGCAGCCAGTACGCGTTGGCGTCGATCCAGGGCAAGAGAGCCGCGTCGGTGATGATGACCTCGCCAGCCACATAGCCGATGAGCGCCGCGCCCATGGACACGATGATGGGGTAGCGCCCGATGAGGTTCACGAGCAACTGCGCGCCATAGACGACCAAGGGAATGCTGATCAGAAGGCCGAGCGTAAGAAGCAGGAGGCTGCCATCGGCCGCGCCGGCCACGGCGATGACGTTGTCGAGGCTCATCACCGCATCGGCGATGGCGATGGTGCGCACCGCGCCCCACAAATGGGCGGCCGGGCTGATCTGCACTTCGTCGTCCTGGGGGATCATGAGTTTGTACCCGACCCACAGAAGGAGCAGCCCGCCCACCAGCTTTAGATACGGGACGGCCATGACGAAGGTGACGAAAAAGGCGAAAACGATGCGCATGAGCACCGCCACGCCCGCACCCAAGGCGATGCCCCATTTGCGTTGCTCGGGCGGCAGCGTTCGGCAGGCGAGCGCGATGATCACGGCGTTGTCGCCCGCGAGCACCAAGTCGATGCCGATGATGCGTACGAGGCCGACGTAGAACTCCGCATCGCCGAGTTCTTGGATGATGTCGGCGAAAGTGCTCATGCCGGCTGTATTCCGATTTTCTCGCGCGCGGCCAACGGGCCGGGACCGGCTGCGCCGCAGCCGGCCCCGTCATGTGGAATATTTCCGGCGGCTATTTCAGGGTTTCGCACTTTTCGACGGCGGCGGCGCAGGTCTTTTCCTCCTTTAGGCAGGAAACGAATTGCATCGGGTTGCCGAGAGTCTTGCACTCGCCTTCGAGGCGCACCTTGCACGCGGTGGCGGCGGTCTTGCACTGCGCCGGGACGGTGGCTTTGGTGGAATCAGGCTTGTCGAGGCAGCGGCGGCACGATTCGGCGTTGCCGTAGGCTTCGCAGCGAATGCATACCCCGGGATCGTGCGAATTCGCCTGGACGCCGGTGGCGAATCCAAGGCCGACGACCACGGCAAATACGGCCGCGAGGGCCAGACTCTTCAAATAGCACATGAATGTCATGACTTTACTCCTGTTGGACTCGAGCGGATTTGATTTCGCATTTAGCCCGCCGCCTCTCCCCTTTAAGGCCGGCGGTATTGGTTGGGCGCAATTATACGGGGCCGCGAGAAAAGGAAAAGCACCCACAATCCCGATTTCGCACTTTGTTTGCCGTTGCCCGGACGCACGGCTAACGTGGTGCCCATGGCCACGCCCGCTCTCGTTGTCGAGAACCTTCGCAAATCCTTCGGTGCGCTCGAGGTGCTCAAGGGCGTATCGCTCGTCGCCGATCGGGGCGATGTGATCGCGCTCATCGGCGCAAGCGGCTCGGGCAAGAGCACGTTTTTGCGCTGCATCAATCTTCTGGAAATGCCCGATTCCGGCACGATCCGCGTCGCGGGCGAAGCCGTACGCGTCGAGAGGTTCGGCGCGGCGCGCCTGCCCGCCGCCGACCGGCGCCAGATCGACCGCATCCGCACCCATCTCGGCATGGTTTTCCAGTCGTTCAATCTGTGGTCGCACATGACCGTGCTCGAGAACGTCATCGAGGCGCCGGTCCACGTGCTAAAACGACCCAAATCGGATGCCGTCGCCCTTGCCATGTTGCTCCTCGAGAAAGTGGGTATCGCCGACAAGGCGCGGCACTACCCGGCGCACCTTTCCGGCGGCCAGCAGCAGCGCGCGGCGATTGCCCGCGCGCTGGCGATGGAGCCGGATGTCTTGCTGTTCGACGAGCCGACCTCGGCGCTCGATCCGGAACTCGTGAACGAGGTTTTTCAGGTCATGCGCGGTCTCGCCGCGGAGAGGCGGACGATGATCGTGGTGACGCACGAGATGGGTTTTGCCCGCGAGATTGCGACCGAAGTCGTGTTCCTCCACCGCGGCGTGGTCGAGGAACGCGGCCCGCCGGCCGAGGTTTTCGGCGATCCCAAGAGCGCGCGCTGCCGCCAATTTTTGTCGGCCATGCCATAGCGGGGACGTTCGCCCGAATTCGGGGACTTGTGGACAATTCGGGCAAGGCTTAACTTCGGGGCAATAACCATTCTTCGATTGGGGAAATCGTCATGCGTGGAATCCTGACATTCGCTTGCGCGGCGGCGCTCGGTCTTGCCGCGCTGACATTCGGGCCGGGCGAGGCGGGCGCCCAGCAGATGAAGAAGGTCAAGATCGGCACCGAGGGCGCCTATGCGCCGTTCAATTTCATCGACGCGAACAAACAGCTTCAGGGCTTTGATGTCGAGATCGCCAAGGCGCTGTGCGCGGCGGCGAAATACGATTGCGAATTCGTGGTTCAGGACTGGGACGGCATCATCCCGGGCCTCGTGGCCAAGAAATACGACGCCATCATCGCTTCGATGTCGATCACCGAGGAGCGCAAGAAGGTCGTGGACTTCACGGAAAGATACTACAAGACGCCGGCGCGCTTCGTGCGCAAATCCGGATCGAAGATCGAGATCACCGATGCCGGGCTCAAGGGCAAGAAGGTCGGCGTGCAGCGCGCGACGATCCACGAGAATTTCCTCAACGACAAGTACGCCAAGATCGTCGAGGTGCGCAGCTACGCGACCCAGGACGAGGCCAATCTCGACATGGTCTCGGGACGCATCGATCTGCTCCTTGCCGATTCCGTCGTGCTTTCGGAAGGGTTCCTGAAGACCGCGCAGGGCAAGGGCTTCGAGTTCGTCGGTCCCGATTTCGTCGACCAGAAATGGTTCGGTGACGGCGCGGGTATCGCCGTGCGCAAGGGCGACAAGGATCTGCGCGAAGCCTTGAACAAGGCGATCAGGCAGATTCGTACCGACGGCACCTACAAGAAAATCAACGACAAGTACTTCACCTTCGACGCTTACGGAAAATAGCACGGCGGGCGGCGCCCCGGCGCCGCCCGACCTTGCCTGGCGCGTCCGGCCGGGCGCCCGCCATTAGGCCGCCCGCACCGTGCGCTGCTTTCTCCGGGCGATGCCTGCTTTGGGCGATGCCTGCTTTGGGCGATGCCTGCTTTGGGCGATGATGGACCTTCACGGCTACGGTTGGATGTTGTGGGAGGGCGCGGTGATGACGCTTGTCGTCGCGGTTCTCGCCATGACGCTCGGCTGCGTCCTCGGTCTCGTGGGCGCCGTGGCCAAGCTGTCGGTGCGATCTGGCTTGCGCCGGGCGGCGGACCTCTACACCACCGTCGTGCGCGGGGTGCCCGAACTCGTGCTCATCCTGCTCGTGTACTACGGCGTGCCGACCGTGGCGCAGGACCTGGCCGAGACGTGGGGCGAGCCGGTCGTCTTCGACCTCGATCCCTTCATCGCGGGCGTTCTCACGCTTGGGTTCATCTACGGCGCCTTCGCGACCGAGGTGTTTCGCGGCGCTTTCCTCTCGGTGCCGCGCGGGCAAATCGAGGCCGCTTCCTCGCTCGGCATGCGGCCGGGCCTCGCCTTTCGGAAAATTTTGTTCCCGCAAATGCTGCGCTACGCCTTGCCGGGCCTGGGCAATGTCTGGCTGGTATTGCTCAAGGCGACGGCGCTCGTCTCGGTCATCCAGTTGGAGGACTTGATGCGCAAGGCCCAGATCGCCGCAGGCGCCACGCGCGAGCCCTTCACCTTCTATTTCTCGGCGTCGCTGCTGTTTTTGGGCCTGACCGTCGTGTCGCTGTATGCCATTCGCCGGGGTGAGCGCTGGGCCGAGCGGGGCTTGCGCTGATGGCGGTGATCGTCGGCCATCTCGGTCAATTCGCCTCGGGCCTCGTGCTGACCGTCGAGGTGACCCTGCTCAGCCTCGCGGCGGGACTCTTGCTGGCGGTGCCGGTTGCCTTGCTGCGCGAGGCACGCCACCCCGCGCTCTGGATACCAGCTTACGGTTATACGTTCTATTTTCGCGGCACGCCGCTCTTGGTGCAGTTGTTCCTTTGCTATTACGGCGCGGGGCAGTTTCGCGATCAACTCGAGGCGGCGGGGCTTTGGGTTTGGTTTCGCGAACCGTATTTCTGCGCCTTGCTGACGCTTGCGCTCAATACCGGAGCGTACACGGCCGAAATATTTCGCGGCGGCATTCGCGGCGTGCCGCGCGGCGAGATCGAGGCGGCGCGGGCGTGCGGCATGTCGGGGATTCTGCTTTACCGCCGCATCGTGCTGCCCAAGGCGTTCCGCCTAGCCTTGCCGGCCTATTCGAATGAGGTCGTCTTTCTGCTTCAGTCGACCTCGCTGGTTTCGATTATCACGCTCATGGACCTGACGGGCGTGGCGCGCGTACTGATCGCGCGGACGTTCATGGTCTATGAAATTTTCATCTTCATCGGCGCGCTCTATCTTGCGCTGACCTATTTCGTGCTTTGGGTGTTCCGGTGCGTGGAGTGGCGGCTATCGGCGCATATGCGCCAGGCCCCCGAAGCCTGATTAGGGCTGGGTTTTGGCCTTTTTTGCGGCCTTCTTGGCCATGCGCTTTTTCTGCATGTCCTGCTTTTTTTCGCTCATCTTCGCCTTTTTCGCGGCCTTCTTGGCCGGCTTGGCGGGTGCCTGAGAGGGGGTCTGGGCCTGTGCCACCGTGCCGAGGATGGAGCCGCCGCCGAACGCCAGCGCCACGCCGAGAGCGATGGTGGGGATAATTCTTTTGAGACAACGAATCACGATGGCCTCCATTGGATCGGTCCGCGCGCTCGCGGCCTACGGCGCGTGGGATAGCGGTCGAGCGCCGAAACCTCAATCGCTTTGACGCCGAGCGCTCAATACGTGGCGCGCCCGCCGGTCAAATCGAAAGTGAACCCGGTGGTGAAACTGCAAGCCGGAGATACGATCCAGGCGATCATGGCCGCGACTTCAAGCAATTCGCCGCATCGTCCCATCGGAATTTTCGATGTCATGTAGTCGACGGTCGCCTGGGGCAGGGCGTCGACCATCGGTGTGCGGACGACCGCAGGCGCCAGCGCGTTCACGGTGATGCCGGTCGCCGCGTAATCCTTGCCCATGGATTTGACCAAGCCGATGAGGCCCGCTTTGGTCGCGGAATACGCCGTCATGCCGGCATTGCCGTCCTTGCCGGCGATGGACGCGACATGAAGCAGCCGGCCGTAATCGCGGGCGAGAAAGCGGGGCAGCACGGCCTGGGAAAACACCAGGGCCGCGCGCAGATTGACCCGATACACCGCGTCGAAATCGGCGAGATCGACCTCCTGGGCCTTCACGTTCGTGCGTCCCGTGATGCCGGCGCAATTCACCGCGGCATGCAGCGGCCCGAGCGCGGATTCCGCCGCGGCGAGGGCGGCTTCCGCTGCCTTGGGATCGCCGATATCGACGACGTGGCTCGAAGCCCGCCCGCCCGAGGCGGCAATTCCGGCGGCGCAAGATGCTGCGCCTTCGCCGTCGCGATCGAGGCAGGCGACCGCGCAGCCGGCGGACGCCAGGTATTCGGCGGCGGCGCGGCCGATGCCGCTTGCGGCACCGACGATCGCCACCGCATAGGGATTGTTCATGCTCGCGCGATGGGAGAACTGGCCGATATCCCAGGGCGCCGGCACCGCGAATGTCGTGCGCGCGCCGCTCATAGCTTGCCGAGCCCCGCAGCCAGGCGCTCCGTCAGGGCAAGGCCGTAGGGGTGGGCAGGTGCGTATGGCCGGCGCGGCAGCGCGCGTCTTGCGTCGAGCCCCAGGCGTTGCGCCATCAAGCGCTTGCCGTGAACCAGCAGGTGATCCATCGAATGTTCGAAGAAGGTCAGAAGCGGTGCGATATCGCGATACAGCCGCTCGGCCTCCGCCTTGTTGGCCGATTTTCTTGAGACCCAAAGATCGTAGATGCGCGCCGTGACATCGCCCGTCTCGGCGCCCGGAATGATGCCGACGCAGCCCGCTTCCAGGTTGTAGGTCATCTCCTGGCCCGCCCGGCCGTTAAAGATGTCGAATCGTCCCTCGGTTTCCTCGACCAGACGCGCGGCGGCGAGGGGCTGAAGCTCGACCTTGAGCAACGTCATATTGGCGTGGTTGCGCGCGATGGTCTTGAGGCTGGCGCTCGACATGTCGAGGCCGAGATATTCGGGCGCGATCTGCATGCCGATGGGCAGCGTGGACTTGTCGGCCACCGCGCCGAAAAAGCGCACGACAGAGGATTCGCTCGCGCCGCGAACCGGCGGGGTCTGGAGGATGCACCAATCCGCACCCGCAGTCTTGGCCGCGCGTACGAAGGCAATTTGCCCGGGCACGCTCGGCTCGCCCACGGTCACGCAAAGCGGCACGCGGCCGTCGACCGCCTCGGCCACCCATGCCATGAGCTGAAGACGCTCGGGCAGGCTCATGCGGTTGACTTCGGTCGCGACACCCAGCACCGCGATGCCGTGAACCCCGGCATCGATCAAGGCCTTGGTCTGGCGCACCACGGCCTTGCGGTCGAGGCGCTCGTCCCGGTCGTAAAAGGCATAGAGCATCGGATAGATACCGGAAAAGCCCGAGCGCGTGGCCGCGCGGCGGCGTCTCGCCATGTCGTGAACTCCTTGAGTACTAGCGTGCTCGAAATGGCAGCGCGCGGCTCAGCGCGGCGTGTCGCCGCAAACGGTGACGCGATGCATCAGCCGGACGAAGCCGTGATAATCGTTGTTGGCATAATGATGCGCGCACCGATTGTCCCAAAACGCCAGCGAGCCCTTTTGCCAGCGGAACCGGCAGGTGAACTCCGGCTTTTCCTGGTGGGTCCAGAGATATTCGAGCAGCGGTCGGCTTTCCTCGGCCGTCATGCCGTCGAGGCGCTTGGTGTAGGCGCGGTCAACGAACAGGCTCTTCCGCCCCGTCTCGGGGTGGGTTCGGACGACGGGATGCGACATTTCACGCCGCGCTTCGTCCTCGCGGTCGCGGCGAATCTGAATCGACCGTTCCGGCCCGAAGCGGTCCTTGATCGCGCTCGAATCGTAGGCGCCGATGGCCGAATGCACGGCACGGAGATCGGCGAGGCTGCGCTTCAAGCCCTCCGACAGCGTCTCGTAGGCAAGATACATATTGGCGAACAGGGTGTCGCCGCCGTGGGGCGGCACCTCAAGTGCGTAAAGCATCGATCCGAGAACGGGTTTTTCGTAGAACGTGACATCGGCATGCCAGACATTGCCGAAGGCGTAGCGCTCGCCCTCGGTTTTCTTCACCACGATGATCTCGGGATGCTCGGGCATGCCGGGAAGCACGAAGCGGTCGACGTCGAGATCGCCGAAGCGCCGGCCAAAGGCCTTGTGCTGTTCGGGCGTAATGACCTGGTCGCGGAAGAAGATCACGAGATGCTGGTTAAAGGCGCGGCGGACCTCGGCGAAGGTTTCGTCGTCCATCGGCCGCGACAAGTCGATACCCGTGATTTCGGCGCCGATGGCGCCCGCAATGGGATGTACGCCGATACGCGCATGGGCCATGTCGATCTCTCCCCGGATTGGGCACCGCGTCTTGGCCATCGAGATTAGGGCAAAGCCGCGGCCGGGCCAACTTCGCGCCTGGACGGCCGGGCGGGCAGGCCATTAGATTGGTTCCGACCGGAGATTTGTTTCGACCGGGCGCGAGTCGCATATCCGCCCGGTCGCAGGAGGCCAGCCGGTCGCAGGAGGCCAGAATGACGGTGTTCGTCGTTCCCATGGAAGCCGCGCTCGGAGCCGAGGTTCGGGGGCTCGATCTCGCGCGCGAGATGGACAATGCGACGGCAAACGAGATCGCCCAAGCGTGGTATGCCCGCCAGGTTTTGCTGTTTTGCGGTCAGTCGCTGAACCCGGACCGACTGGCCGCGTTCAGCCGACATTTCGGCGCGCTCGACGTTGTGCCGGCGTGGCGCAAATTCCATCCGCCGGGATCGAAGGACGTGCTCGTGATCTCGAACGTGATCGAGAACGGCGAACCCATCGGCGTGCTCGGTTACGGCGAGGCCGAGTGGCATACCGACATGTCCTATATCGATCTGCCGCCGCGCGCGTCCGTCCTGCACGCGCTCGAAGTGCCGCAAGCGGGCGGCGAGACCTCGTTTCTCGATATGTACGCGGCGCTTGAATCCATGCCGCGCGAACTGCGCGGGGCGATCGAGGGGAAGGTCATCAATCACGATTCGTCCTACGACAGCGCGGGCGGTCTGCGGCCGGGCGCAGCCACGTTCGACGACGTGCGCGAGGCGCCGGGCGCGCGCCATCCCGCCATTCGCCTGCATCCGGAAAGCGGACGGCGGGCGCTCTATCTCGGCCGTCGGCGCAATGCTTGGATCGTCGGGATGGACGAGAAGGACAGCGATGTGCTGCTCGACGCGCTATGGGCGCATGTCCTTCAGCCGCGATTTGTTTGGACCCATTCGTGGCGGGTGGGCGACGTCCTGGTGTGGGACAATCGCTGCACCATGCACCGCCGCGCGCCCTTCGATGCCTCGGCAAGGCGTGTCATGCACCGCACCCAAATCGTTGGCGAGCGGCCTATCGCCGCCTGAAGGCCGGGCCGGACCGGCCGCCGAATTTCCGCCGTTCAGCGCTCAGCCCTTGGCCCGCTTGCCTCGCGCGGTCTTGGCGCCGCCGACCTCCGCCACGCGGGCGGCAAGCCAGCGCGCGGTGCGCAAAAGGCGCGCGTCGTCGCCGTGTCGCGTGGTTAGCTGCACGCCCATGGGCATGCCCGATTGTCCCGCGAGCAGGGGCAGGGTGATGGCCGGAACCCCGGTCAGCGTCCAAAGGGTCGAGAAAGCGGGATTGCCGGTGCTGTCGGGCGGCCCGGCCTCGCCGGGAGCCGCCGGGGTGAGGATGGCGTTGCAATTGTCGTAAATGTCTTCGAGCGCGGCGTTCAGACGCTCACGCGCCGCGAGACCGCGCTGGTAATCGGTCGCCAACAACATCCGGCCGCGCTGGATCATTCCCCGCAGCTTGGGGCTGATAAGAGCCGGGGCAGTACGGTATTCGCGCCCAAGATTGACCGCCAAATCGGCGTCGAGCACGAGCGGCAGGAGTTCGAGGCAGTCGTCGAAGATTTCGGGCAAGGTCACTTCCTCGACCTGGCTTCCGAGCGCGGCGCGCAATTCGGCGAAGGCTGCTTCGGCATCGGGCGTTATGTGACGCCAAGCGGCGGTTTTCACAAAGGCGAAATGGGGCGGCACGGGCGGTGCCGCGCGTGCGCCTTCGAGCAGGGCGGGCTTGGGTGCCACGCGCGTGTCGGGATCGCCGTCGTCGTGACCGGCCAGGACTTCGGCCACCAAGGCGGCATCCTCGACCGAGCGCGCGAACACGCCGACATGGTCGAGATGCCGGGACAGCCGAAACATCCCGGAGCGGCCGATGAGACCGAAGCTCGGCTTGTAGCCGACGACGCCGCAATAGGAGGCTGGGCGAATCACCGAGCCGTTGGTTTGCGACCCCAGCGCCGCCGGCACCATGAAATCGGCGACCGCCGCGGCCGAGCCGCTCGAAGAACCGCCCGGCGTGCGCGCCGTGTCGTGCGGGTTGCGCGTCTTGCCCGGATGATAGGTGGCGAATTCCGTGGTGACCGTCTTGCCGAGGATGACGGCGCCTTTTTCTCGCAGGCGCGCGACGACATGGGCATCCCGGCCCGATTTTCGCCCGGCATGGATGGGCGAGCCGTTTTCGGTCGGCATGTCCCAGGTGTCAAAAATATCCTTGATGCCGATGGGGACGCCGTGCAGGGCACCCAGGGGGCGGCCGGCTTGGCGTGCCGCATCGGCGGATCTGGCTTGCGTAAGGGCATGTTCCGCATCGATGAAAGCCCAGGCGCCGACTTCGCTTTCGCGAGCCGAAATGCGTGCGAGGCACGCGCCGACGATCTCCTCGGACGAGGCCTGGCCCGAGCGAATTGCGGCGGCGCATTGCCCCACGCCCCAGGTATTGTGTCCCGTCTTGGACATGATCCGTTTCCTCCGGTATTCCTTAGGTCTTACTTCCGGCTCCTTCCGGCCATCGCGAAAGCGCTTTTGCCCGTCGCGCGTTATCCCTATACCTTTCGCTCAAGGGGATTGGGCGCCCGCTCGGGCGCCGTGCCAACTGGGAGGCTTCGCAAATAACAAACAAACACCTCAAGGCCGGCAAGGCAACGCCGAAGGCTGCGGCGCCGTCGCGCCCAAGCACGTCTCGATCAACGAGATATTCTCGGGCGTCATGCCGTTCATCGGGATCGTGGTGTTGGCCATGGGATTGCTATACGTCTTCCCCGAAATCGCCCTATGGCTGCCGAGCGTTTTGTACAGATAGCGAAAGACCGGACATCCAACGGGGTCTTGACGCACGAGGCGGGACGCCCGTCCCGCCTCGATTTTTTTCCAAGGCG
>CAMAPP010000024.1 GCA_945860095.1 Rhizobium sp. Q54 | reverse complement strand
GCGCGCGTTCATCGCCATGCCGACATCCAAACTCCGCATCCCGCCCGCGCCGGCGAGGCGCGCCGCACCCGTCACGCTCGCGATCTTCACCAGCGAGGAGGCGAGCAGGAAGGCGAGCGTCACGCCGAGCGCGAAGTCGCCCGGCAGATCGATCTTCAGGCCGACAAGGGCGAAATAGACCGGCACGAAAAACCACAACGAAATATCGGCGATGCGCGCCTTCGCCGCCTCGAAACGCTTGGCGGGAAAGCGCGCGATGACCAGGCCCGCGAGCAGCGCGCCGAAGATAAGGTTGATTTCGAGCAGGCTCGCCAGCGCCACGAAGGCAAGGCACAGAAGCATGGCATAGCCCAAAAGCGGCGCCTCGCCGGGGCGCCAAGCGGTCAGACGGATCGCGAGAAGGATGAGCGCTGGCAGAAGCAGCACCGAGACGACGGCGAAGGTCAGGGTCGTGGCCACGGCGCTGCCGAGGCTCGACAGATCCGCGCCATGGCGAAGCTGAATCGATGTCGCAACGGCGAGGATGACCCAAAGCACCAGGTCCTGCACGGCCGCGGCCGCCAGCGTCAATTTGGCGAACCGCCCGCCGATGAGGCGCAGTTCGATGAAGATGCGCGAGATGACCGGAATCGACGTCACCGAAGCGGCAATGCCGACGACGAGGGCGTAGGCCACCGGATCGGCGTCGGCCGTGTTGGGCAGAAGCGGCGCCGCGATGGCGCCGAGCGCGAAGGGCGGCAGCAATCCTGCGGCGACGAGTGCTGCCAGGAGTCCGCGGTCCGCGCGCGCGAGTGTCGGCGACAGATTGAACCCCGCCGTGAACATGAGCAGACACATGCCCAGCCAATAGAAGGCCGAAAACAGCACCGCCTGGCCGGTGAAACCGCGGAACAGCCAGGCTTGAAGCTCCGGCGCCACCAGGCCAAGGGCGGAGGGGCCGAGCACGAGGCCGCCACAGATCTCGCCGATGACACGCGGCATTCCCAGCCTTGCAAAGGCGTGGCCGCCAGCCAGCGCCGCCGAGAGCAGGAGGACGAGCGAAAGGAAGAACTGGGAGAGTTCGGGGTTGGTCATTTTTGTTCAAGACGCGCTGGTTCGTTCAAGACACGGCAGCGGTCTCGAATGCGGCCGCGCGCGCGACCACACCGGCCTCGGCCGGCGTAAGGTTCAGCGCACCCTGCATCACTTCGTGCGCGAGGTAGTGGGCCAGCGCACGGCCCGACCGGGTGGCGGCCGCGTCGGCCGCCAGGTGCGCGGCCCAATCGCCGAGCAACAGAAGCTCGGCGATCCGGCCCTGGGCGGTGGCTCGCCAAGGCGCGAGCGCGCCCTTGACGGCGCGCGCGTGGAGCGCGTGAAAGCGCGCGCGGACGAGATTGCCGATCGCGGCATCGGAGCGCTGATTGCGAACCGCAATCAGCTCCTCCTGCCAGAAATCGAAAACCGCCCACATCTCCGCGCCGCCTTCGGCCTCGAAGCGCTGGGCCTCATCGAGCCATTCGGCGGCGTATTCCACGTCCTGCCAATTGGAGAACCACGGCCCGCCGCGCGTGTAGTGAACCACATTGGGTTTGCCGTTCGCGGGCTTGGCGTTCCAGCCCTCGAGCCAGTTCCATGTCTCGGGCACGGCGCCAATGAGGGCGTCGTCGAGCCATTGAAAGCGGTGGAGAAAGGCGCCGCCCTCGCGGTTGACGACATCGGGCGTGAGCGCGCGGTTGGCCGGGTGCCCGCAATTGTAGAGCACCATCGACGACCAATTCTTGCGCGGATAAAGGGTTTGCACGCAGCCGTCCATTTTCATGGTCTCGGGCGGGCGGTGGTCGTGATGGACGCACATGAGCGCGTACCGTTCATCCGCCAGGGCGAACAATTCGCCGACATCGCCGAGCCACAGGAAATCGCAATCGCAGAACAACGCCCACCCGGCATGGCCCGCGAGATGGGGCACGAAGAAGCGCGTATAGGTGAACTCGGTCGAGGCCAAGGGGTCGATGGACTTGCGGTAAAGTCCGGCCTCGCGCAGTTGCGATTGGCGCAGCGCCGTCACCGCGATCGGCACGCTCGCGTGGCGCAGCATCGAGGACCGGCAGACCTGCCAGGCGATGTCCTCGCGGCTGTCCCAGCCGACGAAGACCCGCGGCATGGCCGACATGGCCGAGCGCGATCCCGCCGTCACCGCTAATGCACTCGCCGCCGCGGCGGAAAATGCGCCAGCGCGTCGACGACGCGCACTTGCTGCTCGGCTGTCAGCGAGGAACTGCACGGCAGGGACACAACCGTACCCGACAGACGCGCCGCCATGCCCGAGAGCGCCGTCGGCGCGCCGGCATAGGGCGTTTGATCCGACAGCGTGCGCCAAAATAGCCGCGCCTCGATTTCGCGCTCGGCCATGTGGCGCACCAGCGCGCGCGCGTCGTCCTCGTTGCGGCACAACACCGAATAGAGCCAGCACGCGCTTTCCGCCCAAGGCCTGCGCGGCATGGCCACGAGATCGTTGCGGCCCGAAAGCGCGTCGTCGTAATGCAGGGCGATTTGGCGTTTCGCCGCCACCATTTCCTCGAGGCGCTCGATTTGAGCCAGCAGCACGGCGGCGTTGATATTGGTCATGCGGTAATTGAAGCCGATCGCCTCGTAACGATATTCCGCGCCGATGCGCGCCTGGGCGCACAGCGCGCGCAGGCGCCGTGCCATGTCGGCATCGTCCGTCACGACCATGCCGCCGCCGCCCGCGGTCACGGTCTTGTTGCCGTTGAAACTGAAGATCGCGAGATCGCCGAGCCCGCCCGCGGGCCGTCCCTTGTAGCGGGCGCCGATCGCACCCGCCGAATCCTCGATCAACGCCGCGCCGGCCTCGCGGCACAGCGGCGCCAGCGCATCAATGTCGGCCGGATGGCCAAGTGCGTGCACCGCCACCACCGCGCCCACGCGCCCGGGCGGGCGGGCAAGGACGCGTTCCAGGGTCGCGGGGTCGAGTGTCCAGCTTTCCTCCGTCACGTCGGCGAAGATCGGCGTGGCGCCGGCGTGATGCACGGCATTGGCGGTGGCCGCGAAGGTCCAATCGGGCACGACAACGAAATCGCCGTGCTTCACGCCGGCGCCGACGAGGGCGAGATGGAGCGCGGTCGTGCCGTTCATCGTCGCGACGCCGTGGGCGCGTCCCGCCAGTGCCGCCATCTGGCGCTCGCACTCGGTGACGAACGGCCCGGCGGAAGACACCCAGTTGTCCGCCACGCAGCGTGCGAGATAGGCCTGCTCGTTGCCGCGCAAATCGGGAATTGCCAGGGGGATGCGGTCGTTCACGGGAGGATGCTCGAATGAGGATGGATGGAGGGGGGGCGCGGAGCTTTGCGCCGACATCTTGGCCGGACAAGCTACCGCACGACGGGTGAATCACGTTCCCCCGCCGATTCGGCATTGCGCGGTCAAAGCCCTGCGCCAGCGGCAAAAATCACTGTTCAGGCCGCGAACATGGATTGTTCACTTACTGAACGTCGCTGTCAAGGAAGGCCGGCGCACGCGGGTTTTCATTCGGCCGATAACCGCAAATCATATTTAATATAATAAGTGTCTTAATTATATGTAATAGACTATATTTCTTCCAATATTTCGAAATCGAAAGACCCACCGCGCGGGGTGTGCGTGGCTCGCGGACGCGGCCGAAAGGCGGCTTTGTCCGGTGAGTGTCGGCGTGCGCCCGCGGTACTTGGGCTGGCGTGCATCGAATGCGGCGCCTGTCCGTGGTCGGCGGCGGGTCTTGGCCGTATAGTGCCGCCGCGCTTATCGGGCCCGGTGCGGGACAGGCGGCCATGTGCGGGACATGCGAATGAATCCGGTCATCACGCGTCAGGACGAGAATTATAAAAGCCGCCGCGTGACCGTCACGGGCGCGGACGGCTTCATCGGCTCTCATCTTGCCGAAGCGCTTGTTCGTTCGGGCGCCGAAGTGACTGCCTTGGCCCAGTACAACGCCTTCGACCGCAATGGTTGGCTCGACGAACTCGATCCGGCGGCGCGCGCTTCGCTGCGCATCGTGCGCGGCGATATCCGCGACGGCGCCTTCATGATGCGGCTTTTGGCCGATCAGGACATCGTGTTCCATTTGGCCGCGTTGATCGCGATTCCGTATTCCTATGCGGCGCCCCAGTCCTACGTCGAAACCAACGTCACCGGCACGCTGAACGTGCTCGAGGCCGCGCGCACGCACGGCATCGCCCGCGTCGTCCACACCTCGACCAGCGAGGTGTACGGCACCGCGCAAACCCTGCCGATCGCGGAAAGCCATCCGCTGCAGGCGCAATCGCCCTATGCCGCGAGCAAGATCGCGGCCGACAAGCTGGCGCAGTCCTACGCCCTGTCCTTCGACCTGCCGGTCGTCGTCCTGCGGCCATTCAACACCTACGGCCCCCGGCAGAGCGAGCGCGCGGTCATTCCGTCCGTCATTCGCCAGGCGCTCGATCCGGCATGCGGCGCAATTCGGATCGGCGATCCGACGCCGACGCGCGATTTCACCTTCATCGGCGATACCGTGGCGGCGTTCCTCGCGATCGGCCACGCGACCGGCATTGCCCATGGCGAGCCCTACAATGCCGGCACCGGAAAGGCGGTCAGCATCGGCGAGGTGGTGGAACACATCCGAATTCTGACTGGCGCGAACAAGCCCATCGAAACCGAGGACGCGCGCATGAGACCGGAACGTTCCGAGGTGCGCGCCCTTCTCGCCGATGCGCGGCGCCTTGCCGCCGCCACGGCTTGGGCGCCGCGCGTCGAACTTGCGAACGGCTTGGCGCAGACGGTGGATTGGTGGCGCGCGCGCCTGGCTGCGGGCGCGGTACGGCCGCTCACCGGATACGCGACCTGAAGGCAGCGCGCGATGGCCTTGCCCCCGCGACTGCGCAGCTACGCGCTCGCCGCGTGTCGGCGCGCACGCCGCGTGCTCGGCCTCGACACCGATCCCTACCCGCGGCCGCCGGCCGGCGCCGAATTGAGTCCCAGCATCGCGCACGGCCGTGCCGTCGACGCGGCCAGGCCCGCGCTGTCGTGGCGGCGCGATGGCGGCGATTTCTCCGCGTGGCAATCGCGCGCGCGGGCAAAGCTGATCGCGCTTACCGGCTTTCCGGTGCACCGCCCGGCGCCCAAATCGGGCGAACCGGCGGAATTCTCCGCGGGTCCCGGTTTGCAGCGCCGCCGCGTCTATCTCGCTCTTTGGAACGGCGCCCACGCGCCCGTGGACGTCGTTTGGCAAGCGGGTGCCCCGGGTGCCCTGCGGGCTGTCATCTGTCTGCAGGGCACCAATTCGGGCTCGCATCTCTCGTGGGGCGAGGCGCGTCTGCCGCCCGATCCGGTCAAGATCGCCGCCGGGGCGGATTACGCGCGCCAGGCGGCGCGCCTCGGATTTGCCGCCTTTTGTCTCGAACAATCGTGTTTTGGCGAGCGTCGCGAACGGCTTCTCTCGCCGGTGTCCGCGAGCGCCACGATCGATGCCGCCAATCACGCCTTGCTGCTGGGGCGCACACTCATAGGCGAACGCGCGGGCGATGTCGCTTCGGTCGTGGATTGGATCGCCTCGGGCGCCGCGGGCCGGGCGTTGTCGCTCGATTTCGATCCCACCCGCGTCCATGCCATGGGCAATTCGGCTGGCGGCGCCGTCGCGCTCTATGCGGCGGCCATGGACACGCGCATCGCGGGCGTCCTGGCAAGCGGATGCGTCGGCTTCGTGCGCGATACCATCGCCCGAAGGCGCGACGATTCGGGCCAGAACGTCGTGCCGGGGATGCTCAACTGGCTCGAAACCGACGATGTCCTCGCACTCGTCGCGCCGCGGCCGCTTCTTGCCGTCTCCGGGACGCGCGATCATATCTTTCCCGCATCCGGCATGGAGCGGGTGGTCGCCTCGGCGCTCGACGCCTACAAGGCGGCCGAAGCCGGTCTCGCCCTGGCGGCGCTGTCGCCCGAAGGACCGCATGGCTTCTATCCGGCTTTGTCCTGGGCGGCGTTCGCGGAATTGCTCGGGGGGCGATCGATGGCAGGCGCGGGTCCGCAATCATGAGGGACGATGAGCGGATGGTCGCACGAGCGCCCAGGGACGCAATCCCGCCGACCAATCCCGCCGACGGCGATCGAGGAGCCATGACTTGGCGCTCTTGAAGACCGTTCTGAAAGCCGCCGTATCGGTGCTGCTGATTTGGTTCCTGCTGCGCGGCACGGATCTGAACCTGCTTTGGGCTCAGGTCACCGGCATCGGCATCTTCGCCTTCGCGGTCGCGATCTGTCTCATCGGCGGAATGTGTTTTCCCGCAGCCGTGCGTTGGCGCTGGGTGCTCGGGGTTCTCGGTCGGGCGATCGGCCTTGGCGGCGCGCTGCGTATCGTCGCCATCGGGTTGTTTTTCAACCAAGTCCTGCCCTCGAGCGTCGGCGGCGACGCGGTGCGCATGTGGCTCGCCCATCGCGCGGGCATCGAGCCGCGCACGGCGGTGACGAGCGTGGTGATCGATCGCGTGCTTGGGCTGTCCGTCGTGTTTCTCATGACGGCGGCCATGTTGGCGTGGCTTCTGCCGCTCGTGCCGCGTGCGGAATTGCGGGCGGCCTTCGTGCTGGTTTCGCTCGGCGGACTCGTCGGAATTGCCGCGCTGTGTTTTCTCGACCGGTTCGCGCGTCTTCTGCCGCGCTGGACTCTCGTTCTCTGGGTCGAGGCCTTGGCGGGCGGTTGGCGCGAGATGCTGACTAGCCGGATCGGCCTTTCGGCGATCGCGGTGTCGATCGCCATGCAGGCGAATTTCGCGTTCGCGGTTTTCGTCCTCGGATCCTCGCTTGATCTCGGTATCTCTCTGTTCGATTGCCTGATTCTCGTGCCGCCTGTCGTGCTGATGATGGCTTTGCCGATCTCGATCGCCGGCTGGGGCGTGCGCGAAGGCGCCATGGTGGTCATGTTCGGCTTTATCGGCGTTTCCGGCCACGATGCCCTTGCGCTATCGGTGTTGGTCGGCGCGGCCACGCTGGCGGGAAGCCTGCCGGGCGGCGCGGTCTGGTTGGTCACGGGCGCGGCGTGGCGGCGCGCGGCGGCGCGCGGCGGAGACAAGACATGATTCGCTATTCCACGCGAAAGACGGCGATCCACGCCCTGGCCGAACGCCTGGCGCCGGCGCGCGATCGCTGGGTCGCGCGCAACGCCTATTTTCATCACGAGGACTGGCGTTATATGCGTTTTCTCGTTCCGCCCGGATTGAAGGTTCTCGATCTTGGCTGCGGGTCCGGCGAGTTGCTGGCGGCGCTCGCGCCTGCGGTGGGCGTGGGCGTGGATTTCAGCGCCCCGGCGATCGAATTGGCGCGCGCTCGCCATCCCCAATTCGCGTTTCATCATCTCGACGTCGAAGACCCGGCGAGCTATGCCCATTTGAGCGGACCATTCGATGTCGTGGTGTTGTCCGATCTCGTCGGCGATCTCGACGATTGCGAGGCGACCTTGCGCGCGCTCCAAAAGGTCGTGGCGCCGCACACGCGCATCGTCGTCGCCTATCACTCGCCTCTCTGGAGCCCGATCTTGCGCCTGGCCGAAGTCGTAGGGTTGAAGATGCCCCAAAGGGAACAGAATTGGCTTGCCAACGAGGACATCGAAAATCTACTGGTGCTCGCCGGCTTCGAGGCCATCCGGCGCGATTGGCGCCAGCTCGTGCCGCGCCGGCTGTTCCATGTGGGTTCCCTCATCAACCGCACGCTCGCGACCTTGCCGCTCCTGCGCCGGTTATGCCTGCGCACCTATCTCGTGGCGCGGCCCGCGGGGCGCGCGGCAGTTACGACACCCTCGGCCACGGTCGTCATTCCGTGCCGCAACGAGCGCGGCAATATCGAAGCCGCGGTCGCCCGCCTGCCGCGATTTGCCGAGCAACTCGAGATCATCTTCGTCGAAGGCCATAGCGGCGATGGCACGCTCGAGGAGATCCGCCGCGTGATCGCCGCCTATCCGCAATACGACATCAAGGTCTTGGTGCAGGACGGCAAGGGCAAGGGCGATGCGGTACGCAAGGGTTTCGCCGCCGCGCGCGGCGACGTGCTCGTCATCCTCGACGCCGATTTGACCGTGCCGCCCGAGTGGATTCCGCGATTTTACGAGGCCATCCGCTTGGGCACGGGCGAGTTCGTCAACGGCACGCGTCTGGTGTATCCCATGGAAGCGCAGGCCATGCGCTTTCTCAACATGCTCGGCAACCGGGTCTTCTCGATCCTGTTTTCCTGGCTGCTCAACCAGCGTTTCACCGATACCTTGTGCGGCACCAAGGTGCTGTCGCGCGCGCACTACAATCAGATCGCGGCCAACCGGGCGTATTTCGGCGATTTCGATCCCTTCGGCGATTTCGACCTGATCTTCGGCGCGGCCAAGCTCAACCTCAAGGTGGTCGAAGTGCCGGTACGCTATGCCAGCCGGACCTACGGCACGACGCAGATTTCGCGTTTCCAGCACGGCCTTCTGCTGCTGCGGATGTGTGCCTTCGCATTCTTCAAGCTGAAGGCGTTCTGAATGGCCGACGAGCGGCTTCGGTCCCATCGCCGCCAGTGGGAGAAGAAGCCCGCGCTGCGGGCGGTGTACGAGGACTTGTATCGCCGCATCGCGCGCGCGTGCGCGCCCGGGCCTTCGCTCGAAATCGGCGGCGGGGTCGGAAATTTCAAGGCCTTCGCGCCCGACGTGGTGTCCTCCGATATTCAAGTGGCGCCTTGGCTCGATGCGGTATGCGACGCGCACGCCCTGCCGTTCTCCGCGGGCGCATTCGCCAATCTGGTGTTGTTCGACGCTCTGCATCATCTCGCGCGCCCCCGCGCGTTCTTCGCCGAGGCGCTGCGCGTGCTCCGGCCCGGTGGACGAATCGTGATGATCGAGCCCGCGCTCTCGGTGCTGAGCTGGCCGTTCTACACCTATCTGCACGAGGAGCCGGTGGCGTTGTCGGACGATCCGCTGCTCGCGGGCATGCCCGAACGCCGCGATCCCTACGCCGCGAATCAGGCCGTGCCGACGCTCTTGTTCGGGCCGCTTTGGGCCCGGCACGAAGCGCGCTTCGCGGCGTTGTTTCCTTCGCTCGCGGTGCGCGAGCGGCGCTTGCTCGGCCTGTTCGCCTATCCGCTTTCGGGCGGGTACAAGAATTGGTCTCTCGTGCCCGCCGCCATCGTGCCGGCGCTTCTGCGCATCGAGGACGTGCTCGCGCCGCTGCTCGGTCGGATCTGCGCGTTTCGTCTTCTGGTCGTCTTGGAGCGCAGGAGCTAGGCGGGCGCCAGCGCGTCGGCCGGCACGCGCACGCGCACCTGCCTGCCGAGCAGGTCGAGCAGAACGTACACGCGCTCGTCGTCGCTCGCGCAGTCGAAGCGCCCGACCAGATCGGCGAGCGCGCCGCTCAAGACCTGCACGCGGTCGCCCGCGCCGAACAGGAGGCGGCGGCCGAGCGGCACGTAGCCCTCGTCGTTTTCGCGCGCCTGGATGTCCTCGACCACGCCCTCGGGCACGGCAAGGGGAAATTCGTCGGTGCAGATCAGGCGGTCCACGCCTAAGGTCGAGGAAATCGCCCGCCAGCGCACGGTGGCGGCGTCGAAATTCACGAACAGATAGCGCGGGAACAGCGGCGCCGGCACCCAGTCGGTGCGCCGCGCGTGGCGCCGGCGTTTGAGATAGCTCGGCAGATAGGCGGCGAAGTCCTGGCGCAAAAGATTGTGCAACGCCTTGCGCTCGCTCTGCGCCTTGGTGCGTGCGACGTACCAGCGCGCCACGGCGCTTACCCGACCGCCGCGCGCGTCACGCGCAGCAAATTCGGCGTCAGGATGCGCTCGGCCGGCACGACCCGGCGCAGATCGTCGAAGGTCGTTTGCGGGCTGGTCAAATCGGTGACGATCACCGCGTCCACTTGTCCGAGCTCGATAATCGACGAGGCGATGGGCAATCCGGCGAAACGCTCCGCCCCGGACGCGTCGCCGGGGCGGCCGATGAAGCCGGCCAATTCCACCTCGAGCTCGCGCGCACACAGCGCCGCGACCTCGCCCAAATCGCTGGTCCCGCACAGCGCCACGCGCGTCCAGCCGCGAGTCTTGCAACGCTCGAGCAACTCGAAGCATTCGCGCCGTGCCTTGCGGAAAAAATTGAACGAGGACGACAGATATTCCGCCGTCAACCGCGACTTCTCGGTGAAGCCCTTGGGCGTGAGATAATAGGCGTAACGATTGGGCGGGACCTGCTTGACCTTGATCAGGCCCTTTTTCACGCAGCGGCGCAGATAGGCGTTTGCAAGGCCGAGCGCGATGCCGAGCTGGCCCGCGACGGTGCGCTGGGTCATCGTGCTGTTTTCATGCACCGCGTGGAGCAGCCCGAGCGTGATCTCGTTCTCGCCATCGGCTACGGTGGTGTGGTCGCGCTCGCTCAACAATCGCTCCTTCGCTTGGGGCGCGCGGGCCAAGCGTCGTCATCGGCCCCAATTGTTCACTGATTGAACGATACTTTGTTCAAGCTATGAACGTCAATCCCGCGCCCAACCGGGCTCTCGGCCGGCAGGCGGAGGGGAGATTTTCCGTGTTTTTTCAAAGACTTTAAGCCTGGCCGAATTGTCCCGCCCAGACGATAAGGTCGGCATTGTCGAAAGACAGGGCGAGGGTCGAGCGCCCGTCCTGGGTCAACTGACAGGGCTGGGTCAATTGACAGGGCTGGATCGATTGACAGGGCGCGGGCGCCGCGGCTAGACCACCCGCCATCCCTGCCCCTCTCGCCCACTCGCCTGGAGCTAGCCTGGCCCCCGGAGTTTCCATGACCCCCGGAGTTTCCGTGGCGAACAGCCCTGCCGTCCGGATTGCCGTGATCGGCTTGGGCTATGTCGGCTTGCCGCTGGCGGTCGCCTTCGCGCGCCATTTTTCGGTGGTCGGCTTCGATATCGACAAGCGGCGCATCGGCGAACTCGCGCGCGGCCACGACCGTACGGGTGAAATCGATTCTCCGATGCTCAAGGCTTCGACGTGCCGTTTCACCGCCTCTTCCCCTGACATGGCGGGCTGCGACCTCTTCGTCATCACCGTGCCCACTCCGGTCGATGAAGCCCAGCGTCCCGATCTCGGCGCGGTGCGGTCCGCGGCCGAAATCGTCGGCCGGGTCCTCGCCAAGGGCGCCATCGTCGTGCTCGAAAGCACGGTTGCGCCCGGCACGACCGAGGAGGTATGCGGCCCCATTCTCGCGCGGATCTCGGGCCTCGCTTCGGGCAAGGATTTTCATCTCGGATATTCCCCCGAACGCATCAATCCCGGCGACCGCGAGCACACCGTCGAGCGCATCACCAAGGTCGTAGCCGGCGACACGCCCGAGACCGCGCGCCGCCTCGCCGAGATCTACGGCGCGATCACTTCGGGTGGTACCTTCGTCGCGCGGAGCATCCGCACGGCCGAGGCGGCCAAGGTGATCGAGAACGCACAACGCGATATCAACATCGCCTTCATCAACGAGGTTGCGCTGATTTTCGAGCGCGCCGGGTTGTCCATCCACGACGTGCTCGACGCCTCGGCCACCAAATGGAACTTCCTCCGCTTCTCGCCCGGACTCGTGGGCGGGCACTGCATCGGGGTCGATCCGTACTACCTGGCCGAATTCGCCCGGACGCAGGGCTACCATCCGGAAATCGTCCTCGCTGGCCGGCGCATCAACGATGCGATGGGCGATCAGGTGGCCGGACGCATCGCGGCCGTTCACTCCAAGGGCGGCCGGGCCCTCGTCCTCGGCTTCACCTTCAAGGAGAACGTGCCGGACCTCAGAAATTCCAAGGTCATCGACGTCGTGCGTGGCCTTGAGCGGCGCGGCTTCGCGGTCGACGTGCACGACCCGTTCGCGGACGCCGAAGAGGCGCGCCACCATCACGCGGTATTGCTGCTGCCCGATCTCGAAACCGCCCAGGGATACGACGTGCTGGTCGGCGCGGTCGGGCACCGGCCGTACACGGCGTTCACGTCCGCCGATTTCCACCGCCTGGTGCGCGCGGGCGGACTGGTCGCGGATCTCAAGGGTATTTGGCGCAAGACCGAACTTCCGCCCTCGCTCGCGCGCTGGCAGCTCTAGGCCGCGGTCGCCTTCGTGGAGCGAGATCGTTTCGCTTGGTCTCGTGTCGTCCGAGCGGAACGTGAATCCCGCTCCGATCATTCGATATTGTCCGTGATTAATGTCTGAAGCGGCTTCGGCCCGTCTTGGCCGGAAGCCGCATTGGCGCGCGCGCTCTTAGCAATCCCCGCTCATAACGATCGCCGTTCGTGACGATCCCCATTCGTGACGATAGGGCCTAGTCATCCGGCCCCACGCGCCGCAGCGCCCATTTGAGCGCCCCGCCGCCCGGCCCAAACTCGGCGCGCACCTCGATCTGCTCGCACCTTCGCGCTTCGTCGCGCCGCCCCATATAGATGCTTTCGGCCAAGGCGAGCGTGCCGCCGGTCGCGCGGAACCGCCAGCCATCGCCGCCGGGCCCGCGCAACAGGACGGACTCGCCGCCCGCTTGAAGCGAAGCGCTGACCGATGGGTGCAGATGGAAGCGCGCGACCGCGCTTGCCGCTTCCGCCGCCTCGACCCGGTCCTCGCCGCGCAGATCGTGTCCGTCGGCGGAAAGGTATAGCCGCCTTCTGTGGATCGCGCCGAAGCCGCGGCGATAGCCGTCATGCGCGCTCTCGATCCACACCGCGCCATCGGCGGCGTGACGGGCGCATTCGACGGTGCCGGGGCGGATGTGGAGTCCGCCATCGGCACCGATCGAACTCGACGACGTGCCGGAAATGGCGAGGGCGGAATGCGCGGAAGTTCCGCGCATGGCGTCCTGCCATTCCGTGCCGTCGTCGCGCGCGCCGCAATTGACGATCAGGCGGTCCTTACCCACGCCCATTTCGAAGGACAGGGTGCCCGCGTGCGCTGCCCGGTCGTGGCCGGGCGGCGGTGGGGCGCCGGCGTCGACGATGACCAGCGTGCGGCCCGCGCGCAGGCGTTGAATCCCGGTGTGGCGCAGCTCGTCCGGCGCGCGGCCCGGAACCTCGGCTTGCGCCAGCACCGCGTCGATCAGCCAGGCATCGTCCTCGCACGCGCCGTTGAACAAGGCAAAACCGCCATCGGCGTGCCGGAACGCGCGCAGCGCGGGCACCATGCGGTCGATCGTCGATTGGAGAAGGGTGGGCAGGGGACGTCTGCCCGAGGCGAGGCAGGTCCGGATGTCCACGAGGGTGCGCAAGGCCGCAAGCTGGGCGCGCCCGCTGCGCTCCACATGCCCGCCATCGGGCAGGATTTGGCGGCGGAGTTCCGCTTCCAGCAGACGCAAGACGCGCGACAATCGCTGCTTGGGCCCGGGCAGCGCGACCGCCGCATAGATCATGGCCTTGGCGACGAGCAGGCGACGCACGCCCGCCTCGCGCCCGGGGGCCATGCGGAACAGATGCCGGCATTGGCGCGACAACTCGCGGAAGAACGCGTCGCGAAACCCGTCATCGGCGCTGGCGCAGAAGAAATCGTGCTCCGCGATCCAGGCGGTGACGCGCCGGGTCAGGATATCGGTGCGCCAGGTGAATTCGTCCCAGCGGCGGTGCCGCGCAAGCCAGTCGGCGATCAACTCGCGCGCGCGCCGGCGCGCAGCATCGGAGCCGACGGCGTGAAGATCGCCGAGCCACGCAAAGCCGTGCAGCGCCGCGCGCCAGTGCTCCGAGCCGTCGGCGCTCCAGGCGTTCTCGCCAAGCGGACGCAGCTCGGCGCCGACCGCGAAACTGCCTTTGAGGATTTGCGCGCCGCGCGCCGCGTCGCCCGGCCATGGTTGGACCGGGGCGACGATCAGGGCTTTGGGGGTTTTGCCGGCGAGCGACCAGCGATAGGGCGTGCTGGCGAAAATCGCGCGCGCCAAGGCGTCGCGCATGGCGGCGGTCGCGTGGCGTGCCCGCGTCATCGCGGGTTAACGGCCGGCATCCTCACGGCGCGCCGCGCAATTGCCGAATATTCGCGGCGTAGCGCTCGGGACCGCCGGCGAAGGTGGCCGTGCCCGCAACCAGAACGTCCGCACCCGCCGCGATCGCTAGGGGGGCGGTATCCGCATTGATGCCGCCATCAACCTCGAGGTCGATGGCGCGGCCCGTGCGCGCGGCGGTGGCGTCGATGAGCGTCCGCAGGCGCCGAATCTTCTCGATCTGGGACATGATAAAGGATTGTCCGCCGAAGCCGGGATTGACCGTCATGACCAATACGAGGTCCACGTCCTCGACGACATGCGCGATCGCCTCGATCGGCGTGGCCGGATTGAGCGAGATGCCCGGCTTTTTCCCAAGCGAGCGGACGAGCTGCAGGGTGCGGTGAAGATGCGGCCCCGCCTCGGGGTGGACCGTGATGATATCGGCGCCCGCCTCGGCAAAGGCCGGAATCATGGGATCGGCCGGCGAGATCATCAGGTGGACGTCGAAGACGCACTTGCTGTGCGGCCGCAAGGCATTTACCACCGCGGGTCCGATCGTCAGGTTCGGCACGAAATGTCCGTCCATGACGTCGATATGAATGTAATCCGCGCCCGCCGCCGTGACCGCGCGCACCTCGTCGCCCAGCCGAGCGAAGTCGGCGGACAGAATGGAAGGCGCGATTCGCACCGGTTGCCGCATGCGGTTTTCCTAACAGCTTGATCCGGTTGCGGCAAGCAATGCCGCGCCGTTCAATCGAGTTCGAAGCGGTCCTTGTAATCGTGGCGGAGCGCCGGGTCCTGGTCTTCCTTGCGCAAGAAGCAATTGCCGATCGCCAGGCGTTCGATTTCGGTGCCCATGAAGCAGCGAAAGGCGTCCTCGGGCGTGCCCACGATGGGTTCGCCGCGTACATTGAAGCTGGTGTTGACGATCACCGGACAGCCGGTGAGCCCGTGAAAGGCGCTCAGCAGGGCGTGGAAGCGGGGATTGGTTTCGGCATGCACCGTCTGGATGCGCGCCGAATAATCTACATGGGTGACGGCCGGGATGTCCGAGCGCGGCACGTTCAACTTCTCGATGCCGAATAGGGCGCTCTCGGCCTCGCCCATCGCGCGCCGGCGCGCCTTCGCCACGTCCGCGACCATCAGCATGTAGGGCGAATCGCCGTCGAACTCGAACCACTCCGCGACATGTTCGCGCAACACCGCAGGCGCGAAGGGACGGAAGGATTCGCGGTGTTTGACTTTGAGATTCAGCATTGATTGCATGGCGGGCGAGCGGGCATCGCCCAGGATCGAACGCGCGCCAAGGGCGCGCGGGCCGAATTCCATCCGCCCCTGAAACCAGCCGACCGCTAGGCCGTCGGCGATCGCCTGGGCGGTCGCGGCTACGACCTTGGCGTCCGAAAGCACCGTGTAGCGCGCCCCGGCTTCATCGAGCCTGCGGGCGATCTCGGCATCGGCGAATGCCGGTCCCAGATAGGAGCCCTGCATGGCATCGAGGGTGCCGATCGCGACGCGCGGTTGGTTCTGGAACCGATGATAGGCGCTCAACGCCGCGCCTAGGGCGCCGCCCGCGTCGCCCGCGGCCGGCTGCACCCAGATGCGCTTGAACGCGCCGTCGCGCAAAATCTTGCCATTGGCCACGCAATTGAGCGCAACGCCGCCCGCCAGACAAAGATTGTCCTGGCCCGTCTCGGCCGCGAGGCCGCGCACGAGGCGCAGAACGATGTCCTCGGTCACTTTCTGAATCGACGCGGCCAAGTCCATTTCGCGCTGCGTCACCCTGTCCTCGGCCCGGCGCGCCGGGCCGCCGAACAGCGCGTCGAATTTCGCGTTCGTCATCCGCAGTCCGGTACAGTAGTCGAAGTACTCCAGATTCAGGCGGAACGAGCCGTCGAGCTTCAAATCGACGAGGTTGTCGAAAATGACTTGGGCGTATTTCGGCTCACCGTACGGCGCCAGCCCCATCACCTTGTATTCGCCGGAATTGACCTTGAAGCCCGTGTAATAGGTGAAGGCCGAATACAACAGGCCGATCGAATGGGGAAAATGAATCTCCTTCGTCATCTCGAGGCGATTGCCGCGGCCGAGCGCGGCCGAGGTCGTCGCCCATTCGCCGACCCCGTCCATTGTCAGCACCGCCGCCTCCTCGAACGGCGAGGGAAAGAACGCGCTGGCGGCGTGGCTTTGATGGTGCTCGGCGAACAACAGTCGATTGTCCCAGTCGAACCTGGGCGCCTCGCGCCGCAACTCCTTCTTCAGCAGATCCTTTTGGAACAATTTTTCGCGCAGCCATACCGGGATTGCCATCCGGAACGAACGAAACCCGCGTGGCGCCAAGGCCACGTAGGTTTCGAGCAGGCGTTCGAATTTGAGAAAGGGCTTGTCGTAGAAGGCGACGAAGTCGATGTCCTCGAGGCCGCACCCTGCTTCCTCGAGGCAATAGCGCAAGGCATGGCGCGGAAACCGGGCGTCGTGCTTCTTGCGCGTGAAACGCTCTTCCTGCGCGGCGGCGACGATTTTGCCGTCGGCGACGAGCGCGGCGGCGCTGTCGTGATAGAAAGCCGAGATTCCAAGGACCCGCATGGCCTCAGAAGATCGTGTAGATGAACGGCGCCACGGCGCTGCCCTTGGTCAATACAATCAACCCGCCGAAGATAACCATCATCACCAGGATCGGCAGCAGCCAGAATTTTTTGCGCGCGCGCATGAAGCGCCACATCTCACCCAAGAACGATGCCATCGTGTCCTCTCCTGGCGGCCGGTTCGCGACCGGCCGCGCTCAAAACTGGTTCTTCATCGTATCGGGCGCGGGGCCGGGCGGTGTGCGCGCGATCCAATAGCTTGCGGCCGCGCGGTCCCATTTGAGGCGCAGCGGATCCTTGCCTAGGGCGCGCATGAGAAGTCCGATCGGCGTCACGGTCGAGAAAAACAGCAACGCCATGACAAGCGGATTGACTACGTGGTGCAGCAGCAAGCCAAATCTCATCCACAAAAAGTTGAATGGCGAGAGAATCCGGGGCGCCAAAAAAGCCGCGCCGAGAATGGCGCCGGCGAGCGCGACCGCCCACCAGCGTACGGCGCCGCCGTACGGCGCCGGCACCAGGCCGATCAGCGCGAATACGACGGCAAAAACGATTCCGAAGCCGCGATTGGAGGAACCCCGGACATCCTCGTGGCGGGTAAAATCCTCGTGAAAATCGGGGCTGCTGCTCATCGGATCGCTGTGCTCATCGGATCGCTGCGTTCATCGGGCCGATTTGCCACGCGGCTGGCGTATGCTTACCCGGTTTTCCGGCCTCCCGCAAAACGCCGGTCGATGCGGTCAACGGCGAACGAAGCGCGCCGCGAAGAAACCATCGAGCCCGCCCCGCTCGGGCCAATGCCCGGGCAAGGTGCGCAAATTGCCGTGAGGGTCGATGAATTCGGTTTGGCCTCCGACCTCGTCGGCGCGCACGGGCAGGCGGCTGGCCGACGGGTTGGAGGCGAGCCAGGAATCGACGAGGGCCGCACATTCGGCGCCTTCGAGCGAGCACACCGCATAAACCAGCGTCCCGCCGGGCCGGACCATGGCCAAGGCCGCATCGAGCATCGCCGATTGGCGGTGCGCGAGGCGCGCCACGTCTCCCGGCGTCTTCAGGCGCTGCACGTCGGGATGGCGCCGGATGGTGCCCGTGGCGCTGCACGGCGCATCGAGCAACACGGCGTCGGCCAGGGCTTCGGGCCGCCAGGACTCTGCGTCCGAGACGACGACGCGGCAAGTCAGATGCAGCCGCGCGAGATTGGCTTCGAGCGTTGCGGCGCGCCCGGCCGAGCGTTCGACGGCCACCACCCGTGCCCCCGCCGCCGCCAACTGTGCGGTCTTGCCGCCGGGGGCGGCGCACAAATCGACAACCGTTTTGTCCGCGACATCGCCGAGCAAACGTGCCGGCAAGGCCGAAGCCGCATCCTGCACCCACCACGCGCCGTCCTCGAAACCCGCCAATTCCTCGACCCGGCCACCGCCGGCAAGGCGCAGCGTTCCGGTCGGCAGTTCCTCCGCCCCGAGCCGCGCGGCCCAGAAGGACACATCGCCGCGAACGGAAATGTCGAGCGGCGGCTCGATCAGATGGGCTTCGGCGATCGCACGCGCGCGCGTCTCGCCGTAAGCGTCTTGCCAAGAATCCCACATCCAGCCCGGCGTATTGAGGCGCGCCGCGTCTTGCGCCGCCAGCAATGAAGGTGCATCGCGCGATAGCCGGCGCAGCACGGCATTGACCAGCCCCTTGTGCACGGCGGGCAGGCATTGGTTGGCCAAATCGACGCTTTCCGCGACCGCGGCATGCGCGGGCGTGCCGAGAAAAGCCAGTTGTGCCGCGCCGAGGCGCAACAGATTGCGCGTGCGGTGGGCGCGCTCTTCGAGTGGCCGGGCCAGGCAATGGTCGAGCAGGGCGTCGATCTGCCCGAGCCGGCGCAGGGTCATGAGCGCGAGCGCGTGGGCAAACGCGCGGTCGCGTCCCGCCGGCATCGCCATTTGACCGAGTGCGTCGTCGAGAAAGCGCTTGCGGACAAGCACGGCCTCGACAAGTTCAAGCGCGCCGCTGCGCGCGGTGAGCGCGGATTTATTCCGTCCCGCGACGCGGCGCGCCGCGAATTTTCGCGGCGCCGCGCTCGGCCGTCCCCTTATGTCTTGCGTCACGGGATGCCTAGAGCCGCGCGAACATGCGGCGCGCGGTGCTTTCGGTTCGGCCTTCGATCGAGCGGCGTATGGCGCGCTTCAGCCCCACGGGCCGCGCGCCGCTTGGGTTCGGCCTTCGGCCATCGCGCGCAGACGGCGGACGCGTTCGGCCGTGCGCGGGTGGCTCGCGAACAATCCGTCGACCGCGCGCATGTGCAGCGGGTTGACGATGAACAGATGGGCGGTTGCCGGATTGCCTTCCGCCACGTGGTTGTCGATGGTCCGTGCTCCTCGTTCGAGTTTTTCAAGCGCGCCCGCGAGCCACAAAGGCTCACCCGAAATTTCCGCGCCTAGACGATCGGCTTCGTATTCGCGCGCCCGGCTGATGGCCATCTGTACCAGGCCCGCCGCCAGCGGCGCCAGGATCATCACGAGAATGGCACCGATGGGGCCCAAGGGATTGTTGCGGGACGCATTGGCGCTGCCGCCGAAGAACATCGCGAAGTTCGCCAGCATGCCGATGGCGCCCGCCATCGTGGCGGTGACGGTCATGGTCAGGGTGTCGCGGTTCTTTATGTGGGCGAGTTCGTGCGCCATCACGCCCGCGACCTCTTGCGCGCTCAAGCTCCGCAAGAGGCCGGTCGTGGCGGCAACCGCGGCGTTCTCCGGGTTGCGGCCGGTTGCGAAGGCGTTGGGCTGCTCGGAATCGATCACGTAAACCTTGGGCATGGGCAATTCCGCGCGCGCGGCAAGTTGCTCGACGATGCCGTAAAGCCCTGGCGCGGCCGCGTGATCGACCGGCCGCGCGCCGTACATGCGCAGCACCAGCTTGTCGGAATTCCAATAGGCGAAAAGATTCATGGCGCAGGCGATGGCGAAGGCGATCAGGGCCCCGCCCGGCCCGCCGATCAGTAGGCCGAGCATGGCGAACATCGCCGTCATCGCCGCCAGCAAGATCGCGGTCTTGGTCAGGTTCATGTTCTTGCCGATCCCTCGCTACGCGCGCCGCCATATGCGCGCCGATCATTGAGATAAGCACGCGGCGCGCGCGATCAAGCCGGGCGCGCGCCCCCTGGTCCGCGCCCCCTGGTCCGCGTCCCCTGGTCCGCGCCACGGGCCTGAATCTTGGCAGTTGATGCGCGCAACGCCATATTGGCGGGACCATGACCGATCCCGAACCGAAATTCATCCCCGCCGCGGCGTCCGTAGCGGCGGACAAGCGCGCGACCCACCCGGCCGTTACACCGGCCTTACCTGGCGAATTAGGGCCCGGGGAACCGGGGCCTAAGGAATCGGGCGGTCCCGACGGGCTCGAGCCGACCCGGTACGGCGACTGGGAGCGGCAGGGCCGGTGTATCGATTTTTGAGTTAAAATATTTGTAATTCAATCGGTTGTATGGCGTTCATCCGCTTGCTTTAAAATATTGCAGAATCAATCTATAGTTGTAATTCTCGCGACTGCAAATTGACCGGCGTGCGGCTGAGATGGCGACAGGGCGGGCGATCCCGAAGCGGTGGTTTCTGGCGCTGGCCATGGCCGGGTTCGCGCTCGCCGGACCTGTGCGCGCGGGCGATGTCGTGCTGGGTCCCGTGCCCGCGCGTGTCGTCCAGGTCGTCGATGGCGACACCTTGGTCGTGCGCGCGCATATCTGGCTCGGCCAGGATGTCGAAACCTTGGTCCGCGTGTCGGGTATCGACGCGCCGGAGCTCAAGGGACAATGCGAACTCGAACGGACGCGCGCCCTGGCCTCGCGCGACCATCTCGCCTCGCGCGTCGCGGGCGGGACAGTCGTCTTGACCCAGGTGCGCTACGAAAAATATGGCGGCCGCGTGCTGGCCCAGGTGCGCCTGGCCGACGGCACCGATCTCGCGCGCGACATGATCGTGGCCGGACATGCCCGGCCCTATGACGGCGGCAAGCGCGGAGTGTGGTGCGAGGAAGCGCGCGCGGGCGAATAGGCGGCGATCTAGCGCGCGCCTTCGCCGCCCTTGGGTCCGTAGAAGATCACCCAGGTTTCAAAATCGTCGGTGAAGTCGGCGAAGCGGTGGTCGATGCCCGCGGGCACGAACAAGACGTCGTCGGGACCGAACCGGGTGCGCGTGCCCGCGACTTCGAACCAGCCGCTGCCGCGTTCGACGATGTAAACCTCGTCCTGATCGTGTGGGGTCTGAGGGTCGGTGCCGCGCGGGGCGTAATGGCGGATATCGAGCGTGCCGTGGTGGAACACGGCGGCCGAGCGGCGGCCTTCGGGCAGGGGCAGTTTGCCCGCATCATCCAGGGCAAAGCGCCACCGCGCCGCGTCGATGGCTTTCTTGCTCATGGCTTGTTGCCTCCGGGTGGACGTTCTCGCGCCGCTAGGCGCGGTTCATCCGGTTATCGACCAAGTCGTTCACCACGCCCGGATCGGCAAGCGTGGAGATGTCGCCCAACTCGCCGTGTTCGTTGGCTGCGATCTTGCGCAAGATGCGGCGCATGATCTTACCGGACCGGGTTTTCGGCAAACCCGGCGCCCATTGGATGAAATCGGGCGTGGCAATGGGGCCGATTTCCTTGCGCACCCATTGCACGAGCGCCTTGCGCAAATCCTCGTTCGGGTGCTCGCCCGCGATGAGCGTGACATAGGCGTAGATGCCCTGGCCCTTGATGTCGTGGGGAAAGCCGACCACGGCCGCTTCGGCGACCGTGGCATGGGCGACGAGCGCACTTTCGATCTCGGCGGTGCCGAGTCGGTGACCGGCCACGTTGATCACGTCATCGACGCGCCCCGTGATCCAATAATAGCCGTCCGCGTCGCGCCGACAGCCATCGCCGGTGAAGTACGCGCCCTTGTAGGTCGAGAAATAGGTTTGCACGAAGCGTTCGTGATCGCGGAACACGGTGCGCATCTGTCCGGGCCACGAATCGAGCAGCACCAGATTGCCCGAGCACGCCCCCTCGAGAACCTTGCCGTCGCCATCCACGATGGCGGGGCGGATGCCAAACAGCGGCCGCGTCGCGGAACCGGGCTTGAGCGCGGTCGCTCCCGGCAAGGGCGAGATCAGAATCCCGCCGGTCTCGGTTTGCCACCAGGTGTCGACGACCGGGCATCGGCCATCGCCCACCACGCGGTGATACCACAGCCAGGCTTCGGGATTGATCGGCTCGCCCACGCTTCCCAATAGGCGCAGCGAGGCGCGGCTGGCCTTCTTCACCGGGCCGTCGCCGTCGCGCATGAGCGCGCGTATCGCGGTCGGCGCCGTGTAGAAAATATTGACCTTGTGCTTGTCGACGACCTGCCAAAAGCGCGAGGAGTCGGGGTAATTGGGCACGCCTTCGAACATCACCGTGACCGCGCCGTTGGCCAGCGGTCCGTACAGAATGTAGCTGTGTCCGGTCACCCAGCCAACATCCGCCGTGCACCAATGGACGTCGGCGTCGTGGTAATCGAACACGTATTGGTGGGTCAGCGACACATAGACCATGTAGCCGCCGGTGGTGTGCAACACGCCCTTGGGTTTTCCGGTCGAGCCCGAGGTGTAAAGGATGAACAGCGGATCTTCCGCGGCCATTTCCTCCGGCGGGCAATCGGCCGACGCCTTGGCCATTTCCTCGTGGTACCAAACGTCGCGGCCCTCCACCCAGTCGATCGCGCCGCCCGTGCGCTTCACGACGATGCACGACGCGACCGTGGGGCAGGATTTCAACGCCACATCCGTGTTGGCCTTCAACGGCACCTTGCGGCCGCCGCGCAATCCTTCGTCGGCGGTAATGATGACATTCGAATCACAGTCCTGGATGCGGCCCGACAAGGCATCGGGCGAGAAGCCGCCGAAGACCACCGAATGCACGGCGCCGATGCGCGCGCACGCCAGCATGGCGACGGCCGCCTCGGGAATCATGGGCATGTAGATCGTCACGCGGTCGCCGCGTTTTGCGCCCCGCGCCTTCAGCACGTTGGCGAACTTGCAGACCTCGGCATGGAGCTCGCGATAGCTGATGCGCCTGCTCTCGGCGGGATCGTCGCCTTCCCAGATGATCGCGGTTTGATTGCCCCGCTTGAGCAGATGGCGGTCGAGACAATTGGCCGAGGCGTTCAGCGTTCCATCGTGGTACCAGCGGATCGAAACCTTGCCGCGAAAATCGACGTCCTTGATCTTGGCGTAAGGCTTGATCCAATCGATGCGCTTGCCGTGCTCGCGCCAAAAACCTTCGGGATCGGCGATCGAACGCTCGTACATGCGGGCGTAGGCGCTTTCGTCGCACCACGCGCGCTTCGACCATTCGGCTGAAACGGGCAGGATTTCGTTTGCCATGAAAAGGACCCCTGTCGGCCATCGGCCCGGCTTCGTCGCGGGCGCGCGTTCAGGGGACGATTATCCATGCGGATCGGGGCATCCGACAAGCGAGGCGTCGTGGGTGTCGCGAATCTAGCGTCCGGGCACGTGCAGGACGCGCGTGCGCTTCTTCAAGCCGCGTAAGACGGAGAATAGCACCACAGCGAAGGCCCCGGTGGCCATCCACCACCATTCGTGCTTCACCCACGCTCGAACGCCTTCGTGCTCCATCAGGACATCGGTGATGAACTCAAGCGCGAAGAACACCGCCACCACGTTCAGTACGCCGTTGTATTCCCGGCGCAAAACCGTGCGCGGCGAGAACGATTCCGCGGGCCCCGTCCATAACCCAAGCCGCGGCACGAAGGCCGGGGTGCGCGCGGCGTAATCGGCATAGATGCCGGGAAACGCATGGTCGAGAAATTTCTCCTCGGCCGCCACGATGCGCTCGATATAGAGCCAATAGGCCAGGCAGACGATGACGGCGAACCACCAGCACTTGATTGCGAGCGCAATACCGAACAGGGCGACGAAATTGCCAAGATACAGGGGATTTCGCACCGTGGAATAAACGCCGGTCGTGTTCAGCTGATGCGCGCGTTGCTCGTGCGTGTTGCGCCCCGAGGTGCCCGCCGGCACGAAGCCGATCGTGACCCAGCGCAGCATCAGGCCGAGAAATGAAACCGCCAGGCAAAACATCGTCCACGCGCCTTCCGCTTCCTCGCCGATGACGGCGTCGATGGCCGCCGATTCGATCAAGGCCGGAATTGCGATGGGCACGAGAAAGAGCGGCAAAAAGCTTCGCCAGCGAAACAAAACCGCGCCTTGGGATTCGAGCTGTTCGTGGATTCGCATGCGCAAGGATCCTGCGTGTTCAGATCGCCAGCACGACCGCGCCGTCCTCAAGCCTCGCGGGCAGGGCTCTGAGCGCTTCGCCCGCGCAAGGGCCGAAGTAACAATGCCCGTCCTCGAGACGAAAGCGGGCGCCATGCGTGGCGCAGACGATATGGCTGGCGTCCTCGGAAAGAAAGCGGTCCGGCGCCCAATCGAGCGGCGTGCCGAGATGGGGGCAGGTGTTCTCGTAAGCCGCGATCAGCGCGCCGCGCCTCAAGACGAAGAGATCGAGCGGGCCGTCCGCCGTCGCCACCGTGAAGGCGCGCGTCGCGCCGTCCGGGATCTCGTCGAGGGCACAGAGCCGCGTCACGTCTTCGGCCCCATCATGAGGCAAAACCCGTTCATGGGGCAAAACCCGTTCATGGGGCAAGGCCCGCCATGGCGCACAGCAACTCCCATTCCGCGTCGCCCACCGGCACGACCGACAGGCGCGATTGGCGCACCAATGCCAGATTGGCGAGACGAGGCTCCGCGCGAATCGCGGCGAGGGTCACGGGTCTCGGCACCGGTTTCAGCGCCTTCACCTCGACCATGCCCCATTTGCCCTCGTCGTCCGTCGGATCGGGATGGTAGGTCTTGGTCACCTCGACGATGCCGACGATGCGTTTTTCGTCGACCGAGTGGTAAAAGAACGCGTGCTCGCCGCGTTTCATCGCCTTCATGTTGTTCGTCGCCTGATGATTGCGCACGCCGGACCAGCCGGTCGTCTTGTCGCGCACCAGATCGTCCCAGGAAAATTCGCCGGGTTCGGATTTCAGCAGCCAGTGGGCCATGGTTCGGTCCTTAGCGGCCGGTCGCGTTCGGCCGGTTGCGAATGTACTCGCGCCCGCCCGCCGGACGCGCCAAGAGGGCTTCGATCGTCGCCTCGAGATCGGCGCCGCGATTGGCGACTTCGTCCACGGCGCGGCAGATCGGCATTTCGATGCCGAGCGATGTCGCGAGCGCCGCGACCGAGGCGGCGGTCGAGGCGCCTTCGACGACCGAACGGCGCGAGGTCAAAAGATCGCCCGCGCGGCCGCCGCGGCCGAGCGCGAGGCCGAACGACAAATTGCGCGATTGCTCGCCCGTGCAGGTGAGCACCAGATCGCCGAGACCCGAAAGGCCCATGAGCGTTTCCGCCTTGCCGCCCTTGGCGCGGGCGAGGCGGGTCATTTCGTGGAGGCCGCGCGTGATGAGCGCCGCGCGCGCGTTATCGCCGAGCTTTCGCCCCATCACCACGCCGCAGGCGATCGCGACCACGTTCTTGACCGCGCCGCCGACCTGCGCCCCCACCATGTCATCGCCGCGATACAGCCGTAAGAGCGGCCCCGAAAGCGTCTCGACGAAGTGTGCGCCGATCTCGTCGTCGTCCGTCGCGAGGGTCAGGGCGGCGGGCAGGAAACGCGCGACTTCGGCGGCGAAGCTGGGGCCCGACAGGACGGCCAGTTTTCGTCCGGGCAAGGTCTCGGCGACGACCTCGCTCATCAGCGCGCCGGTGCCGCCTTCGATGCCCTTGGCGCAAATGAGAATCGGCGTGTCCGCGGAAAGGTGCGCCTCGAGCGCGCGCGCGACCACGCGCGTGTGCTGGGCGGGGGTGACCAGCAGCACCGCCTCGCACGAAGCCGCGCGCGCGAGATCGCCGGTCGCCGAAATATTCTCGGGCAGCGCGATATCTGGCAGAAAGGCGCGATTCACGCGCGTGCGCGCGATCGTCTCGACGACGTCCGGTTCGCGTGCCCACAGCACCACGGACTTGCCGGCGCGCGCGGCGGCGACGGCCAGAGCGGTGCCCCATGCTCCCGCGCCGACGATGCCGAGCGTTCGATAGCTCATGAAGGCAACACGCTTGGTGCGGCACCCGAGGAAATGGGATCGAGCGGCCAGCGCGGCCGCGGCTTGGCGTCCGCATCGTCCGCGAGACCCACGCGCAGGCGTTCGATGCCGGCCCAGGCGATCATGGCGCCGTTATCGGTGCAGTATTTTTGCGGCGGCACGGCCAGGCGCACGGCCTTGTCCGAAGCCAGGGCTTCGAGGCGAAGACGCAGATAGAGATTTGCCGCCACCCCGCCGGCGGCAACCAGCGTCGTCGGCTCGCCGTGCCGCGCGCGGAACATGGCCAGGGCGTTCGCGGTGCGATCGACCATCACGTCGCCCACGGCCTGCTGGAACGCGGCGCACAGATCGCCCACATCCGCCGCCATCGGCGGCCCCGGCGGCAGGGCCGCGACGGCGTGGCGCACGGCGGTCTTGAGGCCAGAAAACGAAAAATCGCAGCCCGGCCGTCCGCGCATGGGCCGGGGCAAGGGAAAGCGCGCGGGATTGCGCCCCAACGCCGCGCGCTCGACCGCGGGGCCGCCGGGAAAAGGCAGGCCCAAGAGCTTCGCCGTCTTGTCGAAGGCCTCGCCCGCCGCGTCGTCGAGGGTCGTCCCCAGCCGTACGTATCGACCCACGCCTTCGACCGCGAGCAATTGGCAATGCCCGCCCGATACCAGCAGCAGCAGATAGGGAAACTCCACGTCCGCCCCGAGGCGCGCGGACAAGGCATGGCCCTCAAGGTGGTTGATCGCGAGGAATCGTTTGCCCGTGGCGGCCGCCAGGGCCTTGGCCATGGTCGTGCCAACGATGAGGCCGCCGATGAGCCCCGGACCGGCGGTGGCGGCGACGGCGTCCAAGTCCGCAAAGCGCGCGCCCGCTTGCGTCATCACGCGTGAAATCAGCCCGTCCAGATGGTCGAGATGGGCGCGCGCGGCGATTTCGGGCACGACCCCGCCATAGGGCGCGTGATCGGCGATTTGCGACAGCACGGCCTCGGCGCGCACCCGGCGCGCCTCATCGACCAGCGCGACCGCCGTTTCATCGCAACTGGTTTCGATTCCGAGCACAACCATCGCGGGCGACGCCTATCGGGGGGGCTTGGCGATCGCGCTTTGCGGGCGCCGCCGGGGCCGACATAATCCCTAGCATGCGAAGGTGGTTTCAGGCGAATACCGATCCGGTGCATAAATCCCTCGCGCAGATAGCCTAGGCACAGGCTGCGCGGCGGCAGGCGTTCGACCGCCCCTCGTCCCGTGGCACCCAGAAAAAAAGATAAGCATAAGCCATGACGAAACCCGTGCGCCTCGGAACCAGGGCCAGCGCGCTTGCCATCATCCAGACCGAGGAATTGCGCGACCGCCTCATGGCGGCCCATCCTGGGCTCCGCGTGCCGGGCGGAATCGAGATCGTTCCCATTTCGACCTCGGGCGACAAGACGCAGGATCGGGCGCTGGCCGAGATCGGCGGCAAGGGTTTGTTCACCAAGGAAATCGAGGAACATCTCGCCGACGGCCGCATCGACATGGCGGTCCATTCGATGAAGGACGTGCCGACCTTCCTGCCCCGCGGTTTCACGGTGCCGTGCGTGCTGGTGCGCGCCGATGCCCGCGATGTCTTGCTGGGCGCGCCATCGCTAGCGGCTCTTTCCTCCGGCGCGATTGTCGGCACGGCCTCGTTGCGCCGGCAATCGCAGCTTCTCCATCGCCGCCCCGATCTCAAGATCGTGCTGTTTCGCGGCAATGTGAACACGCGTCTGCGCAAGCTCGGCGAGGGCCAGGCGCAGGCCACGATCCTCGCGCGCGCGGGCCTCGACCGCCTGGCGATGGCCGATCTCGGGTGCACCTTGTCGGTCGAGGACATGCTGCCCGCCGTGGCGCAGGGCGCCATTGGCGTCGAGATTCGCGGCGATGATGAGCACGCGCGCGCCCTGCTCGCGCCGCTCAACGACGCGGCGAGTTTCGCGGCGGTTGCGTGCGAGCGCG
The DNA here is from genome assembly GCA_945860095.1 of Rhizobium sp. Q54. Classification (GTDB taxonomy): domain Bacteria; phylum Pseudomonadota; class Alphaproteobacteria; order CADEGL01; family CADEGL01; genus CAMAPP01. The sequence continues at coordinate 1,291 of CAMAPP010000024.1, read as the reverse complement.
CGCTGCTCGCAACCCTCGACGGCTCGTGCCGGACGCCCATCGCCGGCCTTGCCGAGCTCGATGGCGGGCAATTGCACTTGCGCGCGCTCGTCGCGCGGCCCGACGGCACGGCGCTGTGGCGCGCCGAACGGCGTGGCGCGCGCGAAGACGCCGAACGCCTCGGCCGCGACGCGGGCGCGGAATTGCGCGGGCGTGCCGACGGGGCGATCTTCGAAGGGCCGCGCTGATTTCCGCCCTGTGCGTTCTGCTGACGCGGCCCCGTCGCGAATCGGAGGCGCTCGCCGCGACCCTGGCCGCGCGCGGCGTCGAATGTCGGATCGCGCCTTTGTTCGAGATCGTCGAAACCGGCGCGTCCGTGCCGCTCGCGGGCGTGCAAGCCATTCTCGCGACCAGCGCCAACGGCGCGCGCGCCTTGGCGGGCGCGACCGCGCGGCGCGAGATTTCGGTTTTCGCCGTCGGCGACGCGACGGCCGAGGCCTTGTGCGCGGCGGGATTCGCGGCCGTCGAGTCCGCGCGCGGCGATTCGGGCGATCTGGCCGGCCTGGTGCGCGCCCGCCTCGATCCCGCTTGCGGCCGGCTCGTGCATGTGTGCGGGCGGGAGGTCGCGGGCGACCTTGTGGGTGCGCTTTTGGACCTAGGATTCAAGGCCGAACGCGCCGTGCTGTACGAGGCCCGCCCCGTGGCCGCCCTCGAGCCCGAAGCGGTTCGCGCCGTCGAGGCCCAAATGCTTGACGGCGTGATGTTTTTCTCCCCCCGCGCAGCCTCGACCTTTGTTAGGCTCGCGCGCGCGGCGGGAGTCGCGCCGGGTCTTGGGCGAATGATCGCCTGGTGCTTGAGCGAGCAAGTCGCGGTCGCGGCGCGCGCGGCGGAGTGGCAGGCTATCGCGGTGGCGGCGCGGCCCGAACGGTCGGCGCTGGTGGATTTGGTGGCGGCGGAAACACGCAAGCAATGAGCGATAAACCGAATATCGAGTCACGCCCGAATATCGAGTCACGAATCGAGCACGCGCACGCCGCCGAGCCCCCGGCCGTCACGGCCTTGCCCGTCGATGCCATCGTCGAACGCTTCGGCGGCATTCGCCCCATGGCGGCGAAGCTCGATATCCCGGTCACGACCGTGCAGGGCTGGAAGGAACGCTTGGCCATCCCCCAGCGGCGCTGGCCCGAAATCGTCGCCGCCGCGGCGCGCCACGGCATCAGTCTTGAGCGCGACCCGCCCGCCGAGATGGGCCATGCGCCGCGCGCGGCCGCCGCCGAATCGCCCCGCCACGGCGCGCCGCCGCAACCGGACC
>CAMAPP010000023.1 GCA_945860095.1 Rhizobium sp. Q54 | reverse complement strand
CCCTTGTAGCCGAGCTCGACCGCAAAGCCCGCGCGCCGCAGGCGCGCGGCCAGCCCGGTCGCCGCGCGTTCGGCATCCGCGCCGATGGGCACCAACGCCACGGGCCGGAGCGCCGCCGGCGGCCCGGCGAGCAACATCGCCAGCCGTTCGATGCCGGCCGCCCAACCGATGCCCGCGACCCGAGGCCCGCCCATGGTTTCGACGAGGCCGTCATAGCGCCCGCCCGCGAGCACGGTGCCCTGCGAGCCGAGCGCGGTCGTCGTGAATTCAAAGGCCGTGTGGCAGTAATAGTCGAGGCCACGCACCAGGCGCGCGTTCAGATTGCAAGCGATGCCGAGCGCCTTCAGCCCCTCGGTCACGGCGGCGAAGAAATCGCGCGAGACGGCATTGAGGTAATCGCTGAATAGGGGCGCGCCGGCGACGATGTTGCGATCGCCCTCGTCCTTCGAATCGAGGATGCGCAAGGGATTGCGCGCAAGACGCGCGAGGCTGTCCTCGGACAAATCCGCGCGATGGCCCTCGAGATAGGCGACGAGCGCGCCGCGATACGCCTCGCGGCTTTCGCGGTCGCCAAGCGTGTTCAATTCGAGCACGGTCGCGCCGAGCACGCCGAGTTCCTCGAGGACGTGCGCGCCCAACGCGATCACCTCGACATCGCCCTGGGGTTCGGACACTCCGAGAAGCTCGACATCGATCTGGTGAAATTGGCGCAACCGGCCCTTCTGCGGGCGTTCGTAGCGGAACATGGGGCCGTGGGTAAATACCTTGAGCGGCAAGTCCTGCGTGAGACCGCCGGTGATGAGCGCGCGCGCCAGGCCCGCCGTCGCCTCGGGGCGCAACGTCACCGAATCGCCGCCCTTGTCCACGAAGGTGTACATCTCCTTCGTGACCACGTCGGAGGTCTCGCCCAAGGTGCGGTGGAACACCTCGCTCAATTCAAGGATCGGCGTGTGGACCTCGAGATAGCCGTAGCGTTCGGCCAGCGAACGCGCCGTCTCGACGACATGGCGATGGCGACGCGCGTCCGCGGGCAAGAGATCCCGCGTGCCGCGGACCGCATTCAGTCCCGACATGGGGGCTCCGTTCGCGCGGCTATTCGGCCGCGGCTGATTTTTGGAGTTCTTCGGCGGCCCGCGCGGCTTCGATTTCCGCCGCCTTCTTCTCGACCAACTCGACCAGGTGTTCGACGATATCGCCGTCGCGCAGCACGTGATGTTTTTCGCCGTTGAGATAGACCTGGTGATGCCCCTTGCCGCCGCCCGTGAACCCGATATCGGTTTCGCGCGCCTCGCCCGGGCCGTTCACGACACAGCCAATGACCGAAAGACTCATGGGGGTCGAGATGTGCGCCAGGCGCTTCTCGATTTCCTCGACCGTCTTGATGACCTGGAACTGCTGGCGCGCACAGGACGGGCAGGAAATCACGTTGACGCCGCGATGGCGCAGGCCAAGCGCCTTCAGCATGTCGAAGCCGACCAGCACTTCCTCGTTCGGATCGGCCGAGAGCGACACGCGAATCGTGTCGCCGATGCCCGCCCACAACAAAGAACCCATGCCGATCGACGACTTGATGGTGCCCGAGCGCAAGCCGCCGGCCTCGGTGATCCCGAGGTGGAGCGGGTAGTCGCACGCCTCGGCGAGCTGCTGATAGGCGGCGACCGCGAGAAAGATATCGGACGCCTTGCAGCTGATCTTGAATTCACGAAAATCCGCGTCCTCGAGCATCCTTGCGTGATTGAGCGCGCTTTCGACCATCGCCTCGGGGCAGGGCTCGCCGTAGCGCTCGAGCAATTCCTGCTCGAGACTGCCGGCGTTCACGCCGATGCGGATCGAACAGCCGTGATCCTTGGCCGCCTTCACAACTTCGCGCACGCGCGCCATGCCGCCGATATTTCCGGGATTGATGCGCAGGCACGCCGCACCCGCCTGGGCCGCCTCGATGGCGCGCTTGTAGTGGAAATGGACGTCCGCGACGATCGGCACATTGACCGCCGGAATGATCTGCTTCAACGCCGCGGTCGAGCCCTCGTCAGGCACCGAAATGCGCACGATGTCGACGCCGGCCGCTTCGGCGCGGCGGACCTGATCGATCGTGCCCTGCACGTCGGTCGTCAGCGTCGTGGTCATGGTCTGCACCGTGATCGGCGCATCTCCCCCCACGGGAACCTTGCCGACGAATATTTGGCGCGACTTGCGGCGCTGGATGTCTCGATAAGCCCGGACGCTCATTTGCCATTCCCAATAGGTGTCGGCCAAAACGTTCTAGCCGACGCGACATGTCGTTCCGCCATTTATAGCTCAAGACCCGTCCCGCTCCCAGCCATATGGGCCGGATGCGCGATCAAGGAAAGCCCGCCTAGCCGCCCGCCAGCAATTTCTCGGGGTCGAGCGGAATGTTTTTGCGCACCGCGCCGGACGCGCCGAGCGCCGGCGCCGCCTTGCCATCCACCGCGACCTCGATGCCGCCCGCATTGCCGGTGGAGAGGATCAAGCCGGACAGGTTCGGCACGCGGAAGCTCTCGCCCGGCTTGAGCAGGCGCATGCCGACGACATTGCCCTTGGCGTCCTGGACCTGAATCCAGCTTTCGGCCTTGGCGCGGAGCACGACTCGCACATTGCCCTCGGCGCCGTACACCGGGCCATCCGGTGTGGGGGCTTTAGGCGCGGGCGTCGCCATCGCCGGGGGCGATGACGGCGTCACGGCTGCGGCGGGCGATGGGGCAGGAAATGCGGGAACGGCCGATGCGGGACCGGACACCGGGCCCGTACCGGTTGACGCCGGAGCGATCGGCGCCGTGGCCATCGCGGGCGACGTCTTCGTCACGACTGCCGGCGCAACGACCGGCATGGACGGCGGCGGCGGCGAGACGGCAGTGGGAGAAGCGGGGGAAAGGGGCGGCGCGGAAGCGCCCGCTGGCACCGACGTGCTCATGGCAGTCGCATTGCCCGCGGGCGCGCCTTCGGGCGACGCGCCTTCGGCGGGCTTTGCCTCGTCCACCGCCTTGTCCTCGGAAGGCTTTTCCGCGCCTTGGCCGGCAAGCTCGACCGGCACGTTCGGCACGGATTCGGCCACGCTGCGGTTGCGCGAGGCCATGTTGTGCCAGATGCCGTAAACGATCACCGCCGCCGCGACCGAAGCGGCGATGGCGATGCGGCCCGGAAAACGGCCCTCGGAGACGGGCGATGGAAAAAAGAGCTCGGTGCGCCGGTCGAGCCCGGTGGCGCCTTCCTTGAAGCGCCGGATGATTTCCCCGACGTCGAGGCGCAAATAATCGGCGTAGGCGCGCACGAAGCCGAGCGCATAGGTGCGCCCCAGCAGTTCCTCGATCCGGCCGCGTTCGATGGCTTCGAGATAAGGCTGGCGGATGCGCAACATGTCCGAAACCTGATTCAGCGTCAGGCCCTGGCGCTTGCGCTCCTCGGCCAACAGAGTGCCTACCCCGCCTGCCGTAGCATCCGATGGACCTTGCGAGGCCATGCCCGTCTCCTTCGGCGCCCGTCGTCGCGTCCGACCGTTTCACGGTCCGGCCGGCCCCGCGACGGGTCAACCGAAAATGCCTGAATCCCAATGATTTCCGACTGATACTCTAGCAAATCAAGTGCGCTTCTAACAAATCCCCGCGCCCCAGGGCAAATCAGGCACGCCGCCGCCGGGGACGGCACCCGCTAATCGCGGTCGAGCCCGTAGGCCGTGTGCAGAGCGCGTAGGGCCAGTTCGGTGTATTCCTCGGCGATCAGCACGCTGATCTTGATCTCGGAGGTCGAAATCACCTGGATATTGATGCCCTTGCTGGCAAGGGTCTGGAACATCAGTTGCGCGACGCCGACGTGGCTACGCATGCCGACCCCGATGACCGAGACCTTGACCACGTTGGCATCGGGCACGAGCCGCACATAGCCCAAATCCTTCTGACGCTGGGAGAGGAGCTGCACCGTGCGGTCAAGATCGGCGCGCCCAACGGTAAAGGTCAGGCCCGTCGTCTTGCCGTCCTCGGACACGTTCTGGACGATCATGTCGACATTAATGCTCGCCTCGGACAAGGGACCGAAGATCGCCGCCGCCACGCCGGGGCGGTCCTGCACGCCGATGAGCGTGACTTTCGCCTCATCCCGGCTATAGGCGATACCGCTGACGACTTCCTGTTCCACGACTTCGTCCTCGCCGACGACCAGGGTTCCGGGGGAATCCACGAAACTCGAGAGCACCTGGACCCGCACGCCCTGGCTCATGGCCAGTTCGACCGACCGGGTCTGCAGCACCTTGGCCCCGAGAGAGGCCATTTCGAGCATTTCCTCGTGGGTGATCTTATCGAGCTTGCGCGCCTTCGCAACGATGCGCGGATCGCAGGTATAGACGCCGTCCACATCGGTGAAGATATCGCAGCGATCGGCCCCGAGCGCAGCCGCCAGCGCGACCGCCGAAGTGTCCGAGCCGCCGCGCCCCAGCGTCGTCACGCGGCCGTCCGAGGCGATGCCTTGAAAACCCGAAACGACCGGCACCTGGCCCTCGGCCATGCGGCGCTTGATCTCGTCGGTCGCGATCGCCGCGATGCGCGCCTTGGCGTGCACGTCATCGGTCGATACCGGAATCTGCCAGCCTTGCCACGAGCGCGCATTGACGCCCGCGGTTTGCAACGCGATGGCCACAAGACCGCTCGAAATCTGCTCGCCCGCCGCCACGACGACATCGTATTCGCGCGCATCGTGCAGCGGCGAAAGCGCCTGGCATTTGGCCACGAGATCGTTGGTCGTGCCCGCCATGGCCGACACGACGACGGCGACTTGATGCCCGGCGTCGATTTCGCGCTTCACCCGGCGCGCGACGGCTTGGATGCGCTCGACCGAGCCGACCGACGTGCCGCCAAATTTTTGAACGATCAAAGCCATCGAGCGATCCGTGCGCGGTATTCCTGGCCCGCGATTGCCGGCCCGCGACTGCCGGCCCGCGGTTGCCGGTCCACCGTTGCCGGTCTGGGCGCGCGTACCCATACTGTCTTTAGCCCGCCTCGCGCAACGGAACTTGCCAAGAAAATCATGCCCGCCGCTCTCCGCCCCACGGTTGACGACGCGGAAATCGCCAAGTTCGTGGCGCTTGCCCATGCCTGGTGGGACCCGAACGGCGCCTACCGGCCGCTGCACAAACTCAATCCCGTGCGCCTGGGCTTCCTCCGGGACGCCCTGGCGGCGCATTTCGGCCGCGACGCGAGGGCGGCACGCCCCCTTGCCGGCTTGCGCCTAGTCGATATCGGCTGCGGCGGCGGCATCCTGTCCGAACCCCTGTGTCGTCTCGGGGCCGAGGTTATCGGCATCGACGCCGCCGCGGAAAACATCGCCGCCGCCGAGGCCCACGCCTGCGAATTGGGTCTCGATGTGCGCTACCGCGCGACCACGGCCGAGGAACTCGCCGCCGAGGGCGCCTGCTTCGACGCCGTGATTTCGATGGAAGTGATCGAGCACGTCGCCGATCTCGGCGCGTTCCTGGCCGCTGCTTGCGCCCTCGTCCGTCCGGGCGGCGCCATGGCGCTCGCGACCCTCAACCGCACGCTCAAATCCCTGGCGCTCGGCGTGGTGGCCGCGGAATACGTGCTCGGCTGGCTGCCGCGCGGCACGCACGATTGGAAGCGATTCGTCCGGCCGTCCGAACTCGCCCGCCATCTCCGCGCCAATGGCCTAGCGCCCAAGACGCTCGCGGGGGTGGGCTACAACCCGATTTCGGACAGCTGGGCCATCACGCCTGATCTCGGCGTGAACTATATGGTGTTCGCGACCAAATCCGCCTGACGGCGCTCAGGCATCGCCGCGCGGCCAGGGAATGCGCTGGAATTCGACGCCTTCCTCGGCAAGCGCGTTCGCTTGTTCGTCACTGGTTTCGCCGTAGATATTGCGCTGCTCGGTTTCGCCGTAGTGAATCTTGCGCGCTTGCTCGGCGAAATCGCCGCCGACGTACTCGCAGTTCTTCTCGATATGTTCCTTGAGTTCCCTGATTTTCCCGAGCAGCGCCTTGGCCTCGGGGCTGGCCGCCATGGCGACCTGGCGCCGCTCGGCGCCTTCGTTCTCCTCGCCGTTCGCACCGCGCGATTTGCCCGAGGCGATGCGCGGCGCCATGGGTGCCTTGGCGACATGGGTGTCGCCGCAGGCCGGGCACGAGATGAGTTTTTTCGACTTCTGGCGCGCGAAGGCCTTGCTGTCGGCGAACCATGCCTCGAACACATGGCCTGCCTTGCATTTGAGATCGAAGACGATCATGCGCGCCCGGAGCTCTTTGGAAAGGAACGTTCGTCGATTGCGTCCATATGGGGACAGTATGCCTAAAATGGCGTGAAATTTCGCAATGGCAAGGGCTTAACCGCCCAGATCTTGGGGCCGTGACGAACCGCGGCCCGAAAGAACCCCTTTTTTGGCCTTGCGGGAACAGGTGAGATTCGAGCTCACGAGAGGGTTTCCCCCTAGCCGTGTTTCAGACGACCGGTTTCGACCGCTCACCCGCTGTTGATTGCGAAATAGGCGGCCCAGACCAAAGCGTCAAGTGACGTTCAGTAAAGGTGATAATTCCCCTATTTTCTCGATGACCCTGGTGAAGGCCTTGCCGCCGAGGCCGCGCGCACGTACATTCTTCGTAGGCCCCGCTCCCGCCGCACCGCTGACACGAGGCGACGCTGGCGCATAGGACGGATCAGGGTTGACCCCTCCCGGTCCACCGGGGCCGCCTTTCCTTCTTTCGTAGCCCGTCAGCACCCAGCTTTCGCGCGCCTGGTCGCGCCAGAGCGAGAGCGTCACCATATCGTCGTCCAGCACTACATCCAGACGGGCGTGCTCGATATCGAGGGCGCTCCACCTCGGTTTGGCGCCGCCCGCACGCGAAACGCCGGTCCCATTTTCTGGATGACCCGGGGCCGTCCCGCGCCGGCCCTTCGGTTTTGCCCGATAAACGGGAAGGCGGCATTGGTTTTTTGCGCGCGGTTCGGTTTTTATGGGCACCGATCCAAGCAGGAGGGCGAATGGTCGAATCGAAACATGTGGTGCGCGCGGCGGTCGTTCAGGCGGCCTCGGTGGTCTTCGACCGCGACCGCACGATCGAAAAGGCGCGCGGACTCATCGCCGACGCCGCGCGCGGCGGGGCACAGCTCGTGGTTCTGCCCGAAGCCTTCGTGCCGGGCTATCCCAAGGGTCTCGATTTCGGCGCGCGCGTGGGCAATCGCACGGACGCGGGCCGCGAGGATTTCCGCCGTTATTGGGAAAGCGCCGTCGAGGTGCCCTCGCCCGCAACCGTCGCGCTTGGCCGCGCGGCGCGCGATGCGAACGTCCATCTCGTCGTCGGCATCGTCGAACGCGACGGCGGCACGCTGTATTGCACGGTTGTTTTCTTCGCCCCGGACGGGACGCTGCTCGGCAAGCACCGCAAGCTGATGCCCACCGCCGCCGAACGTCTCGTCTGGGGCTTCGGCGACGGCTCGACCCTGCCGGTGTACGACACGGCACTCGGCAAGCTCGGCGCGGTCATCTGCTGGGAAAACTACATGCCCATGCTGCGCATGACGATGTACGCCAAGGGCATACAGCTTTATTGCGCGCCGACCGCCGACGGTCGCGATTCGTGGATTCCGACCGTGCGGCACATCGCGCTCGAGGGCCGCTGTTTCGTGTTGTCATGCTGCCAGTATCTTACGCGCGCGGACTGCCCGGCCGATTACGCCCTCGACATCGAGGCGCCTAGCGGCGTGCTGATGCGCGGGGGCAGCTGCATCGTTTCGCCTTCCGGCCAGATTCTCGCGGGCCCCCATTACGGCGCCGAGGCGATTCTGTTCGCGGATTTGGACATGGCGGACATCGCGCGCGGCAAATACGACATGGACGTGGCCGGGCATTACGCGCGCCCCGATATCTTCCGCCTGATGGTGAACGAGCGGCCCAATCCCGCGGTTGCGAGCAATGCGGGAGCGGTGGGGGAATTCCCCGATCCCTTCGCGTCGGGCAGCAAAAAATGACACGGCGCTTTCCGTTCGCTGGAGCGAAATCATGATCGGGCGCGACGATATCGAGGCGGCGGCGAAGCGAATTGCACACCATATCCGCACCACGCCGACATTGACGCTCGAACCCGGCGCCTTCGGTTCGGCCGCGCGCGTCGTGCTCAAGCTCGAACTCTTGCAACACGGGGGCTCGTTCAAGCCGCGCGGGGCGTTCAACCGCATTCTCTCGGCGCGCGTGCCCGAGGCGGGTGTGATCGCCGCCTCGGGCGGCAATCACGGCATCGCCACGGCCTTCGCCGCGCGCACGCTTGGCCATGCGGCCGATATTTTCGTGCCCGAGATTTCGGCGCCCATCAAGGTCGCGCGTCTGCGCGCCTTGGGCGCGCGCGTGAGCGTGGTGGGACGCGACTATCAGGCCGCGCTTGAAGCGAGTGCCGCGCGCGCGGCGCAAACCGGTGCGCTCGTCGTCCACGCCTACGATCAGGACGAGGTTTTGGCGGGTCAGGGAACGGTGGGGCGTGAATTCGAGGCGCAAGCCCCCGATCTCGACACCGTGCTGGTCGCGTGCGGCGGCGGCGGGCTGATCGGCGGCATCGCCGCCTGGTATGGCGGGCGGTGCCGGATCGTGAGCGTCGAACCCGAGCGCTCGGCAAGTCTGGCGCGCGCGCTGGAAGCGGGAAGACCGGTCGAGGTCGAGCCGGGCGGCATCGCCGCCGATTCGCTCGGCGCGCGCAAGGTCGGCGCGCTCATGTTCGAGATTGCCCGCGTCCACGTCGCGCGCGCGGTGCTCGTGCCCGACGCGGCGATTCGCCGGGCGCAGCTCGCACTGTGGCGAGACGTACGCCTCGCCGCAGAACCGGGCGGCGCCGCCGCTCTTGGCGCCTTGCTGTGCGGCGCTTACTCGCCCCAATCCGGCGAGCGCGTGGGCGTTGTCGTCTGCGGCGGCAATGTCGATCCGGCTTCGCTCAACCCCGCGCCCGAGGAGGGCTTCAAGCCATGACCAATCCCCCAACGATGACGGCCCCCGAGACGATTAAGGCCCCCGCGACGATGAAAGCCATCGTGACCCGCGGCCATGGCGGCTTCGAGATGCTCGATTACACCGAAGTGCCCGTGCCCAAGGCGCAAGAAGGCGAGGTCTTGGTGCGCGTGACCGCGTGCGGGCTCAACAACACCGATGTCTGGAATCGCGAAGCGCGCTACGGCACCGACCGCGATCCCGAGGCGCGCGTCGGTGTGGGCCGCGTGCCGGGCGCGTGGCCGCGCATCCAGGGCTGCGATATCGCGGGCCGGATCGCCGGCGTCGGCGCGGGCGTGGACGCGGCGCGCATCGGCGAGCGCGTACTGTGCAATTTCGTGATCTACGGGCCGACGGGGCTCGGGTTCGCGGGCTCGCTCGGCGCCTCGCGCGATGGCGGTTATGCCGAATACACGACCCTGCCCGCCGGCAATGCCCACGATGTCGGCGATATCGCGCTGAGCGACGCCGAGCTCGCGACCTTGCCCTGCGCCTATGTCACGGCCGAGCACATGCTCGATTCGATCGCCGTGCGCGCGGGGGAATGGCTGCTGGTGACGGGCGCCTCGGGCGGGGCGGGCTCGGCCCTGGTGCAGCTCGCGCGCGCGCGCGGCGCCAAGGTGGTGGCGATCACAAGCTCGCCCTGGCTCGAGCGGGTGCGGGCGCTCGGCTGCGAGCACACGATCGCCCGTGACCGCGGCGATGTCTTCGAGCAGGTGCGCGCGGCCTTGGGGCAAGCCACCCTCGACGCCGCCGCCGACGTGGTGGGCGGGCCGCTGTTCAACGCGGCGCTCGCGCTGCTGCGTCCGGGCGGGCGCTATGTCTCGGCGGGCGCCATCGGCGGCGCCGTCGTGGCGTTCGACATCCGCACGATGTATCTGAAAAAACTGACCTTGCAGGGCGTGTCGATCGGCTATCCCCAACACTTCGCCGCGGTGCTCGACCACGTCCGCGCGGGGCGAGTGAAGCCCCTGCTCGCCGCGAGCTTCCCGCTCGCGCGCTTCCGGGACGCGCAGGAATTGTTCGTCTCGAAAAACTTCTTCGGCAATATCGTCGTCGAGCCGTAAGCGCTCGCCCGGGCTATTCCGCGGCGTTCAAGGCGCCACGAATGACCACGGGAGCGGGATTGGCGAAGGGCCGGTCGTGCGCGAGCGCCGGCACCATGGAGCGGGCCTCCCCGACGCGCGCCGTGTCGATTTCGGCGACCGTCACGCCGACCTCCTCGCCGCCATCGGCCAGGACTTCGCCCCAGGGCGCCACCACCAGGGAATGGCCGTAGGTTTCGCGCCCGTCCTCGTGCTTGCCCACCTGGGCGGGGGCGATGACGAAGCATCCGGTTTCGATCGCGCGCGCGCGCAACAGGACGTGCCAATGGGCCTCGCCCGTGAAGCGCGTGAAGCACGCGGGCACGGTCAGGAACGACGCGCCTGCGTGGGCGAGGGCGCGGTACAGATGCGCAAAACGCAGATCGTAGCACACCGTCAGACCCATGAGCCCCCAGGGCGTGGGCGCGAGCACGCCCGAGGTGCCCGAACGCACCGTCGCCGATTCCCGGTAGCTGTCGCCGCCCTTGAGATCGACGTCGAACATATGGATCTTGTCGTAGGTCGCGACCGCGGCCCCCGTGGGATCGAACAGATAGGACCGGTTGGCGACGTGTTCGCCGTCGAGCTTGATCGTGAGCGAGCCCGCGAGCAGCCAAGCGCCGGTTTCGCGCGCCATTTCGGCGAAGGCGGGAATCCCGGGATGATCGCGCTCGGCGCGCGCCTTGCCCAGCATGCGCGTCCGTTTGCGATCGACCATGAGCGCGGTCTCGGGCGTCGCTATGAAATCGGCGCCGCGCTCGCGAGCCTGGCGCACCAATGGCCGCAGCGCCGCAATGGCCGGCGCCATTTCGAGGCCGGTATTGGTCTGAACGAGACCGACCGTGAACTTCGTCATGCCGCCCTCCCGAGAAGAGTGTCGAGTTCGCCCGATTCCTCGAGCGCCGCGAGTTCGTCCGAGCCGCCCACGGCCCGACCGTCGATGAAAATCTGCGGCACCGTGCGCCGGCCCCCGGCGCGCGCCGTCATCGCTTCGCGCGACTTCGGATCGTAGGTCACGTCGATTTCCTCGAACGCGACGCCCTTGTCCTCGAGCAACGCCTTCGCCCGGTGGCAATAGGGGCACATCATCGTCGTATAAATTTGTACGTGGGCCATGACCCGCCTCGCCACGTCGCTTGCGCCGGCCGCGCGCCGACCGGAGCCCATCGAGGGATAATAGGCCGGCAATACCCGGGCTTCCAGCCCCCGACCGCCACGATCTCGACGGCGCGGCCTAGTCTTGGCTCGCAACGCGGGCGAGCGTCAGCACATCGACCGCCCGCGCGCCCGCACGCAGCAGCGTGGCCGTGCACGAATCGATGGTCGCGCCGGTGGTCATCACGTCGTCCACGAGCAACACGCGCTTGCCGCGAGCGAGCGCGCCGTGTGCGGGATGGAGCGCGAAGGCACCGCGCACATTGCGCGCGCGCTCGGCGTGGCCGAGGCGCCCTTGGGACTTGGTGCGCCGGCGCCGGCGCAAGAGATCGGGCACGACGGTTTTCCCGGCGAGCGCGCCGAGCACCGTCGCCAAAAGGGCCGCCTGATTGTAGCGGCGGGCAGAGAGCCGGGTCCAATGAAGCGGCACGGGGGCGATGAGATCGGCCTCTTCCAGCAATATTGCCCCCGCGCGCGCGAGCCACCGGCCAAATGCGGGGGCGGCATCCGTGCGGTCGCCGTGTTTGAAGGCGAGCACTAGGCCCCGGCTGGCGTCGTCGTAGCGGAGCGCCGCGCACGCCCGGTCGTAGGACGGCGGCTGGGCGTGGCAGACGGCGCACCAACTGCCCTCGGGCGGCACGATGTCCTCGAAGGGTACGCCACAGCGCGCGCATTGCGGCGGGGCGAGAAAGCGGATTTTCGACCAACACGCGGCGCACAGCGCGCCCGGTTCCGCAACCACCGCCTTGCACGAGAGACACAGCGGCGGCAACAGCGCATCGAGCGCGATACGTCCCGCGCGCCGCCACGCCCCACCCGAACGTTCCGTGCGCTCCGCCGCCATGGCGCGATCCCAGCGCAGCGCACGAGGCGCTGTCAACCACCCGAACGTTCCGTGCGCTCCGCTGGCATGGCGCGATCCCGGGCGGTTCCCGTGTGGCGCCGTCAACCGGCCGGTCGCTCATAACGCGACGCTATCCGCTCATAACGCGGCGCTATTCGCGATTAACGCGACGCTGTCCACGACGGCCGACCCATCTCGCCTTCGCGCGCGCTCCGCCTCGCGACGCGCCGCGTGGCATGCGATAAATCCGCCATGGTTATCGAGGTCTTCGACCGGCAAATCGTGCGCGCGCGGCGCGAGCGGGCGCAAATCGGGTTCGCGCGCCACGATTTCCTGTTCCGGGAATTCGGCGCGCGCCTCGCCGAGCGTGTCGAGGACGTGTCGCGGCGCTTCGAGCTTGCCCTCGATCTCGGCGGGCATGGCGGCATTCTCGGGGACGCCTTGCTGGCGGGCGGGCGGGTGGACGCGGTCGTGCATTGCGATCTCTCGGAGCGCTTTGCGCGAAGCGCGCACGCGCCGAGCCTCGTCGCCGACGAGGAGGCCCTGCCCTTTCGCGATGCAAGCTTCGATTTGATCGCGAGCAATCTCTCGCTTCATTGGACGAACGATCTGCCGGGCGCGCTCGTCCAGGCGCGGCGCGCGCTCAAGCCCGACGGGCTTTTCCTCGCCGCGCTGTTCGGCGGCGAAACGCTCGTCGAATTGCGCGCCTGCCTGCTCGACGCCGAGCTCGCCGAGGACGGCGGCGCCAGCCCCCGCGTCTCGCCCATGGCCGAGATGGCGGACATGGGCGGGCTTCTCCAGCGGGCGGGATTCGCCCTCCCGGTCGTCGACCAGGACCGCATCGTGGTGAGCTATCCCGACGCGCTCGCGCTCATGCGCGAGTTGCGCGCGATGGGCGAATCGAACGCCGTCGCCCGGCGCACGCGAAGGCCCACGCGCCGGGCCACGCTGGCGCGTGCGGCGGCGCTCTACACCGAACGCTTTGGGCGAAAGGACGGCCGGATCCCCGCGACCTTTCAGGCGTTCTACCTGACCGCCTGGGCGCCCCATCCGGGCCAGCAACAGGCGCTCCGCCCGGGCAGCGCCAAAGCCAGGCTTGCGGACGCGCTGGGCGCCACGGAAACGAGCGGCGGCGTGGCGGTCGGCCGGCGGGAGCCGGACGCGAAAAATTGAGCCATCTCAATACGCCGCCGCCCGGACGCGATATATTTCCTCGACCAAAACAAGCGCGAGTATCAAAGCAGGAATAGGGAGGACCGCATGCCCGGCCATATCTTGCGTGGCCACATCTTGAGCGGCCAAGTCGTAGCTATCTTGGCCTTGGGAATCGCGGCGCTGCTCGCTTTGTGCGGCCCGGCGCAAGCGCAAGGCGATGCGCGGAACGGCCGGGCCCTGGCCCGCTCGTGGTGCACGTCTTGCCATCTGGTCGAGCCGAGCGGGCTTGGCAGCGACACGGCACCGCCCTTCGCCATCATCGCCAACGATGCGCAGCGCCCGGCGGCGCGCCTCAGGCGCTGGCTCGCGGACCCGCACCCGCCCATGCCGAACATGCGCCTGAGCAAGAAAGAGATCGACGATTTGGTTGCCTATCTCGAAAGCCTCAAGAGCAAGAAATAAAGCCGGCGGCTGCCTAAAGGACGTCGCGCAGCATGGCGACAAGCGGCACGTCGGCGGGCGGCATGGCGTAGTCGCCGAGATTTTGGCCGCGCACCCAGGCCAAGCGCTGGCCCTCGCGCGCCTCGACCAAGCCATCCCAGATGCGGCACAGATAGAGCGGCATCAGAAGATGGAACGCCTCGTAGCGATGCGAGGCGAAGGTGAAGGGCGCAAGACAGCGTGCGCTGACATCGATGCCGAGTTCTTCCTTGAGTTCGCGAATGAGCGCCGCTTCCGGCGTCTCGCTTGCGCGGAGCTTGCCGCCGGGGAACTCCCACAACCCCGCCATCGCCTTGCCCGGGGGGCGCTCGGCCAGCAAGACCCGGCCATCGGCATCGATCAGCGCCGCGGCAACGACCACGACGACCGGCAGCTCAGCTCCGGTAGTCGGCATTGATGCTGATATAGCCGTGCGTCAGATCGCAGGTCCAAACGACCGCCTGGCCGCGGCCTAGGCCGAGTTCGATCGCGATGTCGATTTCGCGGCCCTTCATGTGCCGCGCGACGGGTGCCTCGTCGAACTTGGGCACACGCACGCCGGCCTTGGCCACTTGCACGCCGCCGATGCGAATACCGAGCTTGTCCTGTCTTGCGGGCTCGCCGGATTTTCCGACCGCCATGACGAGACGGCCCCAGTTCGCGTCCTCGCCCGCGACCGCGGTCTTGACCAGCGGCGAATTGGCGATCGCCAGACCCACGCGCCGGGCGGAGGCGTCGGACGCGGCACCCTTGACCGTTATGGCGATGAACTTCCGCGCGCCCTCGCCGTCGCGCACCACCTGTTGCGCCAAGTCCCGCATGACGGCATCGAGGGCGGCGGTGAAATCCTTGAGATGGCCGTTCGCCGCCGAGGTCACCGCCCTGTGCCGCGCCTGCCCGGTCGCGCACAGCACGACCGTGTCCGAGGTCGAAGTGTCGCCATCGACCGTCGTGGCGTTGAAGGACCGGTCGCAGGCGCGGGCGATGAGCGCGCGCAACACGGGCGCCGGCAAGCGGGCGTCGGTGAAGACAAAACCGAGCATCGTGCCCATGTTCGGCGCGATCATGCCCGAACCCTTGACGATGCCGTTGATCGTGACCTTCGTGCCGGCGATTTTCGTCGTGCGCGTCGCGGCCTTGGCAAACGTATCCGTGGTCATGATCGCCGCCGCCGCCTCGGGCCACGCCCGGGCCGAGAGGCGCGCGCCAAGCGCGGCCAGGTTCGCGGTGATCTTCTCGTCGGGCAGGGGTTCGCCGATCACGCCGGTCGAGGCGACATAGACCTCGTGCGCGGCGCAGCCGAACAATTTCCGCGCGCCCTCGACCGTGCGCCGAACCGAGGCGTCGCCGACCTTGCCGGTGAAGGCATTTGCATTGCCCGAATTGACGACGATCGCGCGCGCCCGGCCCTTGGCGTTGATCTTTTTGCACCACATCACCGGCGCGGAAGGCATCGAGGTGCGGGTATAGACCCCCGCCGCCGTCGTGCCAGGGGCGAGTTCGACCAAAAGGAGGTCCGTGCGGCCCTTGTAGCGGATGCCGCAATTGCCCGATGCCAAGCGTACCCCGGCCAAGGCGGGCAGGGCCGGGAACCGGACGGGAGCGAGGGGGGAACGGTCGGGCATGGCACGCTCGCAGGGCTGGATTCCGCTGGCCGATTAAGCACATGACAGCCTCCCGGCACAAGACACGCGGCGCGCCCGCACGTTGACAGCAAGAGGGTCCGTACCTATCTGTGAGCAACGGCCCTCCCCCCTACGAGTCGGATTCCAGCATGTTTGGCGGCCTTGCCCGTAAATTGTTCGGCACCGCCAATGACCGCTTCATCAAGCGGCTGGAGCCGCTGGTCGAGCGCACCAATGCGCTCGAACCCGATCTCGCGCGCCTCACGGACGAACAATTGGCCCAGCGCACGCCCGTCCTGCGCGAGCGGCTGTCCAAGGGCGAACCGCTCGATGATCTTCTGCCCGAGGCTTTTGCGACCGTGCGCGAGGCCGCGAGGCGGACCCTCGGCCAGCGCCATTTCGACGTGCAGATTCTGGGCGGCGCGGTGCTTCATCGCGGCATGATCGCCGAAATGGCGACGGGCGAAGGCAAGACGCTCGCCGCCACCCTGCCCGCCTATCTCAATGCCCTGACCGGCAAGGGCGTGCACGTCGTGACGGTGAACGACTATCTCGCCCGGCGCGACGCCGAATGGATGGGACAGATCTACAAATTCCTCGGCCTGTCGGTCGGCGTCATCGTGCCGAACATCCTCGACGAGGAACGGCGCCTGGCCTACGCCGCCGACATCACCTACGGCACCAACAACGAATTCGGCTTCGACTATCTGCGCGACAATTTAAAGTTCCGCCTCGAGGACATGGTGCAGCGGCCGTTCAACTTCGCCATCGTGGACGAGGTCGATTCGATCCTGATCGACGAGGCGCGCACGCCGCTCATCATCTCTGGCCCCGCGGAGGATTCCTCCGACCTCTACCGCCAGGTCGACGCGCTCATCCCCAAGCTCACGCCCGAGCATTACGAGAAGGACGAGAAATCGCGCGCCGTCAGCCTGACGGAATCGGGCGCGGAGGAAATCGAGACGCTGCTGCGCGCGGCGGGAATGCTTGACGAGGGTCATCTTTACGACGTGCTGAACGTGACGACCGTGCATCACGTGAACCAGGCGCTGCGCGCCCACAAATTGTTCGCGCGCGACACCGATTACATCGTCAAGGACGATAAGGTCATCATCATCGACGAGTTCACCGGCCGCATGATGGAAGGCAGGCGCTATTCCGAGGGCCTGCATCAGGCGCTCGAGGCCAAGGAACGCGTCGAAATCCAGCCCGAGAACCAGACCCTCGCATCGATCACGTTCCAGAACTATTTCCGCATGTACCCCAAGCTCGCCGGCATGACCGGCACGGCCATGACCGAAGCGATGGAGTTCCACGACATCTACAAGCTCGAAGTGGTCGAGGCTCCGACCAATCTTCCGTGCATTCGCGTCGACAACGACGACGAGGTGTACCGGACGATGAAGGAGAAGATCGCGGCGGTTCTGGAGCAGATCCGGGAATGCCACGGGCGCCAGCAGCCGGTTTTGGTCGGCACGGTCAGCATCGAGAAGTCCGAATCGCTCGCCGAGGACTTAAAGCGCCTGAAGATTCCCCACCAGGTTCTGAACGCCCGCTATCACGAGCAGGAAGCCTATATCATCGCCGAAGCAGGGCGGCCCGGCGCCGTGACCATCGCGACCAACATGGCGGGGCGCGGCACCGACATCCAACTCGGCGGCAATTACGACATGCGCGTGCGGCGCGAACTCGCCGAGGTCGCGGACGAGGACGAGCGCGCGCGCCGCAGCGCGGCGATCAAGGGCGAAATCGAGGTCGCGCGCCAAGTCGTGCTCGCGGCCGGCGGCTTGTTCGTCCTCGCCACCGAGCGCCACGAAAGCCGGCGCATCGACAACCAACTGCGCGGCCGTTCCGGCCGCCAGGGCGATCCGGGCGCCTCGAAGTTTTTCGTCTCGCTCGAGGACGACCTGATGCGCATCTTCGGCTCCGAGCGCATGGACTCGGTGCTCCAGCGCCTCGGCCTCGAGGAAGGCGAGGCGATCATCCATTCGTGGATCAACAAGGCGCTCGAGAAGGCCCAGCAAAAGGTCGAGGCGCGCAACTACGACATCCGCAAGAATCTTCTGCGCTTCGACGACGTGATGAACGATCAACGCAAGGTCGTGTTCGAGCAGCGCCGCGAGATCATGAGCGCGAACGACGTCGCCGAAACGGTGCAGGACATGCGCCAGGACACCATCGACACCGCGGTGGCGCGCGCCATCCCGGAAACCGCCTATGCCGAACAATGGGACGCCAAGGGGTTGCGCGACGAGGCGCGCCGCCTGCTCGGCCTCGACTTGCCGGTCGAGGAATGGGTCAAGGAAGAAGGCATCGCCAACGAGGAAATCCGAGAGCGCATACGCGCCGCCTCCGATTCCCACATGGCCGAGAAGGCCGCGAGCGTCGGACCCGAGGTCATGCGCATGGTCGAGAAGAGCCTGCTATTGCAGCTTCTCGACCAGATCTGGAAGGACCACTTGTACCACCTCGACCATTTGCGCCAGGGCATCGGACTGCGCGCCTACGGTCAGCGCGACCCCCTGAACGAATACAAACGCGAGGCCTTCGCGCTGTTCGAGGAGATGCTCGGCCGGTTGCGCGAACGCACGACCGAGGTGCTGTCGAACGTCGAACTCAAGGCCGCGGCGCAGCAAACCGAGGACGATTTGTTTCCCGAGCGTCGACCGCAGGCGCTCAAGGCCACTCGCATGGACCCGGTCTTCGCCGAACATGGCGGCGAACCCGAAACCGCGATGCCGCGGGCCGGCCCGCAGCGCCGCCTGGGCGCGGCCATCGATCCCAAGGATCCGACGAGTTGGGGCAAGGTGCCGCGCAACGCCGGCTGTCCGTGCGGCTCGGGCAAGAAATACAAGCACTGCCACGGCACGCTGAAATAACCGCCGCGCACGCTTGCCCTAGGATTTGGGGCGATGGATTCGATGTCTGCCCCTGCCGATTTTCAACGTCTTGGAAACAAGGCCGCGCAGGGCATTGTCAAACCGGCCAACGAGCCGCTTGAATTTTTCCTCGGGCCGCCCGGCGAACGACGTGACGTGGAAATACTCGTCGCCGTCGGGGGAAATTTTGGAAAAGTAGTAGTTCGAGACGCAGCACCGCGGCCCGTCGACTTGGACCAGGCTTACCGAATGCCAGCTTCGCTTGGTGGTTTCCATGACGACCAAGCGATTGGCGCGGGCCACCACCGTCTTGGGGATCGCGCGCGCGTCGTCCCACAATTCGAAATTACCGCCGCTTTCCAATACCCAATCGGGCGAAGCGTAATAAAGCAAATTCAGCCTACGATATCTGTCGCGCCTGGCGTCGTGGCTGTTGTCCAAATGCGGGTTGAGAAAATCGCCCCTAAACATCATCGACAAGCCACCGGCATATAATTGCGGGTCGGGCTCGATGTGTTCGAAGCCGACGATGCGCGCTATCAAATCGACGATTTTTTGATCTTGAAGCGCGTAGGTCATGGCGCCGAGAATCGGCTCGTATTCGTCCAATTTGACGGACGTGCGCTTTTTCTCGCGGAAGGAATCGAGGTTATGGAAGCCCCCGGCGTTCTTGGGGAACGAATTGTAAATCCGGGCACAAATTTCCGCGGGCAGAAAATCGTCCACGACCAAGTGCCGCGTATGCGTGCCTTGGGGATTGTGCCATTGATGCGATAGCGAGTCTCGGTCGCCATGCAATTTTTCGTGGATCCATGCGGCCAATTGCCGTTGCGACGTCATGGGGACTCGAAGTTCTTTCGGATCTTGTCCGGCGGCCTCTTGCGAGCGACGACGATCATGCTTTTCCATAGATACGGCAATCGTCCGACGCCGTGAAATTCCAAGACATCAAAGCCGTTTGCCCCCAGAAGCTTGGCCAATGTCGCGCGGCTCCAGAACTTGATGTGCCCGCCATGCCAAAGCGCCGTGTGGTGGAAGTCCCATTTGCCGAAAATCGACAGGGCGAGATTCTTCCAATAGCCATGATAGGGCGTGCTGACGATCAGATACCCGCCGGAGGCCAGAACACCCCTGGCGTAGATGGGCAGGAGATGCGGCGCGTACAGATGCTCGACGACTTCCGTAGATATGACGGCATCGAACGGTTTTTCGTCCGCCATCAAAATGGACGGATCGTCCTGGACGCCGAAATTATAAAAAGGAATGCGCGGATGGACTTGGCGCGCGATCGCGATGCCGTGCTTGTCGTATTCGACGCCGACGACTTCCCGGCCCGCATCCGCCATCATCGCGCATAGCGCGACATTGCCCGCGCCCAAGTCCAGGACGCGACGGAGGCCCAATTTCTTGATCAGCGCGATGATTTGGGGCGCGATGTACGCGCAGGAGCACGGGGCCTGATCGTTCGTCCAGCCGTAATTTGCAACGGCGTCTTGTTTTATGGCGCGCCCTCGTCTGCGGTCCGATCTTTCCGAACTGTATCACGGGACGGCGACACGAACCAATTTCTGCGGGCTGCGGATGTCGCTTCGCTCGCGCGCCTAGCCAAGGCCCTTCTGGCCCATCTGCAAATATTTCTCGCGCCGGCGCGCGACCAGGACCGCGCCGTCGAGATGCGCGAGACGCGAGAGCGCGCCGTCGAGCGCGTCGCCCAAGGCCTCGATCGCCGTCTTTGGCTCCCGGTGCGCGCCGCCGAGCGGCTCGGGCACGATTTCATCGATCACGCCGAGCTTCTGCATATCCTGCGCGGTCAGCCTTAGCGCTTCGGCCGCGAGCTGGGCCTGATCGGCGCTGCGCCACAGAATCGAGGCGCAGCCCTCGGGCGAAATCACGGAATAGACCGCGTGTTCGAGCATCAGCACCGCATCGCCCGCGGCGAGCGCGATGGCGCCGCCCGAGCCGCCCTCGCCGATGATCGCCGAGACCAGCGGCGTGCGCACGCCAAGGCACGTATCGATCGAGCGCGCGATGGCCTCGGCCTGGCCGCGTTCCTCGGCGCCGATGCCGGGAAACGCGCCGGGGGTATCGACGAGGGTGATCACGGGCAGGCGGAAGCGCTCGGCCATGCGCATCAGGCGGCGCGCCTTGCGGTAGCCCTCGGGGTGGGCCATGCCGAAATTGTGCTTCACGCGCATTTCGGTCGAAGCGCCTTTTTCGTGCCCCATGATCACGATGGTGCGCCCACGCAGCCGGCCGAGGCCGCCGAGGATCGCCGAATCGTCGCCGTAGAGACGGTCGCCCGCGAGTGGCGTCCAATCCTCGACGAGCGTGCCGACGTAATCGCCGAAATGCGGCCGCTCGGGATGGCGCGCGACCTGCACCTTCTGCCAGGCCGAGAGCTTGGCGTAGGTTTGGCGCAATTGGCGATCGATGCGCGATTGCACCCGGCCGACCTCCTCGACGACGTCGATATCGCCGCCGCCGGAAAGATGGCGCAATTCCTCGAGGCGCGCCTCGAGTTCGGCCACGGGTTTCTCGAAATCGAGGAAATGCCTCACGCCCTAGCGCCCCGCCAGCGCCGCCTTCTTCACCAGCGCTTCGGCTTGGCGAATGGAGGCGATGTCGATGAGCCGGCCGTCGAGTGCGACCGCGCCCTTGCCCTCGCGCATCGCCGCCGCCATGGCGTCGAGGATGCGCCGCGCGCGGACGATCTCGTCCTCCGACGGGCTCATGATCTGGTTGGCGAGCGCGATCTGGGAGGGGTGGATGGCCCATTTGCCCTCGCAGCCTAATGCCGCGGCGCGGCGCGCGGCGGCGCGGTAACCCGGCGCGTCCGAAAAATCTCCGAATGGCCCATCGAGCGGACGCAACCCGTTCGCGCGCGCCGCGACCACAACCCGGGCGAGCGCGTAGTGCCAAACATCGCCCGGATGGTTCGAGCGGGCGCCCGCCGCGTCGGCGTCCGACAGCATGGCGTAATCGGGATTGAGGCCGCCGATATTCGTCGTCCGGGCGCGCGTGGAGGCCGCATAGTCGGCGACGCCGAAATGCAGCGCTTCGTTGCGCGGGCTGGATGCGGCGATGTCGTGGACGTTCTGCATGCCGAGCGCGGTCTCGATGATGATCTCGATGCCGATGCGCTTCTTGATGGCTTTCGCCGCCTCGATCTGGGTCAGCAGCATGTCGACCGCGTAGATGTCCGCCGCCGTACCGGCCTTGGGAATCATCACGAGATCGAGCCGCGCCCCGGCCTGCTCCACCACGTCCACGACGTCGCGGTACATATAGGGCGTATCCAGGCCATTAATGCGCACCGAGATCGCCTTCTTGCCCCAGTCGATCTCGTTCAAGGCGCGGATCACGTTCGCGCGCGCCGCAACCTTGTCGTCGGGCGCCACAGCGTCCTCGAGGTCGAGAAAGACGATATCCGCCTCGGAGGCGGCCGCCTTGGCGAAGAGCTTGGGTTGACTGCCGGGAACGGCAAGCTCGCTGCGATTGAGCCGTGCCGTCGCCTGTTCCACGGTCTTGAAGCTCATCGAGCCTCCCGGGTGCGTACCGCGCGCAAGCGCCCAAGAGCGGCGGCGGGGCGCGTGGATTGTTTGGATCGGCGCAAGATGGCGGCTCGCGGCGCGCTCTGTCAACCGCGCGGCTTGGTGCGGCCGCGCGCAAGCGGGTGGTGCCGGGCGACGACTTCGGCCAGCCGGTCGTCGAGTACGTGGGTATAAATCTGCGTCGTCGCGATATCGGCGTGGCCGAGCAGGCGTTGCACGCTGCGCAGATCCGCCCCGCGCGCGAGCAAATGGGTGGCGAAGGCGTGCCGGAGGACGTGGGGCGACAATTTGCGCGCGTCTAGCCCCGCCTCGCGCGCAAGTGCCTTGAGCATTTGCCCGAAGCGCTGGCGCGTGAGGTGTCCGCGCGCGCCGCGCGAGGGAAACAGCCATTTCGATTCGCGCCCCTTCGGCAAAAAGCGCGCACGCAAGGGACGATAAAGCGCGAGCGCCTCTTCCGCCTTGGCGCCGAGGGGCACCAGGCGCTCCTTTCCGCCCTTGCCGCACGCGACGAGAAAGCGCGGGTCGCGCCCGAACGCGGACAGGGGCAAACCGACGAGTTCGGACACGCGCAGGCCGGTCGAATAGAGGACTTCAAGCAAGGCCGTCAGGCGCGCGCCCTCCGGCTCGCGCCTGCGCGCGGCAACCGCCAACAGGGCTTCGACGTCCCGTTCGTCGAGGATTTTCGGCAAGGTCCGCCCGCGGCGCGGCGCGGACAAGGCGGCGGTCGGATCGTCCGCGCGCGCGCTTTCGGCGACGAGAAAGCGATGGAACTGGCGCAAGGCGGAAAGCCGCCGCGCGGCCGAGCGCGCGGCGAGGCGCTTGGCTTGGGCGGCGAGATAGGCGCGCACCGCTTGCGCATCGGCGCGGTCGGCCGCTATGCCGCGCGCGGCGAGGAACGCGGCGAAATGGGCGAGATCACCCCGATAGGCTTCGACCGTGTTGGCCGCGGCACCCCGTTCGGCGACGAGCATTTCGAGAAAGGCCTCGACGCGCGGCGGCGGCGCCGCGTGGGCGGCCACATTTGCCGGACGGCCCGGCCGGCGCTTCACAGCCCCGCCGCGAAAGCAGCCTCGAGCGAAAAGCGCCGCGCCTCGGCCTCAAACCCCGCGGCGCGCAACGCCGCCACCGCCTCGCCGAGCGCGATCGGATGAGCTCCCGCGGCCCCGGCCTCGCCGAATACGCTCAAAGCAAACAGCGCGGTATCCCCGCGCCGCTTGGCCGTGCCCGCCTGCGTGAGGCCGGCGAGGTATGGCAGGGCCGGAAGCGACGCGGCCGCGGACGGCGGCGCGCCCGAAAGCAATTGGCGCCACAGGCGCGGCTCGACCTTGGCCCCCAGCGCGTCGTACAGGGTGAACACGACGCCGGCGCGCATAACCGCCCCCTCACGCCCGACGATCCCGGTCCACCATTGCCCGAGCACGGTCGAATCGGCCGCGCTCTCGATGCCCGCGAGCTGGGCGAGCACGCCGATCGCCGCCGAGGCGCCCGGGCGGGCGCGCGCCGCTTCGAGCCACGGCTTTGCGCGCGCAAAATCCTGCGCGACCAAGAGCGTGCGCATCGCCTCGGGCGCGAAACTCGCGAGCGCCGGCGCGGGCGCCATGAGCGCGACGAGCGTCGCCGCGACGCGCGCGGCTTGGGCATATCCGCCCTTGGCGCGCGCATAGTTGAGCATGCGTTCGAGGGCGAGCGCCTGGGCGGCGGGATCGATTTGGCCGCGCGCGGCGGCGAACAGAAGCGCGCGCGCGCGCGAATCATAGGCCGAATCCGCACGCCTCGCCGGTTGAGCCAATTCGGCCGGAGTAAATTCGAGCGCGCCGTAGATTTGCGCCAACTCGTTCGCCCCAAGCGCGCCCTGTTCCTCCGCGCGTTCGCCCGCGGCCGCACGCACCGCACCCTCGACGGCCGCATTGCGCGCGACCGCCGCGAGCACGCCCGCATGGGGCGAGGACGCGATATCGGCGGGCGGCCTCAGGTTCGCGGTGCGCAGCATGGCGAGGTGCAACGGCGTGGCCTGGGGCAGAGACTCGAACTTGATCGCATTGCCCTGCATGGCGGACGCCAGCGCGAAGAACGCGGGATCCGTTCCGTCTTGTTCCTTGAGCACCTCGAGCGCCAGGCCGAGTCGCGCATTCGGCCCCTTGAGCGCGCAAAAGATACCGAGTTTCTGTCCGAACGTGTCGCGCGAATCGCGCACCAGCGCCGGCGCCTCGGCGCAAGCCGCGGCGATTTCGCCCGCGAGCAAGGCGGCTTCCGCGCGCACGGCCCCCCCCAGGGGCCCATCGACGCGCTCGGGCGCGAGGCGCGCGAGCGCCGCCGCCTCTTGCGCGTTGCCCATCGCGAACAGCTTTTCGACGCGCACGCGCACCAAACTCGGAACCCCCGCATTGCTCGGCATGCGGTTAGGCGGCGTGGGAGCGGCCGACAGCAGAATACGGCGCTGCAAATCGCGCGCCGTGCGCGAGACCGTGCGCACGGGCAGACGCGGCAAAATCTGTTCGAGCGTCGCGCGCTCGCTGCCCGTCCAAAGCTCCGCCCCCAGCCCCTCGGGCGGCACCAGAAGCCCGACGCCATCGGGATCGAGCGGCGCGAGGGTTTGCACCTTGATCTCGTCGGCGGGCGGCTTCGGCACGATCGGCGGCGCAGCCGTATCGGGATCCGGCGTTTTGGGCGCTGTTTCCGGGGGCGAAGGGGACGCCGGCGACGCGGATTCGGGCGTCAGCATCTGGGGGGCAAACACGGGCGACGTGGCCGGCGATTGGGCGGCGGCGGGCGCGCCCAGGCACAGCACGGCTAACCAGGATGCGACGGTCCAGGCCCCAAAACGACGGGCGGCCCCAAAACGGGCGGCTCCAAAATGACGGAGGGCCATGGGACGGCCGCGCCTAACGCGGCAACCGGGCATCCGGAACGACTTTCTCGACACTGCGCGCGGGCGGCGGGGAATCCGTCGCCGCGACGTAAACCGCGCCGCCTGCAAGGGCGAGGACGGCAACCAATCCGATCAGCGCGGCCAGTCTAAGCATCGTTGTTTTCCTTGCCGAGATTTGGCCCTATGGCGAGGGCCGGGCGCAACGAAACCGGCAGCCGGCCAAGACGCCGCGCCGGGACGACGCTCGCAAATTGTGCTAGCGTTCATTCATGGCGATTGTAAGGCACGGATTCAAAGGAACAATCGGGAAATTGCCGGGGTTCCGGGCCGGACGGCCGTGAGCCGCGCCAAGGCGCGGAAATACGACCGCACCGTGGTGCTGGTCGGCCTGATGGGTGCGGGCAAGACTTGCATCGGCAAGCGCCTGGCAAAACACCTCGGCATGAAGTTCGCGGACGCCGACGCGGCGATCGAGCAGGCAGCTTGCTGCACCATCCCGGAGATCTTCGCCCAACACGGCGAGGCGGCGTTCCGCGAAGGCGAACGCCGCGTCATCGCGCGCCTGCTCGACGATCCCCCGCACGTCCTGGCGACGGGCGGCGGCGCGTTCATGGACTCGGTCACGCGCGCCAAGATCAAGGATCGTGCGGTGTCGATTTGGCTGCGCGCCGATCTCGAAGTGCTGATGCGGCGCACCGCGCGGCGCGGCAATCGGCCGCTGCTCAAACAAGGCGACCGGCGCGCGGTGCTGGAGCGCCTGATCGCCGAGCGTCATCCGATTTACGCCGAAGCCGACATCGCGGTCGAAAGCGCCGACATTCCCGCCGAAGTGACGGCCGAGCGCGTCGCCGCGGCGCTGGAGGCGTTCTTGCGCCCCGCCGAGGATATCCAACGAAGGCGGACAGGTTCGTGAGCGCGCCCGAACGCATTCGGGTCGAGCTGAACGCGCGCAGCTACGACATTCTGATCGGCACGGGCCTTCTCGCCGAGGCCGGCGGCCATCTGGCAAAGCTGCTTGCCCGTCCGCGCGTCGTCGTGGTCAGCGACGAGAACGTCGCGCGCCTGTATCTCGCATCCTTCGAGGCGAAGCTCGACCGCGCAGCCATCGCGCACGATCGCATCGTCTTGCCGCCGGGCGAGAAAACCAAGGATTTCGCCCACCTCGAACGCCTCCTGGACGCCTTGATCGCCCTGCGCATCGAGCGGACGACGACCATCGTGGCCCTGGGCGGTGGAGTGATCGGCGATCTCGCGGGTTTCGCCGCGGCGATCGCGCTGCGCGGCATCGACTATGTCCAAGTGCCGACGACCTTGCTCGCCCAGGTGGACAGCTCCGTCGGCGGCAAGACCGCGATCAATACGGCGCACGGCAAGAATCTTGTCGGCAGTTTTTACCAACCACGCCTGGTGCTCGCGGACTTGGGCGTGCTCGATTCCCTGCCGCGCCGCGATCTTCTGGCGGGCTATGCGGAGGTGGCGAAATACGGCCTGATCGACGACGCCTCGTTCTTCGCCTGGCTCGAGACCAACGCCGCGGCGCTGCTCGCGGGCGACAGCGCGCTGCGCGGCCATGCGATCGGCGTGAGCTGCCGGGCGAAGGCGCGCATCGTCGGCGCCGACGAACGCGAATCGGGCCAGCGGGCGCTGCTCAATCTCGGCCATACCTTCGGCCACGCGATCGAGGCCGAGGCGCGCTACGAGGGCGAGGTTCTCCACGGCGAAGGCGTCGCGGTCGGCATGGTCATGGCCTTCGATCTGTCGGTTCGCCTCGGGCTGTGCGCCGCCGAGGACGCGCTCCGCGTGCGCCTCCACCTCAAGGACGCGGGCCTACCGACGGAACTCGCGGGCCTTGGCGGGCGGGCATGGGACGCGCGCCGCCTCGTGCAACACATGCATCGAGACAAAAAAGTGCAGGACGGCCGCCTGACCTTCGTTCTGGCGCGCGGCATCGGCCAGGCCTTCGTCGCCCACGACGTGCCGGCCGAGCGGGTGCTGCCGGTCATCGAGGACGCCCTTGCGGCTTGAAGGCTTGAGCGGCCGGTCGCGCGCCGGCGATGGCGGCGCGAACTGGACAGAGCCGCAACGAATTCGAGGAAATTGACCGGCCACGCAGCCCCAATCACGCAATCCCAACCACGCAATCCCAGCCACGCAATCCCAGCCACGCAGTCATGGAACCGGATATCTCCATCAATCTCGACACCAGCGCCTGGATCACGCTCGGCGTCATTGGCGTGCTCTTGATGTGCTCCGCGTTCTTCAACGGCGCGGAGACGGCCGTGACGGCCGCCTCGCGCCCGCGCCTCCATCGCCTGGCGCAGCTCGGCAGCCGCCGCGCGCGGGCCGTCAACCGGTTGCGCGAACGCCAGGACCGGCTGATCGGCGCCCTGCTGCTCGGCGGCACCGTCGTGAACATCGCGGCCTCCGCGCTCGCGACAAGCATGCTGATCGCCCTCGTGGGCGAGAACGGCGTCGCCTATGCGACCCTGGCGATGACGATCTTGATCGTCGTCTTCGGCGAAGTCTTGCCGAAGACATACGCGATCTATCGCCCGGTGCGCACGGCGCTTGCCGTGGCCCCGATCGTCGCCGTGATCGTCATGGTCCTCGCTCCGGTGACCCGCGCCATCGAGGCCATCGTGAGCGCCATCCTGAAACGCATGGGCGTGCGCCTCGAAGGCCGCCTCAGCCGGGAATCGATCGAGGAGGAACTGCGCGGCACCATCGAGATGCACGCCGAGGCCACGCCCGAGGAGGGCGAGGCGCGCCTGATGCTGCATTCGGTGCTCGATCTCGGCGAACTCGACCTCGCGGACGTGATGACCCACCGCAAGGACGTCTATGCCATCGAGGCCGACGCCCCGCCCGAGACCATCGTGGCCGAGATCTTGGAAAGCCCGCACACGCGCATTCCGCTGTGGCGGAGCACGAACGACAACATCGTCGGCATTCTCAACGTGAAAACCGCGCTCAAGGCCATGCGCGCACATGGCGGCGGCGCGCCGCCGCTCGATCTGGCGGCGCACGCGGCGCCGCCCTGGTTCATTCCCGATTCGACGTCCCTGCTCGACCAACTCAAGGCCTTTCGCGCGCAGCGCGAGCATTTCGCCGTCGTGGTCGACGAATACGGCGCCTATGAAGGCATCGTGACGCTCGAGGACATCGTCGAGGAGATCGTTGGCGAAATTTTCGACGAGCAGGAAACGCCGGTCGCGGGCGTCAGGCCCCAGCCGGACGGCTCTCATGTCGTGCGCGGTTCGGTCGCGGTGCGCGACTTGAACCGCCAGTTCGGCTGGCGTTTGCCCGAAGACGAGGCCGCGACCATCGCCGGCCTGCTGCTGCGCGAATCGCGCGTCATTCCGGAGTCCGGCCAGGTGTTCGAATTCTACGGCTTCCGCTTCGAGGTCCTGCGCCGCCAACGCAACCAGATCACCTCCGTGCGGATTCGCCCGCCGCAGGAATTTCGCGGAGGCCGCCCGCAATCCGGCGCCGGGGCGCCGGCCGCGAACCCAGCCATGCCGGCCCATTCGGCGGCTTCCGGCTGATTTTCGCGCCCTTTTCCCCCGGCCGCGCGCACCTATTCTCGATCAAGACGCCACCACGAACCAAATGCCGACACAAGCCAAACGCCAACACAAAAAGGAGACGCCCATGCCCCTGTCGCCGCCCGCCGCGCGCAAGGAGGCCCATCTTCGGGCCATCGCCATTCGCGGCTACGAACGCGCCGACGGGCTTTGGGATATCGAAGGCCATCTGGTGGACACCAAGACCTACGGCTTCGACAACCGCGATCGCGGCCGCGTCGAGCCGGGCGTGCCGGTACACGAGATGTGGCTGCGCGTCACCATCGATGCCGACATGCTGATCCATGAAGCCGAGGCCTCGACCGATTTCGGCCCGTACACTATGTGCGCCGACATCACACCGAATTTCACCAAGCTCAAAGGCATCCGCATCGGCCCCGGCTGGCGCCGCCAAGTGCGCGACGTGGTGGGCGGGGTCAAGGGTTGCACACACCTTGTCGAATTGCTCGGGCCGATCGCGACCACGGCCTACCAGACGATCTGGCCCGCGATCGCGCGGCGGCAGAAGGAAGAGGGCGCGGGAAAAAGCGCCAAGCCGGGCATGCTCGGAAGCTGCCATGCCTATGCGCCCGACAGCCCGGTGATAAAACGCAATTGGCCCGAACACTACACGGGCGAATGAGCGCGAAGCCGCGCCGCTTAGCGACCCTGTTGGGCGCGCCGGGCCTGTTCGGCCGCCAACGCTTGCACGGGTGCCAGCGCCGGCACGAGAGAGTCCACGCCCGTCGCCAGCGCCATGCGCGCGCGGCTGCGGAAATAATCGAGAATGAACACGCGCACTCCGGCGG
>CAMAPP010000022.1 GCA_945860095.1 Rhizobium sp. Q54 | reverse complement strand
CGCGTCTTCGCCATGCTCAAGCGCGCCGAATACAAGCGCCGCCAGGCACCGCCGGGGGTCAAGATCACGCTGCGCGCCTTCGGGCGCGACCGGCGCTATCCCATCGTCAACGCCTTCTCGGACGGGACATGAGCACGGTCGTTCGCTTCGCCCCCAGCCCCACGGGACGGCTGCATGTCGGCAATGCGCGCGTGGCGCTGGTCAATTGGCTGTTCGCGCGCTCGCGGGGCGGCACCTTCGTGCTGCGCATCGACGACACCGATGTCGCCCGATCGCGCACGCATTTTGCCCGCGGCATCGCCGAGGATTTGCGCTGGCTCGGTCTTGCATGGGACTGGTCGGATTCCCAGTCCCAGCGCCTCGATCGCTACGCGGCGGCGGCGGATACGCTGCGCGCGGCCGGGCGGCTATATCCCTGCTACGAGACCGAGGAAGAACTCGAATTCAAGCGCAACCGGCTGCGCGCGCGCTCCCTGCCGCCGATCTACGATCGCGAGGGCCTGCGCTTGAGCGCCGCCGACCGGGCGCGTCTTGCGGCCGAGGGCCGGACGCCCCATTGGCGGTTCCGTCTCGATCCCGGCGAGATCGCCTGGGACGATCTGGTTCACGGGCCATGGCGGTTCGATGCGGCGAAGATCGGCGACCCGGTTCTGGTCAAGGCCGACGGCCAGCCCTTGTTCGTGTTGAGCTCGGCGGTGGACGACATCGAATTTGCCATCACGCACGTCATCCGCGGCGACGACCATCCGACGACGACGGCGTGCCAGATTCAAATTGCCGCCGCGCTCGGCGCGCCCGCGCCCGCGTTCGGCCACCTGCCCCTGTTGTCCGTCATCGGCGGCGACAAATTGTCCAAGCGCAAGGGCGATTTTTCGCTCGGCGAGATGCGCGCCGGGGGCATCGAGGCGATGGCGGTCAATTCCTATCTGGCGCGCCTGGGCACGCCCGATCCAATCGAGCCTGTCGAATCGCTGGATGCGCTGCTGACGGGCTTCGATATTTCGCGCTTTGGCCGCGCGCCGCCAAAATTCGACCACGCGGAACTCGTCCATCTGAACGCGAAATATCTCGCCCACATGACCTTCCAAAAGGCGCAGCCGCGTCTCGTGGAAATCGGCATCGAGGGCGCGGACGAACGCTTTTGGCTGGCCGTGCGCGGCAATCTCGAATGCCTTGAGGACGCGCGCCGCTGGTTCGGCGTGGTGCGCGGCACCGTGGCACCCGTGATCGACGATCCGGACTTTGCGGCGGCGGCGGCCGAATTATTGCCCGAGGGCGGTTGGGACGAGAGCACTTGGGGGGCGTGGACCAGCGCGCTCAAGGGCAAGACCGGAAAATCGGGCAAGGCGCTGTTTCTGCCGCTGCGCCGCGCGCTGACCGGCGCGGACCATGGGCCGGAATTGAAGGCGCTGCTGCCGCTCATCGGGCGCGTGCGCGCGCTCGCGCGCCTGTCCGGCAAGGCCGCCTAGGGCCGCCCGCGTGACCCATCCCCTTCGCCTCTACAACACGCTGTCGCGGCGCGCCGAGGAGTTCGTTCCGATCGATCCCGCGCGCGTGCGGCTCTATGTCTGCGGGCCGACGGTTTACGACTTCGCCCATATCGGCAATGCGCGCCCGGTCGTCGTCTTCGACGTGCTGTTTCGCCTGCTGTGCGCGCGGTACGGCGCGGGGCATGTCGTCTATGCGCGCAACATCACCGATATCGACGATAAGATCATGGCGGCCGCCAAGGCGAACGGCGAAACCATCGACGCGCTGACCCGGCGCACCGAATCCGCCTTCCACGCCGATATGGGGGCCTTGGGCGCGTTCCGGCCCTCGGTCGAGCCGCGCGCGACCGAAACCGTGCCCGAGATGATCGCGCTCATCGAGGCGTTGATCGCGCGCGGCCACGCCTATGCGGCCGAGGGGCACGCGCTGTTCCATGTGCCCTCGGACGCGGGCTATGGCCGGCTTTCGGGGCGCAACCGCGACGAGATGATCGCCGGCGCGCGCGTCGATGTCGCGCCGTACAAGCGCGATCCGGCGGATTTCGTGCTGTGGAAGCCGTCGGCGGACGATCAGCCCGGCTGGCCGAGCCCGTGGGGACGCGGACGGCCCGGCTGGCACATCGAATGTTCGGCGATGAGCGAGAAACATCTCGGCGTGCCCTTCGACATCCATGGCGGCGGGCTCGACCTTATTTTTCCGCATCACGAGAACGAGATCGCGCAATCGATGTGCGCGCACGGCCATGCCGATTTCGCGCGTCTGTGGATGCACAACGGCTATCTCGTGGTGAACGGCGAGAAGATGTCGAAATCGCTTGGTAATTTTTTCACCGTGCGCGAATTGCTGGACAAGGGCTGGCAGGGCGAGGCGATCCGGCTGCTCCTGCTCGGCACGCATTACCGCCAGCCCCTCGACTTTACGGAATCGGGCCTTGCCCAAAGTCGCGCGCGCCTCGATCGCTGGTACCGGGCGCTCGCGCGCATCGAACAATTGTCCGAAACAGAGGAGAATCTTCTCGATCCGGGCGAGGAGGACCGCTTTACCTCGGCGCTCATGGACGACATGAACACGCCGCTCGCGCTTTCCGTGCTCGACGAACAGGCAAACCGCATCCTGGGCGTTCCGTTACAAAGCCTGTCCGCGCTCGGCCTCGCCTTCCGCCGGAACGCGGGGCTGCTGGGTTTCTTGACCGGCGGGTCCGCGCGCTGGTTCAAGGGCAATGTGGGCGATGCGGAGGCAGCCGAAATCGACGGCCTGATCGCGCGCCGTCTGGCCGCGCGCGCGGCCAAGCAATTCGCCGAGGCCGACCGCATCCGCGACGCGCTCCGGGCGCGCGGTATCGAGCTTGAGGACGGCCCCAAGGGAACGACCTGGAAGCGCATGTCCTAGGGAAATTCGCGCCCGATACGCTTTCAATATTAATATGTTCCCGGATCAATACGGTCCCGGCAGTGGCGGCTCGCCGGTCGCGCGCTGGGGCGGTGCCCCGGGGTCCCGAACAGATAATCGAAAAGGTAGAAAGACCGTCACATTGACCCTCGAAAATCCCGCCCAGTCATCGCCATGATCGCCGATGGCCCGTTGGACAAGAGGTTCGAAACCATGACGCAAATGGCAAGCGTGGCATCCTTGGCCGAACGGCCTCAGGCCCGGACGCCGACCCGGAACGCACGATTGGGAGCCTCTGCGGCCATAGGGGAGAAAACCGCGACCCGGCCGGAGACCGCGACCATGGCGGATGTGGCGGCCGCCCGGTTGCAGCTCGACGCGCTCCTCTCCACGCTCAATCACGATCTTCGCACGCCGTTAAATGCAATCATCGGCTTCTCCGAACTCATGCTGATGGGCGTGGCCGGGCCGCTGCCGTCCAAACAGCGCGATTACGCCCGCCATATCCGCACCAGCGCCTTGGTGATGCTCGGCCGGGTTCAGGGCCTGGGCGAGATTTCGGCGACGCCAGCCGAATAGATCCGCCCAAGGCCGATCAAGGTCGTTCTAGAACGATCAAGCCCGACCAAAGCCGCCCCGGAACGCCCATTGCCGGGCCGTCCCCGGTCGCAATCGGCCCGGCCCGCCATCCGGTTGACCCTCGGGGAGGGCTGTGGTCAAAGTCCGCCGCCCACGGGACGGAGATCCTCCCCGAGGTCAGCGGAGCATGGGGCGTGAGCAAACGGGTTTACCTGTACGATACGACTTTGCGCGACGGCGCCCAGACGCAAGGGGTGGATTTCGGCGTCGCGGACAAATGCGCGCTGGCCGTCGAACTCGACCGCATCGGCTTCGATTACATCGAGGGCGGCTGGCCCGGCGCCAATCCGACCGATGACGGCTTTTTCCAGGCGGCCCCGCGCCTTGCCCGCGCCCGGCTTGCGGCCTTCGGCATGACGAGGCGCGCGGGGCGCAGCGCCGCCAACGATCCCGCCCTTGCCGCCGTGCTCGGCGCGGGGGCCGCGGCGGTATGCCTCGTCGGCAAGGCCTGGGACTTCCAGGTCGATGTCGCACTCGGCGTCGCGCGCGAGGAAAATCTCGCCATGATCCGCGAATCGGTGGCGCACGCGGCGACGCGCGCGGCGGAGGTGCTGTTCGACGCCGAGCATTTCTTCGACGGCTACAAGGCCAACCCCGATTACGCCCTGGCTTGCGCCGTGGCCGCGGCCGAGGCGGGGGCGCGCTGGATTGTCTTGTGCGACACCAATGGCGGAGCGCTGCCCGACGAGGTCGAGCGCATCGTCGGCGAGGTCGCGCGCCATATCCCGGGCGGCCGGCTCGGCATCCATTGCCACAACGACACCGAGAACGCGGTGGCCAATTCGCTCGCCGCGGTGCGCGCGGGCGCGCGCCAGATCCAGGGTACGATCAACGGTTTGGGCGAGCGTTGCGGCAATGCCAATCTGATTTCGCTCGTGCCCACGCTCGTGCTCAAGATGGGCTACGAGACGGGCTTGGGTGCGGCCGATCTCGCCCAGCTCACCCATCTCTCGCGCATGGTGGACGAGCGCCTGAACCGCGCGCCCCGGAGCAACGCGCCCTATGTCGGCGATTCGGCCTTCGCGCACAAAGGCGGCTTGCACGTCTCGGCCGTCGAGCGCGATCCGCGCGCCTATGAGCACGTGTCCCCCGAGCTCGTCGGCAATCGGCGGAACATCGTGGTTTCCGACCAGGCTGGGCGCGCCAACATGCTCGCGCGCTTCCGCGAAATCGGCCTGGCCATCGGCGCCGGCGATCCCAAGGTCGCGCGCCTCGTCGAGGCCGTAAAACAGCGCGAGTTCGAGGGCTACAGCTATGACGGCGCGGACGCCTCGTTCGAGCTGCTCGCGCGGCGCGCGCTCGAAACCGTGCCCGAGTATTTCCGCCTGGCGAGTTTTCGCGTGATCGACGAGCGGCGCTGGAACGCCAAGGGCGAGATCGTCACGCTGTCGGAGGCGACCATCAAGGTCGATGTCGGCTTGGAACGGCTGATGACGGTGGCCGAGGGCAACGGGCCCGTGAACGCGCTCGACAACGCGCTGCGCAAGGCCCTGGCCGGGCATTTCCCCGAACTCGCCGCCGTGCGCCTGGTCGATTACAAGGTGCGCATCCTCACCCCCGATGCCGGCACGCGCGCGGTCACGCGCGTGATGATAGAAAGCTCGGACGAGGACGGCGCGCGCTGGGCGACCGTCGGCGTCTCGGCCAACGTGATCGATGCCTCCTACATCGCGCTGCACGACGCGCTGATCTACAAGCTGTTCCGCGCCGGTGCGCGCCGGACGGCGGCCTGAGGCCATGGCCGGGACCGATCGGCGCCGGTCGGCCGGGGCGCATGTCTCGGGCGCGGCACCCGTCGTCGTGC
Organism: Rhizobium sp. Q54; assembly: GCA_945860095.1. Classification (GTDB taxonomy): domain Bacteria; phylum Pseudomonadota; class Alphaproteobacteria; order CADEGL01; family CADEGL01; genus CAMAPP01. The sequence continues at coordinate 24,695 of CAMAPP010000022.1, read as the reverse complement.
TGATCGAACCCCAACTCGGCGAGAATATCGGCTTCGTCGCGCGCGCCATGATGAACGCGGGCCTCGCGGAGCTGCGCATCGTCAATCCGCGCGATGGCTGGCCGAACGACCGGGCGGTCGCGGCTTCGTCCGGGGCGGACGCCGTGCTCGATGCCGCGCGGCTTTACGCATCGGCCGCGGACGCGGTCGCCGATTTGAACCGGGTCCTGGCCACGACCGCGCGCCCCCGCCACGAATTGAAACCGGTTCTTACCCCGCGCCGCGCGGTGGCGGAGATGCGCGCCGCCATCGCGGGCGGCGAGCGGGCCGGCATCATGTTCGGCGCCGAGCGCACGGGATTGCTCAACGAGCACGTCATGCTCGCGGACACCATCCTCACGATTCCGCTGGCGCCGGGATTTTCCTCGCTCAATCTCGGCCAGGCGGTGATGATCTTCGCCTATGAATGGTTTCTCGCGACCGACGAGACGCCGGAGCGCCAATTGCCGGCCTCGCGCTGGCCGCGCGCGGTCAAGGCGGAGCTGCAGGCCCTGTTCACCCATCTCGAGGCCGAACTCGAACGCTGCGGCTTTCTTTTCGACCCGGCCAAGCGGCCGGCCATGGTGCGGAACATGCAGGCGATGTTCGAGCGCGCCGAATTGACCCAGCAGGAGGTGCGCACCTTGCGCGGCATGTTGGTGGCATTGGCCGAAGGGCGCAGGCGGCCGGGCGCGCGCGCGCCCAAGGCCGAGGACGGCGCGCAACCGGACGAGGAAAAATCCACCGAGGATTGACGGCGTGCCCGGGCCCGCGCCATACCCAAGTGCCACGACCGAGGCGCGGCCATCGAGGCGCCGCCAAAAAACAAAAAATGGGGGAATAACGTGATCGATCTCAAGGGCAAGGTGATTCTCGTCACCGGCGGTTCGCGCGGCATTGGCGCCGGCATCGTCGAAACCTTGGTGCAGGCGGGCGCCGACGTGGTGGTCAATTACAATTCGGGCGGCAAGGAAGCGGCGGCTTTGGCCAAGCGCATCGGCGCGGCACAGTGCCATCTGGTTCAGGCCGATTTGGGCGACATCAAGGGGCCGCAGAAGCTGTGGGACGAGGCGGTGGCCTGGCGCGGCCGCGTCGATGTGCTGGTCAACAACGCGGCCATCCGGCCCTCGATGGGCATCGATTCCTCGTACGAGGATTTCGACGATATCTGGCTGAAAACCCTGCGCATCAATCTCATCAGCCACGCCCATCTGTCGCGCCTGGCCATCCAGCATTGGCGCAAGCGCAAGGGCGGCACGATGATTTCGATTTCCAGCCGCCCGGCCTTCCGCGGCGACCGGGCCGATTTTTATCACGACGGCGCGTCCAAGGCGGGCCTGACCGCGCTCGCGCGCGGCATCGCGCGCTTCGAGGCCGAGCACAACATCATGTCCTTCGTCGTCGTGCCCGGCATGATCGCCAGCGAACAGCTCGATGATTTCATCCGCCATTACGGCCACGACGAGGCGGTGAAGGAGATCCCCTTGCGCGAGCTCGGCAAGCCCCGGGACGTGGCGGTGGTCGTGGCCTTCCTGGCCTCGGGTCTCGCGCGCTATTCGACGGGCGCCACCTTCGATGTGAGCGGCGCCTCCTATATCCGCTAAGATATTGAAACATAGCGTATAGTAGAGTTTTACCGCCCTGGTTTGACAAGCCGGGCGGCCTCCCTATACTGCGCCGCTCTTCCGGAGAACGTGGGTGGAATACCCCGCCTTGAGCCTAGCCTTGTGCCAGGCCCTGGGACTATCCGGACATGAACAACACCGCGATAACGCGGGAAGCGGAGAACGATGACCAAGCGCGAAGCGTCCAAGCACAAGATCGACCGCCGCCTCGGCGTGAATCTGTGGGGCCGGGCCAAGAGCCCGCTCAACCGCAATCGCCAGTACGGCCCCGGTCAGCACGGCCAGAAGCGCAAGAAGCCGACCGATTACGGCATTCAGCTCATGGCCAAGCAACGCCTCAAGGGCTATTACGGCAACATCACCGAAGGCCAGTTCCGCCGCTATTACCACGAGGCCGTGCGCCGTCGCGGCGACACGGGCGAGAACTTGGTGGAGTTGCTCGAGCGCCGTCTCGACGCCGTGGTCTATCGCATGAAGTTCGTCGCCACCGTTTTCGCCGCGCGCCAGTTCGTCAGCCACGGCCATGCGCGGGTCAATGGCCGGCGCGTGACCATTCCATCGTACCTGGTGAAGGATGGAGATCTGATTGAGGTTTCCGGCAAAGCGAAGGAAATGGCCACCGTGCTCGAAGCCGTGGTCGCCCCCGACCGCAACGTGCCCGATTACGTGACCGTCGATACGACGGCGCTCAAGGGCAACTTCGTGCGCGGCCCCAAGCTTGCCGATATTCCCTACACCGTGCAGATGGAACCGCACCTCGTCATCGAATACTACTCGCGCTGAGCGCGCCTTCCGCCCAAGTCGCGGATCAATCCAAGTCCCGGATCAATTCGGCGTGCCCGATGGCTTCGAGGCCGTCTTTCGGCGGGTATCTCTGGGTTCCGGGATAAACCACCAAGCGCGCGTCCGGATCGATGTCGTCGTAACGCCAGCCCGAACCCCTTGGGCGGCGATCGCTTTGTCCGGCTGCGTTTGATTTCGGTTGCCCATGGTTCGCCGCGAAGCCGCGGACGGAACCGGATCGACCTCGTCGGCGCCGCCAATGGTCCTCTAGCATCCGGACTGCGCGCCGGCCGTCGCCTTCCAAGCCCGTATCGCCTTGATTATTCTGGCTTTTCAGGGCATTAGTTATCCACAACATCTTGCGGGTAGGCTGTGGAAAACCCCTAGGTGTATTTTTCATTAAAATCGATCTAATATTACCCGGTTGTGTCTGCGGCGGTCGGCGCGGGCACGGCGGTTTTGAAAGTTTACGTCTCAAGCTCTGAGGAGGGGAATGTGGAACTGTTCGACAAGGCGAAGGGGTGGATCGTCCGTATCACCGAATTGGGCCTTCTGCTCGTCGCACTCGGAATCGTGCTGCAGGTTCTGTTCGGAACCGCGGTGCCGTTTCTCGGCGGCGACATTGTCGGCAATCTGATCAAGCTCGTAAGTGCCCTCGGCAGCAATGGCGTGGTTGGCCTCGTTGCCATCGCGGTCATTCTGTGGCTGTTCAACAGGAAGTGACGTTCGTAAACGACCGACGCGGCGGTGCCGCGCCGGCAAGACATGCGTGCGAACTATCGGGGAGATGAACCATGCAGTTTTTCGACAGTGCAAGAGCCGTCGTCGTCAAGCTGACCGATCTCGGGGTCACGTTGTTGGCCCTCGCGATCGTGCTGCAACTGCTCTTCGGCTCCGCCATGCCGTTTCTCGGTGGCGATATCGTCGCCAACCTGATCGCCTTCATCGGCGGGCTTGGCAATAACGGCCTCGTCGGCCTCGTCGCCATTGGCGCGGTCGTTTGGATCCTGACGCGGCGCTAGCCGCGCGACCGACGCCGGCAGGACGCCGGTCGATAGCCGAAATTCTCGGCCCGCCGCGACCGCCGGCGGGCCTTTCGCTTTCGCCGGCTCGGGACATATGCGCCGCAGAGACAGGGGCACCGCAGGGATAAGGCGCGGCGGCGCCACGAAAAGGGGTGATTTTCCGCCCCTTCGCCGCTTCGTGGATGCGCGCCCCTAGGCGGGTGTCACGCCCCTTCTAGGCGGATTTTACGCCCTTATCCTTGAGCACGGTTGCGAGCTCGCCGGTCTGGAACATCTCGCGCACGATGTCGCAGCCACCGATGAACTCACCCTTGACGTAAAGCTGCGGGATCGTCGGCCAGCTGCTGAATTCCTTGATGCCCTGGCGCAACTCCACGCTCTCGAGCACGTTCACGCTCTTGTAGCCGACGCCCACGTGATTGAGCACCTGGACGACCGTGGCGGAGAAGCCGCACTGGGGTGCCGCGGGCGTGCCCTTCATGAACAGCACGACGTCGTTTTCCGCCACGTCCTTGGCGATCCGTTCGTGCGCGGGGGTTTGGGTCATGTCGATGTTCCTTCTCGGTTCGGTGCGTGCGAAATGCGCTAGTCGGCGCTCGTCTGCAGGGCAAGCGCGTGAAGCTCGTTGCCCATCCGGCCGTCGAGTGCCCGATAGACCATTTGGTGCTGCTGCACGCGCGACTTGCCCTTGAAGGCCGAGGAGACGATGCGGGCGGAATAGTGATCGCCGTCGCCCGCCAGATCCTCGATGGTCACGCGCGCATCGGGCAGGGCCGCCTTGATCATGCGCTCGATTTCCTCCGCATCCATCGCCATGGCCTTGCCTCCGCTCCCTAGGGTCGCGCCATGTAGGAAGGCAGCCAGCCCTCGTGCGCGTCGCTTAACTCAGCCAGCGATATAGGTTCGAACCCACCCCCGGTCAATGTGGCGGCCTTGGTCGTCGTGCCGATGCGCCTGGCGGGCACGCCCGCCTTGGCCGCCAGCGCCAGAACTTCGCCGGGCGCGCGCGTCGCGATGAGGTAACGCGCCTGATCCTCGCCGAACCACCAGCCATGGGCGGGAACTCCGCCCTGCGGGCCTTCGAGGGAGGCGCCAAGCCTGCCGGCGAGCGCCATTTCCGCGAGCGCGACCAACAGCCCGCCGTTCGACACGTCGTGGCAGGCGGTGACGTGGCGGGCTTTGATCGCCGCGCGCACGAATTCGCCGTTGCACCGCTCGGCGGCGAGATCGACGGGCGGCGGCGCGCCGTCCTCGCGCCCGAACAGGGCCGAGAGATACAGCGAACAGCCCAACCAGCCCGTCGTGTCGCCGATCAGCACGATCGCCTCGCCCGCGTCCTCGAACGCGATGGACACGGCGTCCGCCACGTCGTCGAGCAAGCCCACCCCGCCGATCACGGGCGTGGGGTGGATGCCCTTGCCGTTGGTTTCGTTGTAAAGCGAGACATTGCCCGACACGATCGGGAAATCGAGTGCGCGGCAGGCTTGGGCTATGCCTTCGATGCAGCCGACGAGCTGGCCCATGATCTCGGGCCGCTCGGGATTGGCAAAATTGAGATTGTCGGTCGCGGCCATCGGGCGCGATCCGGTGGCGACGAGATTGCGCCAGCATTCCGCCACCGCCTGCGCGCCGCCGCGCTTGGGATCGGCGAAGCAATAGCGCGGCGTGCAATCGGTCTTGACCGCGAGGCCCTTCTTGCCCTTTCCGCCGGGCAGGCGCACGACGGCGGCATCGCCGCCGGGGCGCACGATGGTGTTGCCCATCACGAGATGGTCGTACTGCTCCCAAATCCAGCGCTTGCTCGCAAGATCGGGCGCGCCCAGCAGTCGCGTCAGCGCCTCGCGCGTGGCCATGGCGGGCACGTCGGCGGCGGCGAGCGCGGCACGCTCGGGCGTCTTCACCCAAGGCCGGTCGTAGAGCGGCGCTTGATCGACGAGGGGCTGGACGGGAATCTCGGCGACGACCCGCCCGCCTTCCTTGAGGACGAGGTTTCCGGTTTCCGTCACCCGGCCGATAACGGCGAAATCGAGCTCCCATTTCTCGAACACCGCGCGCGCGAAATCCTCGCGCCCGGGCTTGAGCACCAGCAACATGCGTTCCTGGCTTTCCGACAGCATGATCTCGTAGGCCGTCATGCCGGTTTCGCGGCGCGGGACGCGGTCGAGATCGAGTTCGGTGCCAAGCCCGCCGCGCGCCGCCATCTCGACCGAGGACGAGGTGAGGCCGGCCGCGCCCATGTCCTGAATGGCGACGATGGCGTCCGAGGACATGAGTTCGAGGCAGGCCTCGAGCAGCAATTTTTCGGTGAACGGGTCGCCGACCTGCACCGTGGGGCGCTTTTCGGCCGAGTTGTCGTCGAACTCGGCCGAGGCCATGGTCGCGCCGTGGATGCCGTCGCGCCCGGTCTTGGAGCCGACATAGACGATGGGATTCCCGGGGCCCGAGGACCGGGCGTAGAAAATCCGGTCCGCGCGCGCGATGCCGACCGTCATCGCGTTGACCAGGATATTGCCGTTATAGCTCGCATGAAACTCGCACTCGCCCGCGACCGTGGGGATGCCCATGCAATTGCCGTAGCCGCCGATGCCGGAGACGACGCCGCCCACGAGGTGGCGGGTCAGGGGGTGACCGGGGTCGCCGAAGCGCAGCGCGTTCAGATTGGCGATGGGGCGCGCGCCCATGGTGAAGACGTCGCGCAGGATGCCGCCGACGCCGGTCGCGGCCCCCTGATAGGGCTCGATGAACGAGGGATGGTTGTGGCTCTCGATCTTGAACACGGCCGCATCGCCGTCGCCGATATCGATGACGCCCGCGTTCTCGCCCGGTCCCTGGATGACCCAGGGCGCCGTGGTCGGCAGGGTGCGCAGCCATTTGCGCGAGGATTTGTACGAGCAGTGCTCGCTCCACATCACCGAGAAGATGCCGAGCTCGGTTCGGTTCGGCGTCCGTCCCATGATGGTCAGAATCCGGCCGTATTCCTCCGCGGTGAGGCCATGCTCGCGGGCGAGCGCGGGCGTGACTTCGGGCTCGCTCAAGTCGCATCCTCCTGGAATGATCCCCTTCGGCATCCGCCGCCGGGAATAGGCGCGCGCGCGCGCGCGGGCGAGACTTCGGGCGGTGGAAGCGTCACGGCAGGGATCAGACGAGCGCCCGGGCCAAGCCCTGGAACAGGCCGAGGCCGTCGGTGCCGCCGTGCAAGGGGTCGGAGGCGTTCTCGGGATGGGGCATGAGGCCGAGCACGGTCTTGGTTGCGTTGAACACCCCGGCGATGTGGCGCGCGGAGCCGTTGGGATTGGCGCCGTCGGAAAGCTCGCCCTCGGGCGTCGCATAGCGGAACGCCACGCGGCCTTCGCCTTCGAGGCGTTCGAGCGTCGCGGCATCGGCGAAATAATTGCCGTCATTGTGGGCGACCGGCGCGCGGATCACCTGGCCTTGGGCGTAGGCGGCGGTGAACACCGTCTGGGCGTTCTCGACCCGCAGGTGGACGTCGCGGCAGACGAATTTGAGCCCGGCATTGCGCATCAGCGCGCCCGGCAGCAGCCCCGCCTCGGTCAGGACCTGGAAGCCGTTGCAAATGCCGATGACTGCGACGCCGCGCTTGGCGCGCTCGACGATGGCGCGGACGATGGGCGAATGCGCGGCCATGGCGCCCGAGCGCAGATAATCGCCGTAGGAAAATCCGCCCGGCACGACGATGAGATCGACCTCGGGAATCTCGGATTCCCGGTGCCAGACCATGATCGGTTCCCGGCCGCCGGCCGCGCGCAGGGCGGCGACGGCGTCGTGTTCGCGGTTGGTGCCGGGGAAAACGACGATGGCGGATTTCACGGCGTGCACCGCGCGGCGAAGGCCGCAATTCTCACGGCGCGACCTCGATGGCGTAATTCTCGATCACCGTATTGGCGAGCAGCTTCCTGCACATGTCGTCGAGTTTTTGCCGCGCCCGCGCCGCGTCGGCTTCGGCGATTTCGAGCTCGATGTACTTGCCCTGGCGGACATTGCCGATGCCCCCGAAGCCCAGGCCCGACAGCGCGTTCTCGATCGCCTTGCCCTGCGGATCGAGCACGCCGGATTTGAGCGTGATGTGGATGCGCGCCTTCACCGCCGCCTCGTGCCTTATTGCATGGTCTTGGGGCCCTTCAGGTCCTGCGCCGCCGCCTCGGGCATGATGCCCAGGCGCCGCGCGACTTCCTGATAGGCTTCCACGACATTGCCGAGATCGCGCCGGAAGCGATCCTTGTCCATCTTCTCGTTGGTCTTCAAATCCCACAACCGGCAGCTATCGGGCGAGATCTCGTCGGCAAGCACGATGCGCATTTCGTCGTTCTCGTTCCACAGCCGGCCGAATTCGAGCTTGAAATCGACCAGGCGGATGCCGACGCCGAAGAACAGGCCCGAGAGAAAATCGTTGATGCGCAGCGCGAGAGGCAGGATGTCGTCGAGATCCTGGGGCGCGGCCCAGCCGAAGGCGGTGATGTGTTCTTCCGAGACCATCGGATCGCCGAGCTTGTCGTTCTTGTAATAGTACTCGACGATCGAGCGCGGCAGGGCCGTGCCCTCCGCGATGCCCAGGCGCTGGGACAGCGAACCCGCGGCGACATTGCGGACCACCACTTCCAAGGGAATGATCTCGACCTCGCGGATCAATTGCTCGCGCATGTTGAGGCGGCGCACGAAATGGGTCGGCACGCCGATCTCGTTCAGGCGCGTGAACAGGTATTCCGAGATGCGGTTGTTGATGACGCCCTTGCCGGTGATCACGCCGCGCTTCTGGTTGTTGAAGGCGGTGGCGTCGTCCTTGAAGTACTGCACGAGCGTGCCCGGCTCTGGGCCCTCGTAGAGCACCTTGGCCTTGCCTTCGTAGATGCGCTTGCGTCTGGACATGGCAGGCCGTCTCGATGGCGGGGGACGGACCAGGCGGGACATCCGCGCTCGGAGGCGGCCCCGCTCCTGGATCGCCCTCGTATACCAAGGCGGGCACGGGGTGACAACGAAACTGGAAAGCGTTTCGGCTGGAAAGAATTTACGTTTTTCTTCAATGTCTTACGGGTGCGGCCCCAAGCGTCGGTGAGAAAATGGGCAAGACGGAGGCAAAGGGGGCCGCATCGGGCCGGCCATCGGAAAACCGCCATATCGGGCGCGCGCCCTCGCCCGCGTGTTCCGCCGAGGGCAGGGCCAGCAACGAGGACGACACGGTGCCGAAGCCGCGCTCGGTCACGATGGTCATGGCCTCCTCGGGACCGGCGCCCGTTGCCGGGGCGCGGGCGGCCAGCAGGACCTCCCAGGACAGCCAATTATCTGCGTCCGGGTCCGGCGCCGGAGCGGCATCGAAGCGCGGTTTGTAGGCGCGGATGCGCGGGGATGCGGGATCGTTCAGATCGTGCGCGGTCAGCATGGCAAGACCGGGCGGCACGGCGGCTAGGGCAGGCGCCTCGGGCCCTTCGGGGCCGAGGCCCTTCAGCCAATAGGCGTCGCGGTTATCGGCGATCAGCAGGTTGAAGGCGCGGTAGCTCGGTGCGCGCAATTCCCGCAGCGCTTGGGCGGCGGCGCGGGCATCGGCGTGTTCGAGCGCCTCCAGCACAAGCTCGCCCCGGCTGCGCGCGCCGGGCGCGGGGCCAAGCGAGCCCACGCGGTTCATCACGGCGGCCACGACGCCGAAATCGTTCATCCCCAACCAGGTGCCGCCGGCGAGCTCGTCGAGACCCGCCACCACCTCGGGCCGGTCGGGCCAATGGCGGGCGGGGGGGCGGCTGGGCCGGTCGAGCATTTCGTCGCGATTGGCCCCCAGGAGCACGGGCCATGGGTGTCCGGGACGTCTCAAGATCACAACGGTGCACATGTTTTCCTAGGACGATTTTGGGTCAATCTTTGGGTTCGACAGCGGCGTGGAAATTATCCTATCTAAGCCAAGGCGCGATGGCGGGAACGCGCGCCGAGGGGGCGTACCAGGGTCCCTTGAGCGCGTGATAGAACGGCCATGATAGAACGGCATGGCATCGAACGGCCCAATGGAATCAAATAGCCCCCCCCAATGGAATCAAATAGCCCCGTGGAATTAAACAGCCACGTGGAATTAAATAGTCCCAAGCAATCGAACATTGAGGAGACCGCATGGCGAGCTTTCAAGACCGCGAGAAGGGCTTCGAGAACAAGTACAAGCACGACCAGGAAAAGCTGTTCAAGATCACCGCGCGGCGCAACAAGCTTCTTGGCCTATGGGCGGCCGGGCAGATGGGGATCACGGGCGAGGCGGCGGACGCCTACGCCAAGACCGTGGTCGCCTCCGATTTCGAGAGGCCGGGCGATTCCGACGTGGTGGAGAAGGTGCTGGGCGATTTGAAGGCCAAGGGTCAGGAGATCACCGAGCACAAGCTGCGCGCGGAGATGGAACGCCTGGGCCGCGAGGCCGAAGCCCAGATCAGCGCCCAGAGCTGACTTCATGCCAGAAGTTCAGCCGCGCGTTCGCCTAGGCGCGGCGGGGGCCTGCGCCCGGCGGCTCTTGCCCGCGCGCCCGAAGACGCGTGCGAAAATCGTATCGACGTGTTTCAGGTGATGGCCGAGATCGAATAGCCGACCGAGTTCCTTGGCGCCGAGATGTTTGGCGACCGCGGCATCGGCGGCCAGCAGGGCGCAAAAATCCTTGCCCTGTTCCCACGCCGCCATGGCGTGGCGCTGGACGACCTTGTAGGCATCCTCGCGGTTCATGCCCGCTTGCGTCAGCGCCAGCATGACGCGCTGGGAATGCACCAATGCGCCTTGGCCGTCGAGATTTGCGCGCATGCGCGCGGGATAGACCACCAATTTCGCCATCATGGCTTCAAGGCGCGCGAGCGCGAAATCGAGCGCGATCGTCGCATCGGGCGCGATCACGCGCTCGACCGCGGAATGGGAGATATCGCGTTCATGCCACAATGCGACGTTTTCCATCGCGGGCGCGGCCATGGCGCGCACGAGGCGGGCGAGGCCCGTGAGATTCTCCGACAACACCGGATTGCGCTTGTGCGGCATGGCCGAGGAACCCTTTTGACCGGGGTGGAAGAATTCCTCGGCCTCGCGCACCTCGCTGCGCTGCAAGTGGCGGATTTCGGTCGCCAGGCGCTCGACCGAGGACGCGATGACCCCGAGGGTGGCGAAGAACATGGCGTGGCGGTCGCGCGGGATGATCTGGGTCGATACCGGCTCGATGGCGAGGCCCAGCTTCTTCGCTACGTGCGCCTCCACGCGCGGGTCGATATTGGCAAAGGTGCCGACCGCGCCCGAAATGGCGCAAGTGCCGATTTCGGCGCGGGCGGCGACCAGGCGCACGCGGGCGCGCGCGAATTCGGCGTAATAGGTCGCGAGCTTCAGGCCGAAGGTAATGGGCTCGGCGTGGATGCCGTGGCTGCGGCCGATGCACGGTGTCATCTTGTGCTCGCGCGCGCGTCGGGCGAGCGTGGCCAGAAGCGCGTCCAAATCCTCGATCAGGATGTCGGAGGCCTGGACGAGCTGCACCGCGAGGCAGGTGTCGAGCACGTCCGACGACGTCATGCCCTGGTGGACGAAGCGCGCTTGCGGGCCGACATGCTCGGCCAGATTGGTCAGGAAGGCGATGACGTCGTGGCGCGTTTCGCGCTCGATTTTCTCGATGCGCGCGATCTCGAACTTGCCGCGTTTCCATACGGCGCGCGCGGCGGATTTGGGAACGACGCCCAGCTTCGCTTGCGCGTCGCACGCATGGGCCTCGATCTCGAACCAGATGCGGTAGCGATTCTTGGGTTCCCAGATGGCCGCCATGCGCGGCCGGGAATAGCGCGGGATCATGGCGTCATCTTAACCGCCCCGACGGGTGCGGCGGAAGGCGTAATTCCCCTTGGCGCGAGCGCGCCGGACGCCGCGCCTTGGCGGGCGGATCGCCCGCACGTAAGCTTGCGGCTCTCATGGCGCGGCCCGGGCCCCCGGCCCGGCGCGCCGCGGTTCGGGGGAGGGCGTCATGGTTCCGGGTGCGGTCAAGACGGTTGCGGTCATCGGCAACGGGCTCATCGGCCACGGCGTGGCCCAGGTTTTCGCGGTCGCGGGCAAGGATGTGCGGCTCATCGGCCGGCGGGCGGAAAGCCTGGACGGGGCCATGGGCAAGATCAAATCGAGCTTGGGCAGCTTCGCCGCCTACGGCCTCGTCTCGGCCGCGGGCGTGAAGGCGGCGATGAAGCGCATCCACCCCACGACCGATATGCGCGAGGCCGCCGCCGCGGAGCTGGTGGTCGAGGCGGTGCCCTTCGTGCAGGAATTGCAGCACGAGGTGTTCGGCGAACTCGACCGCATCTGCACCGGCCCCACGATCCTCGCGTCCTCGAGCGGGGCGCTGGCGAGCGAGCTGGTCGCGCGCGTGAAGCGCCGCGACCGCGTCGTGGCCGCGCATTTCTGGTACCCCTCGCAGCATATTCCGGCGGTCGAGGTCTGCGCCGGGCCCGAGACCGCGCCGGACGTCGTGCCCTGGCTGTGCAAGGTTTTGGAAAGCGTGGGCAAGGTGCCGGTGGTGCTCAACCGCGAGATCCGCGGCTTCATCGGCAACCGCATGCAGATCGCTCTGCTGCGCGAGGCTTGGGCGCTCTGGGCCTCGGGCGTGGCGTCGGCCGAGATGATCGACACGGTGGTGCGTACGAGTTTCGGCCGGCGTCTCGCGATCACCGGACCTCTCGAATCGGCCGATGTGGGCGGGCTCGAGACGCTCTACAATTTCGCGTCCTGGCTGTTGCCCGATCTCGACCGCGATACCCAGCCCTCGCCGAAGGTCGGCGCGCTCGTGAAGGGCGGGGCCAAGGGTCCGTCCACGGGACGGGGCGTGTACGACTGGAAGACGCGCGACGCCAAGGCGCTGGTTTCGCGGCGCATGGACGAACTTCTGCGCTGGTTGCAGGTCGATAAGGGCGGCGCCAAGAAGGCGCCCATGAAAAAGGCGAGCGCGAAGAAGGCGAGCGCGAAGACGTCGGGTGCGAGAAAATCGGGCGCGCGCAAGGCGGGGCGGATGATGGCGAAGCGCGCGGCACCCAAGCGCAAGGCGGCGCGGACGACCGCAAAACGCGCGGCGCCGAAGCGCAATTCGGGGCGCCGCGGGCGTTAGGAATGCGGCCGCCCATCGGCTAAGGCGGGCCCATTCGGCTAAAGCAGGCCCGGCCACTCTAAAGCAGGCCCGTCGGCTAAAGTAGGCCCAGGCTCTTGAAGCTCGCATGGCCCCGCTTGGCGATGATCAGGTGATCGTGGATCTCGATGCCGAGGGGCTTCGCCGCCGCCACGATCTGGCGCGTCATGTCGATATCGGCCTTGGACGGCGTGGGATCGCCCGAGGGGTGGTTGTGCACCAGGATCATGGCGGCGGCGCCCAATTCGAGCGCGCGCTTGACCACCTCGCGCGGATAGACGGGCGTGTGGTCGATTGTGCCGCGCCCCTGCGCCTCGGCGCGAATCAGCACGTTCTTGGTGTCGAGGAACAGCACATGGACGCGCTCGGTCGGCTCGTGCGCGAGCGCCGTCCGGCAATAGGCCAGCACCCGGTCCCAGGACGACAGCACGGTGCGCTCGGACGCGTCCTCGCGCGCAAGGCGCACGGCGGCGGCCCGCACCACGCGCAAGGCGGCGATCGTCGTCTCGCCCACGCCCTTGATCTCCTTGAGGGCGCGCGAATCGGCGGAGATTGCGGCGGAAAAACCGCCGAAGCGCTGGATGAGTTCCTTGGCCAGCGGCTTCACGTCGCCGCGCGGGTGCGCGAAAGACAACACGAGTTCGAGCAGTTCGTAGTCCTGCAGCGCGTCGGCTCCGCCTTCGAGGAATCGTTCGCGCAGCCGCGCGCGGTGCCCGGCGTAATGCGGCGCCTTGTCCTTCGCGGTCATGGCTGGTGCTTGCCCACGGGCACCAGACTCGAGGGCGCGAACCTGGCGAGGCCCGCGTCCAAGCGCCGGGGCCGACGGCCTTCGTCCTCGGCCGCTTCCTTGCGCACGATGGCGCCCCGCACCATGTACGCGCCGACATAGCGGAACGGCTCGGGCGGAAAGCGGCTATGGGGTATGCCGCGCGCCATCGGCATGGACGACCATTCGTCGCGCCGTTCGAGGGCGAGCGAGGCGAGGATGCGCCCGCCCATCCAGGACGGCCCCACGCCATTCCCGCAATAGCCGTGGCCGTAAACGATGTCGGGGCAATCGGGATAGACGCCGAAGAACGGCAGGCCGCTTTTGGTGCGCGTGACCTGGCCGCGCCAGCTCGATTCGATCGGCAGATCGGCGAGTGCGGGCAGGGTGCGGCGGAATTGGCCGACGACCTCGTCCGCGCGCGTGGCGTGGCCATCGAACTTGCCGCCGATGCGCCCCGCGAAGACGAAATCGCCCCCGCCCTTCGAGAAATTGAGCCGCCCATCGGGCGTCGTGCGATAGCCGTAAACCAGAAGGCGCGAATCCGCGACGCCCGTGCCGTTGTCCAAGCCCAATTCCCGCAGGCGTCCGGGTGCCCGCGCGGTGATGAGCTGATCGGAAGCGACGACGAGCACGCTGCGCCGGAATTCCGGCAGCGCCGCCGCCCAGGCATTGAGCCCGAGCACGATTTTCTTCGCCGTGATCGTGCCGCCGGGGGTGCGCACGCGCGGCGGCCGGGCGCGCTCAAGCCGTGTCATGGGGGTGTTTTCATGAATGCGCACGCCGCGCGCCAAGGCCGCGCGCCGCAAGCCCCGCACCAGCTTGGCGGGCTGCAAGGTCGCCATGTCCTTATCGAAGACGCCGCCGCGCGCGACCGCCATGCCGGTGCGCGCTTGAGTGTCCTTGGCGCTCAAGACCTCGAAGGGATGCTCGCCCGCGCGGTCGAGCGCGTCCACGGTCGTCCGCCAGGCGCCGTCTTGGGCCGCATTCGTCGCGGTCCAAATCCAGCCATCGCGCCGAAGCTCGCAATCGATTCTCTCGGATGCGGCGAAGCCGATGATCTGTTCGATGGCCTCGCGCGTCGCGCGGTGGAGGCGCACGGCCTCCTGCGCGCCCGCGATGGCGACGAGCTTCTCGAACTTGGCCGTCCACGACAGCAGCATCCCGGCATTGCGCCCCGAGGCGCCGTAGCCGCAATAGCGCGCCTCGATGAGCGCGATGTCGAGGGCGGGTTCGAGTTCCTTGAGGCGAATGGCGGTTCACAGCCCGGTATAGCCGCCGCCGACGATGCAAATATCGGCCTTCTCGTCGCCTTCGAGCGCGGGCGCGTCCGCGACGGCGTCGCGTGCTTCGGCCTCGAAGACTTGGTCGAGCCAGAAGCTCGGCGCGCGCGAGGCGGGGGCGCGCATGGCGCTAGGATTTTTTCTTGAGCGGGGTCAGACCCGCGGGCGCGAGCGAGGCGAGGAAATTGTCGATGCGGTTCGCGTTCCTGCCCACCGCCTCGGCCGCCTCCTTGCGCTTCACGGCGCCGCGCACCATGTGGGCGCCGACATAGCGGAAGGGTTCGGGCGGAAAATTTCCGCGCGGACCTTGGGCCAAGGGGGTCGAGGACCATTCGTCGCCGAGACCGAGCGCCAAGGACGCGAGGATTCGACCGCCGAGATAACTCGGCGCCACGCCATTGCCGGTATAGCCGAGGCCGTAAAACACGTCGGGTTGGCCGGGCAGGCTGCCGAAGAACGGCAAGCCCGTGGCGGTGCGCTCGACGGGGCCGATCCAGCTATCCGCGATGGGCACCGAGGCGAGCTTGGGATACCAGCGCTTCAAGGTCGCCGCCATTTCGCGCGCGCGCGGCGCCGGGCCGTCGAAGCGCGTGCCGACCCGACCCCCGAAGGCGAAGGCGCCGCCGCCCTTGCCGAAGACGATGCGGCCATCGACCGTCGTGCGATAATAATGCACGAGCATGGAGGAATCCGAGATCGCGACGCCCGTGGTCAGGCCGCTCTCGGCAAGTCTCTCGGGCGCCGGCGCGGTCACGATCATATCGGCGGCGAGCGGCATCATCGTGCGGCGGAACGCCGGCATTTGGGCCGCCCAGGTGCCGGTCGCGAGCACGATTTTTTCCGCCGCGACCGAGCCCTTGGGCGTGCGCACGCGCATCTTCCGGCCGTAATCCAAGCCGGCCATGGGCGTGCCTTCGTGGATGCGCACACCGAGCGCCAAGGCGGCCTTGCGAAGCCCACGCGCAAGACGCGCGGGCTGCACGGTCGCGACCGCTTCCTCGTACACGCCCGCGAGATGGGCGGCCGAGCCGGCGCGGCGCGCGAGCTCGGCGGGGCTCAAATCGGCGAAGGCGTCGGAGCCGAGTTTCTTGTGCGCCTCGACGATGTCCTCCCAAGCGCCGAGCTGACCCCGATCGGCGGCGGTCCACAGCCAGCCATCGGGGCGGAAATGGGCGTCGAAGCCGTGCTGGCGAGCGAACGCGCCGATGGCTTTCACCGCATCCTGGGAGGCGCGCAGCAGGCGCAGGCCTTCCTGCGCGCCGCAAATCTTGAGAATGGTCGAGAGCTTCGATGCCCAGGTCATGGCGAAGCCGCCATTGCGCCCCGAGGCGCCGCTGCCGCACACGTCCATTTCCAGGACGACGACATCGGTGGATGGGCGAAGCTGTTTCAAGTGAATGGCGGTCCACAACCCGGTGAAGCCGCCGCCGACGATGCACACATCCGTCCGGCCTTCGCCTTCCCAAGGCGAAGCGGGCACGGGGTTGCCCTCGGCGGCCAGGGCTTCGGCGAGCCAATAGCTTTTTTGCCGCGCCTCCACGACGCGCGCCTAAGCCGAGCCGTAGGGCGGCTGGTGCCAGCCCTTGGGCGAGAGGGTGAAGATCTCGTACCCCGTCGCGGTCACGCCCAGGGAATGCTCGAACTGCGCGGACAGCGAGCGGTCCTTGGTCACGGCGGTCCAGCCGTCGGCGAGGATTTTCACGTCCCAATCGCCGGCGTTGATCATGGGTTCGATGGTGAAGAACATGCCTTCGCGCAAGACAAGTCCCGTGCCCGCCTCGCCGAAATGCAGGATGCTCGGCGCATCGTGGAATACGCGGCCGAGGCCATGGCCGCAGAAATCGCGCACCACCGAAAATCGCGCGCGTTCGGCGTGGCTTTGGATGGCGTGGCCGATATCGCCCAGGGTGGCGCCGGGGCGCACTTGCTCGATGCCGCGCATCATCGCCTCGTACGTCACCTCGACGAGCTTCTTGGCTTTAACCCCGACCTTGCCAACATGGAACATGCGGCTGGTGTCGCCGTGCCAGCCGTCGAGGATGACGGTCACGTCGATGTTCGCGATGTCGCCGTCCTCCAGGCGTTTTTCGCCGGGAATGCCGTGGCAGACGACGTGATTGACCGAGATGCAGATCGATTTGGGAAATCCCCGGTAGTTGAGCGGCGCCGGGATCGCGCCGTGAGCGATGATGAAATCGTGGCACAGATGGTCGAGCGCCGCCGTGACCGCGCCCGGCACAACATGCGGGGTGATGAAATCGAGCGTTTCCGCCGCCAACCGCCCGGCCCGGCGCATGGCCTCGAACTCGGCGGGGCCGTGCAGCTTGATCCTCTGCTCGGGCGGATCCCATTTGGTTTCGATGTCGTTCATCGCAAAATCGTTTCCGGGCAAAATCGCTTTAGGGGCAAAATCGTTTCTGGGCCAAATCGCCTCTGGGGCGAGTCGCCTCTGGGGCAAGTCGGTTTAGGGGCAAATCGGCTCCGTCGTGTCGCTGGCAGACCGGGACGCCAGCGGACAATCTAATCCGCAAGTGGGGCTAATCCGCAAGCGGGCCGGTTTCGAGGGGCATTTCGCCGGCCATCTCGCCCGCCATCTCGATGGGCAAGGGCCGCGCCAATTGGATCGCCGTGCGACCGATCTTGCAACCGTAGCACAGCGCCTCGACGCCGCGCGCGCGGGCCTTGGCGAAGGCGGCGGCGTAAACGGGATCGATATCGGCGGCAAGGCGAAAGAGGTCGCAATCGCCGCGCTGGACGACGAACAGCATCACCGCCCGGCGGCCGGCGGCGACCATGCGCGACAATTCCTCGAGATGCTTGGCGCCGCGCGCGGTGACGGAATCGGGAAATTCCGCGGCCCCGCCCCGGCCCCGGCCACGCTTGAGGTGGACGTTCTTGACCTCGACGTAACAAGCGGGCTTGCCCGGCGCCTCGAGCAGCAAGTCGATGCGCGAGGCGCGGCCATAGGGCACCTCGCGCCGCACCGATTCGTATCCCGCGAGCTCCGGAATCCGGCCGGCGCCGATCGCCTCCTCGGCGAGCGCATTGGGCCGGCCGGTATGCACGCCGACAAGGGCGTTCCCGACGCGCACAAGTTCAAGGGTATGGGGCAGGCGGCGATTGGGCGTGGCGGCCCGCGACAGCCAGACCTGCGCACCGGGCGCCGAGACGCCCAGCATCGAGCCCGAATTGGCGACGTGCACGACCTCCTCGCGCCCATCCTCGAAGTGCACATCGGCGAGAAAGCGCTTGTAGCGGCGCAGCAGCGTCGCGCGCACGAGGGGGGAGGCGAAGCGCATGCGGCTCCTGTGCAGGTCAAAAAGAGGTCCGAAAAGTGGTCCAAAAAGAGAAAGGGCGCCGCCCTCGCGGGCGGCGCCCCGTCCCGTTCCATCGGAAGCGAATTACTTGCCGAGCACGATGACGGCGCGGCGGTTTTTCTCTTCCTTAGCGTTGTCGCCGGTCGGAACGGCGAGATCGTCCTCGCCGACCCAGTACGTGGCGACCAGTGTGGTGACGCCCATCTTCTTGAGCGCGGCGGCAACCGTGGCGGTCCGCTTCTCGGACAGCTTCAGGTTATGCGAGTACGACCCCGTAGTGTCGGTGTGGCCGGTGACGTTGACCACATTGGGTTTCGCCTTGCTGATCGCGTCCGAGGCCTGCTTGAGCACCGTTTCCTGGTCCGCGCGGACATTCGACTTGTTAAGGTCGAACAGCACGGTGAACGGACCGGGCGCCTTGGCCGCCGGCACGGGAGCGGGAGCTGGCGGAGCGGGCGCGGGCGCGGGCGCCTTGATCGCCGCTTCGACGATCGCGATCGCGTCCACGAATTTCTGTTTGCAGCGGGCGATATCAGCCGGCTGAGTGCCTTCTTCCTGCTCTTCGACCCAACAGTCGAAGGCCGCTTGGGCCTCGGCCGATTTTTCAGGGGCCTTCACGGTGCCGTTACCGTTGAGCGCCGCATTCAAGCGAAGGTATGCCGACTGCAACTCGCCCTTCTTGTCCGGCGCGAGCTTGGTCGATTTGGACGGATCGGTGGCCGCGGGCGTCTGGCCTTTGCCGGCCATCATCGCTTTGTCGATAAACATTTCCGCGTTCGCAAGATCCGATTCTTGAATCTCCTCGTTCGCGTAAACGAGATATTCCTTCCACAACGCGTTCTGGAACGCGGTTCCCGTGGGCTTCATCGCCCGTGCATCGGTCAGGCGCTCCGAGGTCAACGGGCCGCAGGACCCGACCACCAAGAGCAGCGCGACAGCCGAAAAATATTTGATAAATCGCATTTCTATTCCCCACCGTTTCGGCGAAATGGCCACAGACATCTCCCAGGCCACGCCTGGGCCGACCGATTAGCTTTTGCAATAATTTAGCGAAACTAAGGCTTTGGCGCAATCCCAAAGGTAACAATAAGGCGTTTTGTGGCGGAATTAACACGCGAGACTCCGGTCTCGTGGCCACGTCTTCATCCGCGCTATTCTTCTATCGTGCATAAGGAATTAGGGCTATTTCCAGGGATCTCCGCAGCTCAAAACAGCCCCGCGTAAAAGGAACTAGCCCCATCCATCCGCCGCATGGCCTCTCCTACTCGTATGGTCCCCTATCGGAGGGCCGGGCTATTCGTATGGTCCCCCTATCGGAGGACCGGGCTATTCGTATGGTCCCCCTATCGGAGGACCGGGCTATCGCGTGGCCCCCCCCCCATCGTGCGCTTTGCCGATGGTGGGAATGGCTGATGGTATGGCCAGGGGTGGGGCGGATGGCCGTGCGGGCGAGACGCGACCGGCTTCGCTATGATGTCCAAGCGCATCCGCGCGAGACGAAGTTTTGTTTTTCTTCCAACGGGAATGCCGCATGTCCGATGCCGCCGTCGTTACCGCCGCCGTGCTCGTCATCGGCAACGAAATCCTCTCCGGACGCACGCAGGACGCGAACCTGAACTACATCGCCAAGGGTCTCGCGGGCGTGGGCGTGCGCCTGCGCGAGGCACGCGTGGTCGCGGACCTCGAGGGCGAGATCGTCGCGGCGCTGAATGCGCTCCGCGCCAAATACGATTATGTTTTCACCACCGGCGGCATCGGTCCGACGCACGACGACATCACCTCGCCGTGCGTCGCCAAGGCGTTCGGCGTGGCGCTGCACCACCATCCCGAGGCGGTCGCGGCGCTCGCATCGGCCTACCAGCCCGGCCAGTTGAACGCGGCGCGCCTGCGCATGGCCGAGGTGCCCCTCGGCGCCGCTCTCATCAAGACGGCGGCGTCGGCGGCGCCCGGTTTCCGGATGGAAAACGTCTTCGTCATGGCGGGCGTGCCGTCGATCATGCGCGCCATGTTCGACGCGGTGAAGCACACGCTGCGTTCGGGTCCGCCGGTGCTCGCGCGCAGCATCCTGACGCATCTGCCCGAGGGCACGATCGCGTCCGGCTTCGCCGCGTTGCAGGAGAAATATCCCGAGATCGATCTCGGCAGCTATCCGTTCTTCCGCCAGGGCAAGTTCGGAACCTCGCTGGTCGCGCGCGGCATCGATCGTGCGCGCCTGGACGCGGCCGCGGGCGATATCGCGGAAATGATCCGCGCGCTCGGCGGCGACGCGGTCGAGGAAGACGCCTCGTAAGGCCGGATGCTCCGCGGCCAGAAAGCCCCATGTCCCAGCCCACCGCCGCCCCATCGCCCGCGCCACCATCGACCGCGCTCTCTTCGGCCGCGCCAGGAGGCGCCGTTCCGGCGAAAGCCTGGCGCGCGCGCGCCCTTTCCGTGCTCCTCGCCGCCTGCGTGGCGGCGGGCGCGTACATGATGCCGCATTTCCTGCCGTTCGCCGGCGCGGCCGAGGAGGTGATCGCCGATCTTCGCTTCGCGGCCTTGGGCAGCCGCGCGCCGAGCCAGAATACCGGCGTCGCGCTCGTCACGGTGACCGAGGACACGCTGGCAAATCTCCCGTACCGCTCGCCCATCGATCGCTTGGTCTTGGCCCAGGCGGTCGCGGTGCTGGCCAAGGCGGAAATCGCGGCGCTCGGCATCGACATCCTGCTCGACCGGCCGACCGAGCAAGCCAAGGACGAAGCGCTCGCCCAGGCCTTGGCCGATTTTCCCACCCCCGTCGTCCTTGCCTGGGCCGATGCGGCGGATGGGCTTGGCGCCGAGCAGACCGCTTGGATCGAGGCCTTCGCCGCCGCCGCCGGCGCGCGCACCGCCTTGCCCGCGCTCGCGCGCGATGCCGACGGCACGATCCGGCGCTGGCCGCGCTTGGTTCGTGCGG
This sequence comes from Rhizobium sp. Q54, assembly GCA_945860095.1. Lineage (GTDB taxonomy): Bacteria > Pseudomonadota > Alphaproteobacteria > CADEGL01 > CADEGL01 > CAMAPP01. The sequence continues at coordinate 3,831 of CAMAPP010000022.1, read as the reverse complement.
CGGAGGGCCACGCGAAACCCGGATTCGCCGCAGCGCTCGTGCCCGCTCGCGTCGCCGAGGCCGCGAAGCTCGAAGCCAAGCGCATCGATTATCTGGGCTTGCCGCTCGACGGCGCGGACGGCTTCGCGACCTTGCCCATCCACGCCCTGCCGGCGCTCGCGGCGCTAAATCCGGCGGCGCTGTCGGCCGCGTTCAAGGGCCGCGTGGTCATCCTCGGCGCCGATCTTCCCGGCATCGATCGCCACCGCACCCCGCTCGCCGCGCGTGCGGGCGCGCCCGCCGATACGGCGGGCATGGAAGTCCACGCGCAGATGGTGGCCCAGCTTCAGGACGGCAGGCGCGTGCGCGAATCGGGCCTGGCCGGGAAATTTATTTTCGTCTTTGTGTTCGCGCTCGCGGGCGCGGCGCTCGCGCACTGGGAACGTCCGGGCTGGCAGAAGGCCCTGATGCTCGTCGCCGTCGCGCTCGGTTTGTGGGTCATCGGCTTCGCGCTCGTCTCGGAGGCGCACGTCCTGGTGCCGCTTGTCGCGCCCAAGCTCGCCTTGTTCGGCGCCTACGGCATCGAAAGCGCGCGCGCCCACCGCCGGGAACGCGCGCTCCGCCGCTTCATCCGCAACGCCTTCATGATGTTCGTGCCGCCGGCGGTGGTCGAGGAGCTGACGCGCAATCCCGCGAGCCTCGCGCTCGGCGGCGAGCGGCGCGTGATCACCGCGCTGTTCACCGATGTCGAGGGTTTCACCACGCTCGCCGAACGCCTGCCCGCGCACGAACTCGTGCCGCTGCTCAACGCCTATCTCGACGGCGCCTCGCGCCTCGTGCTCGCGCATGGCGGCACGATCGACAAATTCGTCGGCGACGCGGTCGTGGCGTTTTTTGGCGCACCGCTCGCCCAGGACGACCACGCCCGCCGCGCGGTCGATTGCGCCCGCGCGCTCGATGCGTTCGCCGAGGCGTTCCGCGCCGGCCATCCGGGCTTCGGGCGCACGCGCATCGGCGTGCACACCGGGCCGGCGACGGTCGGCAATTTCGGCGGCGAGGGGCGCTTCGATTACACCGCCATGGGCGACACGATGAACACCGCCGCGCGACTTGAAAGTGCGAACAAGCACTTGGGCACCCGGGTCTGTGTGAGCGCCGTCACAGCCTCGGGCTGCGATGGTGCTATGCTTATCCCCGTGGGAGACATCGTGCTCAAGGGCAAAACCGAGGCCGTCGGCGTGTTCACGCCCCTGGCCGGGCAGGACGAATCCGGAAACGCGTTATCCGGAAACGCGTTATCCGGAAACGGGGCAACCTGGAACGACCGCTACCGGGCGGCCTATGCTGCCCTGGTGAACGGCGAGGAATCGGTGGCGCAAAAATTCCAGGCGCTCGCGGACGAACGGCCCGGCGAGCCGCTCGCGCGGCTGCATCTTGCCCGAATCCGCGCCGGCGCGCGCGACGCCCGCATCGTGTTGGAGGAGAAATAATGATCCGCTTCGTGATGTGTCTGGTTCTCGCCGCCCTGGTCTGGGCGGTCCCGGCCGCGGCCGCCGATATCGTGGTCGTGGCCTCGAACGTGCCGGCCTACAAGGCGGGACAAGTCATCGATTCGGCGGCGATGCTCGATCTCGCGGCCGGACAGAAACTCACCTTCATCGCCGGCAACGGCAAATCGGTCACGCGCGCGGGGCCGTACAAGGGTCCGGTATGGGACACCACGCCGCCCGCCACCGACAAGAAATTCACGGATGCGCTGGCGAGCCTTGCGGCGGGCCAAGGCAAGGGCGGGCAGACCCTCGGCGCCGTGCGCGGCGCACAAAAGGGCGAGCCTGCCGATCCCTGGGTGGTCGATGTCGGGCGCGGGGGCGATCAATGCGTGGCGCCCGGCGCCGCGCCCCAGCTTTGGCGCGCGTCCGCCGACAAGCCGGCGGTGCTGCACCTCGCGGGTGCCAAGGAAGAAGGCCGCACCCAGGCCGATTGGCCGGCCGGAGCGGCGACGCTGCCATGGCCCGCCGAGGTCAAGCTCGCCGACCGCGCGGTGTACATGGCGCGGCTCGACGGCGCGCCGACCGCGCGGCGCCTGGTGCTGCACCTCACGTCCGATGGCTTGTTGTCGGATGCGCACCGCGCGGTGTGGATGGCCGAGATGGGCTGCGCGCTCCAGGCCCGAATCCTGTTATGGGGTGCCTCGGGCGCGTCGAATTGACGAAAGTTTTCGTCTAGCCGCGCTTCTCGGGCGTTGGCGGCGCGGCGGCCTTGGGTTCGGCGCCGAGAAGCGCGCGCCGCGCGACGATGAGCGCCGCCCACGGCGCGAGGCATTTTATTTGCGCACGTCGGCTTTCGCCGGCGGGGGTGCCGTCTTCGGTTCGGCGCCAAGAAGCGCGCGCCGCGCGACGATGAGCACCGCCCACAGCGCGAGGGGGACGAGAAAGACGAAGCGGAACAGCGGATGGGACCAATCACCCCGCGTCGCCTCGACGACGTAGATCGCCCAGAGCGCGGTCAGCACCCAGCCCGCGCGATTCCAACTCGCCCGATCCCGCCAGTTCATGGCCGCTATCTGCCCCCGGCGCGCCGCCCCTGGCAAGGGCGTGCGCGAAGGGGACGCCTCGGCGGCGTGGGCGCGTGGTAGTGTCCTGGCCGTGCGGGCGTGGCGGAATTGGCAGACGCGCGGGACTTAAAATCCCGTTCGCCTCGCGGCGAGTGTGGGTTCGATTCCCACCGCCCGCACCATCAGGGCCTCGGGCCGATCATGGCGCCTTGGCCGATCATGGCGCCTTCGGCCGGCCGTGGCGCCTTCGGCCGGCCGTGGCGCCCCGTCCTCCGGTCGGTCATGGGGCGATTTGACCAGTCAGGGAATATTCGCCAAGCGGTTCCGGTTCTTCATGCGCAAGGCCAGGCCCACGAGCATGGCGCCGAAGGCGATGGCGAAGAGGCCGAGCCACCACGAAAACGCGACCGCCGCGCCACTTGGCCAGAGGATCAGCACGAGGCCGAATGCCGTGACGAGAACGCCGGGCAGGGCGCGCAGCCATTGCCGGGGCGCGTCCGTGCGAAAGGGCCGTACCGCGAACAGCAAAAACCCGCCCGTCAGCACGGCCCAGATGCCGATGAGGGTAACGATCGCCGCGATGGTCTGGTCCGGCCAGATGACGGCCAGCGCGGCGACGGCGATGGCGAGCGCGCCTTCGAGGTAAAACGCCGTCGCGCGGCCGCCGCGCCGGGCGATGCGCATGCCGGCAAGAATGGCGAGGGTCCCGCCGAATGCAAGACACAGGGCGAACACCGTCATGAGTGCGGCCAAGGTCATGTCCGGCAGAAGAAGGGCGATAACGCCGAACAGGATGGCCAGCGCGCCGCACAGAAGCAGCGCCTTCCAGCCATCGGGCGAACGCGGACCAAATTCGGGATTCACTTCATGGTCCCTTTCTCGCGGCGCGTTTGGGCATGTGCTCCCGGCGCGCGCCGATCACGCGGCGCGTTCCCACTTCGTGGTCCCGGAGCGTGAAGGTATCGCGGCATGTCTCTCGATGTATTCCTGGGGCGCACCGATTTCGCGGCGCCCCGACCGACGCCGCAGCGTCAAGTGATTTTCGCCCAGTGTGCCGTGAAATCCGTGCGCCGTGAAATTCGTGCGCCGCGAACCCAGTGCGCCGCGAACCCAGTGCGCCATGAACTTAGTGCGCGACGAACCCAGTGCGCCATGAATTTAATGCGCCGTGAACTCAATGCGCCATGAACACCGGCATCTCGGTGTGCGCCAGGATGTGCGAGGTCGCGCCGCCGAAGATCATCTGGCGCAGCCGGCTTTGGGTATAGGCGCCCTTCACCATCATGTCCGCGCCGTGC